>NZ_BAABIQ010000035.1:0-118753 GCF_039542865.1 Olivibacter ginsenosidimutans | reverse complement strand
TTGTTCATACTTTTTTGTCGCAACTCAAAAGTATAAATCCTGGAGCAGTCTGATTAATTTCTACTGCTCCTTTTTATTTTTTTCCGGACACTAGTGATTTTGAATATACTTTTTTAAAGGGTAAAAAATGAAGTTTTTTTAGGAAAAATGACTAAATAGAAATGACTAAATCACCGAAGTGTTTTTGTTAAAACACTTTAATAGTTTTGAAAAATACTATGGTCATTTTCTAAAAATATCGCCAGCTATTTTTTTTAATTAAAAATTACTTTTATATTTTTATTGTTGATTCTTGTTTTCTGTATAAGAAAGTTTCGATTTTCTTCAATAATAGTGGTTTTTAGCATCAATGCCACGTTTTTCAAAAAGAGATTTACAGCAACATTGTGGGTTTTGTTGTTTACTTAAAGCACATGCACGATATTAAATCAAAAATAGTACCTTTACCTATCTTATGGCGAATCATCTTCAGCACGAAACTTCTCCTTATCTTAAGCAACACCAGCATAACCCGGTAGATTGGTATCCTTGGGGCGAAGAAGCTTTAACCAAGGCCAAAAAAGAAAATAAACTACTCATTGTGAGTATTGGATATGCTGCCTGCCATTGGTGTCATGTTATGGAAAGAGAGAGCTTTGAAAACGTGGCTGTGGCAGAGGTGATGAACGAAGGTTTTGTTTCCATTAAAATTGATCGGGAAGAACGCCCTGATATTGACCAAATATATATGACTGCTGTTCAACTGATGACGAACAGTGGTGGATGGCCTTTAAATTGCATTTGCCTTCCTGATGGGAGACCTATTTATGGAGGCACCTATTTTCGGCCAGATGACTGGATAAACATCTTGCAGCAGTTGGAGCAATTATGGGCAAATGATCCACAAACAGCATTTGACTATGCAGAACGGTTAACGCAAGGCATTAAAGATAGCGAATCGCTTCAGATTAACCGTATACCGGACGCGTATACCAAAGCAGATCTGAATGCCATCATATCGCCCTGGCGACATTCGTTTGACAACCAATATGGTGGTTACAATAGGGCACCCAAATTCCCTTTACCTAATAATTGGTTGTTTTTATTACGGTATGGGTTTCTTGCCAAGGATCAGGAAATATTAACACATACCCATTTCACCTTGCAGCATATTGCTGCTGGAGGTATTTACGATCATGTAGGAGGGGGCTTCGCACGCTATTCGGTGGATGGGCAATGGCATATACCTCATTTCGAGAAAATGCTATACGATAATGCGCAATTGGTTAGTCTTTATGCAGAGGCTTACCTACAGCAACGGACGCCTGTGTATAGACGGGTTGTTGAAGAAACGTTGGAATGGGTACATCGCGAAATGATATCCGATACCGGAGGATTTTATAGTTCGCTGGATGCGGATAGCGAAGGGGTAGAAGGTAAATATTATACCTTTAACCAAGAAGAATTTGAAAGCATACTAGGTAATGATGCTCCATTTTATATCCGCTACTTTGGACTAACACCTAATGGGAATTGGGAAGATGAAGGTACCAATGTATTGAAAACGGAAATTAATGCTGACAAACTGGCAGCACAAATGGGCTATCAAGGAAGTAATTGGGAACGCGATTTAAAGGATACGAAGAAAAAATTATGGCATTATCGGGAACAACGGAAAAGACCTGCTTTAGACAATAAAATCCTCACCTCTTGGAATGCCTTGATGTTGAAGGCCTATGTAGATGCCTATCGCGCATTCGCTAAGGAAGAATATTTACGTATTGCGAAAGAAAATGCTCATTATTTATTAGATCGACATGTCTTAGCTGACGGAAAGTTATTGCATCAGTCAATAGGAGCCAATAATAACGTAATTTATGGTTTTTTAGATGACTATGCTTTCACCATAGAAAGTCTAATTTCACTTTATGAAGCGACTTTCGAATTGCATTGGCTAAATCAAGCTAAACGCTTGCTTGATTATACGCTCGAACATTTTTATGATAATCAAAAGGCCGCATTTTATTATACGGCTGATAATGTAGAAATACTGATTACACGAAAATTTGAAATCATGGATAATGTCATCCCTGCCTCAAATTCAGTTATGTCACACCAGTTATATAAGTTAGGCCTACTTTTTGATAATGCTTATTATAGACAAGTATCGGCTCAGTTAATGGCCAATGTTTTCCCGCAATTGAAAAGTTACGGCTCTGCCTATTCAAATTGGAGCATACGTTTATTGGAAATCGTTTATGGCGTTTACGAAATAGCTATTACAGGTTCTCAACATCACGATTTACGTAAAGCAGCTGATCAGTACTATATCCCCAATAAAATTTTATTGGGAGGCCAACAGGAAAACCTGCCCTTGTTAAAAGGTAGAATAACAAGTGACTCACTAATTTATGTTTGTAAAAACAATACCTGTAGTTTACCAGTTTCTACCATAGAAGGTTTAAAAAAATTAATTCTTGAACCGGAAATCGAATAATTAAGAAACGATTTCCATAATTTAATAAAAATGACCATTACACCCAACAGCGTTGTAGCACTAACCTACAAATTGCACACCATTAACAATGGGGAAAGAGAATTTGTTGAAGAGGCAGACAAAACCAACCCCCTTGTATTTTTATATGGGGTAGGCATGATGCTTCCAAAATTTGAAGAGCATATTCATGGACTCAAGCAGGGAGATACAATCGACTTTGAATTAGGAGCTGCAGATGCATATGGCGAGAAAGACGACAGCGCCGTAGCGCAACTGCCAACCGATATGTTTAAGGAATCTGGTATTCCGCCCGTAGGTGAAATCCTGCCTTTACAAGACAACCAAGGCAATCAATTCAGAGCTAAGGTGGTAGAAGTAAGCCCAGAGGCTGTTGTGGTTGATTTAAATCACCCTATGGCTGGACAGAATTTGCATTTTGATATCGAAATCCTCAATGTCCGGGAAGCAACTCCCGAAGAATTATCGCATGGACATGCACATGGAGCAGATGGGCACAGCGGACATTAAAGAATTCCCAGTGACCATTTTGAACAAAAATTAATTTGGACAAGCATTAAAAAGGAACGAAAACTCGTTCCTTTTTTCATATGATCTTTTTATTTTAGCGCCGGCTATCCTACGATAAAGCAGGAGCCGATAAATCGATTAAAAACAACGTATACAAATGAATTATTTTTTGGTTAAATCTGAACCTTTTAAATACAGTTGGCAGCAATTTCTAAAAGACAAACAAACCTTTTGGGATGGTGTGCGGAATTATCAAGCACGGAATAATCTTAAGGATATGAAAAAGGGCGACCTGGTACTTTTTTACCATAGCAATGAAGGCAAAGAGGTAGTGGGTATCGCAAAAGTGGTTAAAGAATCTTATCAAGATCCGACCACAACAGATGAACGTTGGGTAGTCGTTGATTTAGCTCCAGTGGAAACCTTAAAAAAACCGGTTACCTTAGAAACGATCAAAGAAGACGAGCAGCTACAGGAAATCGCTTTAGTTCGTCAAGGTAGGTTATCGGTGATGCCGCTAAAGCGAGAAGAGTTTGACCGAATTGTCGCTCTCGGGAGCTAAACGGTTATTCGTTATTGGTTAATCGTAGCTTGTTGTTCATAACATCATACAGATAGCCTGTAAGATTTTGTCTAAAACGTGATCTAATACGAATAACTAAGAACCAACAACCAATAACCAATAACTAATAATCCACTAAGCTCCAATCTGATTAAAAAAATGATGTAATTCAGTCGCTTCTTCCGGTTTCATTTTACCTGCTAGTATTAGCCGTAATTGCCTTCTTCGTAAGGCACCTTCGTACAATTCTTTTTCTTCATCTGTTTCAGGAATTAAGTCGGGTACTGCGATTGTCCTCGAATTCTGATCAATGGCTACAAAGGTATAAAAGGCCTCGTTGGATTTGACTCGCGTTCCAGATGGTATATTTTGCGCGTAAACCTGTAATCTAACTTCTACAGAGGTGTTAAATGCCCGGGTAACCTGCGCTTCAATACTAATGACGTCGCCCAGTTTAACGGGATGCTTGAAGGATACATTGTCTACTGATGCTGTCACAACAATACGGTTACAATGTTTCTGTGCAGATATGGCGGCTGCAATATCCATCCAGTGCAATAATCGTCCACCCATGAGATTATTCAGCGTATTGGTATCGTTAGGGAGTACCAGCTCATTCATGATAGTGAATGATTCGCGAGCAAATTTTTTATCCATTCAGCAAAGATAAGGATTCACAACCGATATATATGCCTTTCATCATTCGCTAAAGTCTAGTATTTCTTCGGCTAATCTTTCCCATCTGGTCTGTTGTTCTTGCAATTCAGCCTTTTTACGTTGATACTGTTGATTAATTTCTTGTAATTTATCTGGACTATTATAGATTTCTGTATCGGCAAGTAATTCTTCCAGCGCAGCCAATTCTTTTTCTAAAGAAGTTACCTCTTGTTCTAACGTGTTCAACTCGCGGTTCATCTGTTGCAATTGCCGCTGTTTATCCACGGTTTCGTTCTTAGGATGCGCAGATTTTTTGTTTTCTTCCTTCTTAGGTTGAGCAGGCACAACTTGTTTTTCTTTTATCGGTTGTTTTTTTGCCGCCCATTCTTCATATTCCTGATAAGTACCTGGATACTCTTTAATTTGTTGCTGCTCAATATACCAAATTTTATTGGCTACGCTATCCAAGAAGTAACGATCGTGGGAAACCGCAATAAACGTACCTTCATATTGTTGTAGGGCCTGAATCAAAATATTGACAGATTGAATATCCAAGTGGTTCGTAGGCTCATCGAGGATCAGGAAATTGGCATCAGCCGTCAAGGCTTTTGCCAAGGCTACCCGAGATTTTTCCCCTCCCGAAAGCACTCTGATTTTTTTAAAGGCGTCATCGCCAGTAAATAAAAAGCAGCCTAAAATAGACCGCAGCTCGGTTTCGGTATGTTTCGGTGCAAAAGCCTGCAGTTCTTGTAAGATTTCATGATCAAGGTGTAAGGCTTCCAATTGGTGTTGAGCAAAAAAGGTTGTTGTTACATTATGTCCCGTTTCACTCTTGCCCTCAAAATCCTGATCAGCTCGGGCTATGATGCGCAATAAGGTAGACTTACCCTTACCATTTGCACCGATTAACGCTATTTTATCTCCCTTTTCAATTACGGCATGTGTATGTTTTAAAATAGGAACACCGGGATATGCTTTCGTGATATCTTCCAAGCGTACCACATGTCTGCCCGATTGCTTACTAAACTTAAAGCTAAAATTAACGGTAGGATTATCATCATCCACGTCATCTACACGCTCCATCCGCTCCAGCGCTTTAAGACGTGATTGCGCCATCTTTGCTTTACTCGCTTTGGCCCTAAAACGTTCGATTAAACGCTCCTCTTGCTTGATCTTGGCTTGTTGGTTCTTAAATTGCCCTGCCTGTATTTCGTTTCTCAGCGCCTTCTCTTCCAAATAATAGCTGTAGTTACCCGCATATAAGGTTAATTTGCCTTTTCTAGACTCAACGGTTTTATTAATAACCCGATCAAGAAAATATCGATCATGAGAGACAATAACGATTGCGCCTTCAAAAGCCTGCAGATAGGTCTCCAGCCACTTTATAGAAGGTAGATCTAAATGGTTGGTTGGCTCATCCAGTAATAAAATGTCCGGAGCTTGCAATAAAATACGGGCCAGCATAACACGCATTCGCCAGCCACCGGAGAATTCCGAAAGTTTACGGTGTTGCTGCTCGTCATCAAAACCCAATCCGGCTAAAATTTCATGTGCCCGGTATTCAATGTTATAGCCATCTAAGGCTTCAAATTCCATTTGTTTATCGCTAAGCTTATTGATCAGGTCTTCACTATAATCGGTTTCCATTTTCTTCAGCAAGCTTTCAATCTCCGTATGAAGCTGATTTTGACGCTCAAAAGCTTCCATGGCCACATGAAGGATGCTTTTTTCAGACTCATACGATAATAAGTCTTGGTTGAGGTATCCGATCTTTAAATCTTTGGCCATCGAGACCGTTCCCGAAGTAGGCGTGTATTCTCCAACGATAATTCGAAGTAAGGTTGTTTTACCTGTCCCATTGGCACCAATCAGCCCCACCTTGTCTCCTGGTTTGATATGCCAATTTGCTTCATCATATAAAGCTCTGGCGCCTATCTCAAAAGTTAAATTATTTATAGCGATCATGATGGCGGCAAAAGTACGAAAAAGTTCTAAAGTTATGAGTTGCCTGTTGCGAGTTGTGAGTTAAGGTTTATGCATATCTTAATACTTTGTACTTAGTACTTAATACTTTTCTAATTATCTTTGCGCCATGTATAAACTTGTTAAACCGTTATTTTTCTTAATGAATCCCGAAACAGCCCATTATAATGTTACAGGTGGATTGCGGGCAGTTAATAAAATTTGGGGAGGTAGCCAATTAATACGGGCAGCTTTTAATTATCAGCACCCTGCACTAGAAAGAAAAGTTTTTGGTTTAACATTTAAAAATCCAGTTGGTCTCGCGGCTGGCTTCGATAAAAATGCTACTTATGTAGACGAGCTGGTAGATTTAGGTTTCGGCTTCATAGAAATAGGTACGGTCACTCCAAAACCTCAACCCGGAAATGACAAACCCCGAATGTTCCGGCTTGTTCCAGATGAAGCCTTAATTAACCGAATGGGCTTCAATAATCAAGGAGTTGAAGTAGCGGCAACACGTTTACGTTATATAAAAAAAAGAAAAGAAGTACTTATCGGTGGTAATATCGGAAAAAATAAAACAACTCCTAACGAAGAAGCCGTAAACGATTATACCTGTTGTTTTGATGCCTTATTTGATGTAGTTGATTATTTTGTGGTTAATGTCAGTTCGCCAAACACTCCCGGTTTACGGGATTTACAGGAAAAAGAACCCCTGATGCATATCTTGAATACGTTGCAACAGCGTAACATGAAAAATGGCATTTCAAGACCTATTTTGTTGAAAATTGCACCAGACCTAACGAATAACCAATTAGACGATATTATTACCATTGTTAAAAGCACAGGTATCGCAGGGGTCATTGCCACCAATACCACCACCTCTAGGGAAGGATTGCATGCTGCCGCCGAGTTAACAAAAGAAACAGGCGGATTAAGTGGTAAACCTTTGGCCAAACGATCGACGGAGGTCATTCGTTACCTCAGTGAAAAATCCAATCACGCATTTCCCATTATTGGCGTAGGAGGAATCCACAGTGCAGCTGATGCACTAGAAAAATTAGCAGCAGGTGCTTCCCTGATACAGGTTTATACCGGTTTTATTTATGAAGGACCGGCCTTGGTGAAAAGAATATGTAAAGCGCTTGTGAAGTAGTAGAGTTGTAACAATCGTAGAGTTGTGATAGTCGTTGGTAATAACTATTCAACTACTTAACCACTCAACTACTAACTTAACTCACCTAATACAAAACATTTTCTATTTTCTACCGTATCCTTTGGAACCTCGATTACCTGGTAATCATATTTTTCATAGGTTGCTTTCATTAGGCCATAGGTTTGTTCAGCTTCTTCCCAAGTTTGTTTCCTTTCTTCATCCGTTGTATAAATGGCCGACCAAGGAGGTAATATAAAAACTTTAGGATTGTACCGATAGGTCCGTGCGCAGAAATCCATTTCGGCGGATATACCGTAACCAATCATTTCGGCGTAACATAGGGTATCTAAAATACTCCGATCAAAGAAAACGGGACTTTTTGTATTGGATAATTGCACTTCACGATAGCTTTTTACCGAGCGTTCCAACATAAGCTCCGTATAATGCGCTTTGTTTTTCCAAGGTAGGGCCTCTCCCTGATTGTCCATTTGTTCCCTGATAATTTGACGGGCTACTTCCGGTATGATAGGGTATATCGTTCCCAATTGATTAAGAAGACTTGTTTTACCCACACCAGGCCCTCCAGTTATGCAATAAAAATTCATTTCTTGCGACATTTTTTCGAAGTTTTGTGCTTATTTAAGCGGTTTAGTGGATGAGATTGGCTGCTAAAAAGCTTATTGCTGTCATATTGAGCGTACCCAGGTTTTTGGAAGAAATTTGAACTGCCCCCGAATATTAGGGATCGAAATGATGACTTTTTAGCCTGCCTCGTTTTTACCGCTATTCAGAAACTTAATGTTTCGTGTAAGTCCAGCAAATTTAGCTCTTTTTACAGCAGATTTCCTAAATACACGTTGAAAAGTTTCTGCTGTAATTTCTTCCCAATCGCGCTTGTTCATTGCCAAAAGTTCGGCGCTTGGCTGAAATGTGGGTTCCGCATGGGGTTCAGAAAACCGATTCCAAGGACAAATATCCTGACAAATATCACAACCAAACATCCAATTATCCATTTTCCCCTCAAATTCTTTAGGAATTTCGTTTTTTAGTTCAATAGTTAAATACGAAATACACTTACTTCCATCGACCACTTGTGGAGCGACAATGGCTTCTGTAGGGCAGGCATCGATACACTTGGTACAGGTGCCACAGTAATCTTTCGTAGGAGGAATATCATAAGTGAGAGGGAGATCAATAATCAATTCACATAAAAAGAAGAAAGAACCTAATTTTCTATTGATTAAATTACTATGCTTGCCGATCCATCCCAGTCCAGCTTTCTTCGCCCAAGCTCGTTCTAAGATGGGAGCAGAATCAACAAAAGCCCGCCCACCAACTTCACCGATATGCTCTTGAATATAGTGAAGTAGTTGTTTTAGCTTATCCTTAATTACGGTATGGTAATCGGCTCCGTAGGCATATTTGGATATTTTAGGTGAAAACTTATCTTTCTGTGTTTCAGTTGTATAATAGTTATAACCTAAAGAGATGACAGATTTGGCATCATCCACTAATAAGCGAGGGTCCAAGCGTTTATCAAAATAGTTTTCCATGTAATGCATTTCACCGTGCATCTGGCCTTGAAGCCATTTTTCTAATCTCGGGGCTTCTTCTTCCAAAAAGTCGGCTTTTGCAATACCACAAAATGCAAAGCCTAAACGTTTGGCTTCTTCTTTAATCAACTGCGTATGTTTCACCGTTGCGCTTTGCATGTTGCAAAATTAGTTAAAATGCGTGGCGAATGAAAAAGTAAATTGTGCTGTACAATTAAAGTTTGTCATTATAGGCAAGCGCCCGATGGATCCATTTTCTAAAATCCGTAGCACGTTTATATCCTTCTTCGTATACATAGATATAACCCTTCATTAATCTTCCGCCATGCACCATAGGTTCACATCCACGTTCTTCCAAATAGGTTTCATAATCTTCTGGTCCTACGCGGCACATCATATGATCACCTCTTACGCAAATACACATTTTATCGTTTACCATAAAACAAATGCCACCAAACATGGATTTCTCCACAACATGCTCACGGTTCATAAGTGCCTCCCGAATGTTGAGCAGTAACGTTTCATTTACGGGTGTCGATTTTTTTTGTTTTGCCATGCGGTATAACCCAAATAATAAGTGTGCGTTATGGGTAAAACGGTAACATACGAAAATAAGTATGTATATTCTTAAACGCTAAAATATGGGATTAGGTTTTTGATTCGTTACTTCATGCGAAGACAGCTACGTTATATTTTCTTAACTTTATGCCTTATGATGAAGTGGTATAAGATTGATCGCCATTTATTGCCACAGGCTGCGGTGATAAAGAAGATTAAAGTAGCAGGTAAAAATGTTTGTCTCATCCATGGTGAGAATCAGTATTACGCCACGGGCAGTACTTGTCCGCATGCAGGAGCCGACCTATCGAAAGGCTGGTGTGCTAATGGTCGTTTGGTTTGTCCTTATCACCGTCATGCTTTTGATCTACTGACGGGGCGTGGTGATCCGGGGCAAGGAAATTACATTTCAACCTATCCATTAGCATGGCGAAATGATGAACTTTATATCGGTTTACCCCTGAGTTGGATTAAAAGGCTTTTCGGATCTAAATAGCTCACTTACATAAAATATCATTAGCGGCTGAAGAATAGGGAATTGGACTGAGATAGGGGATGCCTAAATTTGCTCCTCTTAAAACGAACCAAAGACCAAATAAGATCAGTAAAGCCGGCATCCATTTCGTGAACTTCAATTTTAATCGACCTTTTATCGTCGAACCAATCATTGCTGCTCCAAGCATCAATGGCAGGGTACCTAAACCAAAGAAGAGCATAAACAGACTTCCACGCAAAGCTGTTCCCGTATTTAAGGCGGACGCCAGCGCCAGATAAACCATACCACAAGGTAATAGGCCATTTAGACAACCTACCATAAAATGCCCCCTGGGTTTTTGTAACCAATATGCCATTTTTTCAAGCACAGGCGTGACCAACAATTGTTGCCTACGGGCGATAGCCGGAATTTGCCTTCCGATGAGCTGGTAAACACCAAAAAAGAGTAAAACGACTCCCGTGAACAGGCTAAGTTGTTGTTGCCATCCATTTTGTATACTTGCACCTAAAAGTCCCAACGCAAAGCCTAGCATACTATAGCTCGTTATCCGTCCAAATTGATATAATAATTGTCGGCTACTAGTTGACCAAAAGCTGTTGGTCTTCCCTAGTACAGTGAACATGAGCGGTCCACACATGCCCACACAATGTACACTACTTAGTAAACCGATAAAGAAGGCCAACGAAATCATCTTTCTTAATCATTAACGTAAAATACTTCATCCTGTAAATAATGTTTTCCTTTATGCTGCCATTCCAATTCTAAACGCCAAGCCCCTGGTTTTAAATGATGAATAGGCACCTCGTAGGTTCGTAAAGCAGAAAATCGGAATTTTCTGTCTAACGAGCGATCCGAAGGACGCAATAAACGTAAGGTACCCTCATTATGCTCATTATTAAATACGATTTTCAGATCACCTTTTTGAATGGAAACATGTGCTTTGGCATGATCCCTTGTTACGTTTTCTTTTTGCTGATAGACTTCGTCATACCGCAAGCCTTTTTCATAATAATCCACGTCTTCCAACGAATCGGTATCGTGACTAACCATGTAAATGCCTGCCGTTACCACTAAGGTCATGGCTATCCCCATTCCAATAATTATTTTTGTTCCCCAATTCATTTTTTTAATCAGTATTAAGATATAAAGACATACGTATCAAGACCGTAAACTTATCTTTGGTATTACATTTCGCAGCTGGCCATTCACCATCCGCTAGTAGGTAAGCAGGCGCACAATTTTTAATACACCAACAACTAACAACCCATAACATACAACTCATAACTATCCTCCAACAGGTGCCACAAAGGTTGTTTTCATTTGTTTAACCACTTTATTTGCAGAGACTATCTTTACTTTTACATCTGTTTTATAGTGATGTATCTTATTTTTCGGAATAACTAGAAAGAAAGACAGATGAACCGTTTCATCCTTTTTTATCTCTCGAATGTTTCCAACAGTTTGCAAACGAAAATCCCCATTTGCGCTTTCCAGCGCAAACGGGAGGGTATTAGGCGATTTGTTGATCAATTCCAGGTTATACAAATTCGTTACAGTTCCATCATCTCTAAAAATATAACTCGTTCCGTTGGCTCTTAATAAAGTACCATCAAGGATACTTCTACTAAAAATAAGCCAACCGCAAGTAATAAGTAATACCAAAAGTACCGCGCTATAGGCTATCGTTCGTGTATAATTTCGCTTACTGCCCACTTCCTCAATGTCCTTAGTTGAATAAAATCCAATTAAACGGGTAGGTCTACCAATTTTTTGCATGACGGCATCGCAAGCGTCAATACAGGCAGTACAATTAACGCATTCCAATTGAATACCATTCCGAATATCAATTCCCGTTGGGCATACTTGAACACAAAGACCACAATCGACGCAATCCCCTTGTTGTGGTTCTGTCTGTCCTCTCTTTCGCTTTCCTCTGGGTTCACCACGTTTATGGTTGTATGCAACGGTTATACTCTGCTCATCCAGCAATACCCCTTGTAACCGACCATAAGGACAAATCGTTGTACAGACCAATTCTCTAGCATAGGCAAACACGGCGTAGAATACCAGGGTGAAAATGCTAATAGCGATCAATCCACTAATATGTTGATTAATGGGATCTGTGATAATGTTAATCAATGATTGAACACCAATGATATAGGCTAGAAAGATATTGGCAATAAAAAAGGAGATGACTAAAAATACACCATGCTTAATCACTTTTTTTAACATTTTTCGCCCATCAAGTGGTTGCTGCGCTAGATGTTGCTGTTGGTGGGCATCGCCTTCTATCCAGTATTCGATACGTCTAAAAACGAGTTCCATAAAAATAGTTTGCGGGCAAGCCCACCCACACCAAACTCGACCGTACACTACAGTAAATAACACGATACATACCATAGCGATGAGCATACCAAAAACGAAGATATGGAGATCTTGTGGGTAGAAAACCATTCCAAAGACAACAAATCGCCGTTCAATCACATTAAATAACAAAAGCGGCTCACCACCAATTTTTGTAAAAGGCGTTATAATCAATAAACACAACAGTAGATAACCGATATATTGCCTATACGTGAATAACGGGCCCGTAACTTTTTTGGCATAAATCCAATTTCGTTTGGTTTTTTTGTCTTTTACTGCTATATCCGTTGAATGAGCCATGAATTGCTATTAATTAACTTGTGTTGAATCCTGAACAGCGGCCTCTTCCGTTGCTGGTACTTGAGACAATTCACCTTGCGGCGCTTTTGCATTTGGAGGATTTGTACCATGAATAGACAATATGTAGTTGGCCACATGTGCAATTTGCGCAGGAGAAAGTTGTTGATCCCAGGCAATCATTCCTTTATCGGGAACGCCATGTGTAATGGTTCTAAAAACGTTTTTAATTCCCCCACCATGTAACCAGTAATCATCGGTGAGGTTAGGTCCGATTCCACCTTCACCAGCAGCACCATGACAAGCGATACAGTTCTGATCAAAAATAGCTTTGCCGTCTGCTATTATTTCTGGATTTTTGTCTACAGTTACCGTATTTTCATCTACGTTGTCGGCTTGGCTGGCTAGGAAAGCTTGTCGCTCATTTTCCGCGATCATCATTTCCTGCTCATACTCCTGATCTTGGTTAAGACCTATTCCAAAAACATAATAAACCGATAGGTAAACAACACCAAAAAGCATGGTCGCATAAAACAATCCCATAAACCAAGCAGGGGTTGGATTATCCAATTCCTTAATACCATCGTAGGCGTGATCGATTAATAAATCGTCTTCTTCTGCCAAAGGCCGTAAACCCAATACGTTATTCCAACGGTTTTTCCAAGCCTGCCGTCTTTCCTCTTGTTTGGAACGTTTACTTGCTTCGGCTTGTAGTTCCACTTCGGGCATCGTTACCCGGACAATAGTTTTAAATGCTTTATGTAAAACGATGGCCGCTACTAAGATGACTAGTAAAACCAATACTAAGGTTACCATCAATAGATCTTGGTTGACATTACCACTGCCCGTAAACCAAGATTTGCTTGTTTCAGCTGTTGTCTGTAATAAGACTCCCTTCATAGCTTAATAGTCGTTTAGTTTGTTTCTTCTTCCAATACTTCAGTTTCCCCGTCGTTTAGGGGGAGCTGTTGCATATAATTTACATGTTGTTTCTTCATTCTGAAAAGTAGAATGGCTACTAAGATGAAGAAAGCTAAAAAAATCCATAGCGAAATAATAAGGTACCATTCATTACCTTGCAAGTCTGTTATCTGTTTAAACATGGTTGTTACGTTTAGTTTTCTTTAACCTTAATATCTGTGCCTAGGCGTTGCAAATAGGCAACAATAGCTATAATTTCCCGATCACTGAGCACATCTACTTGATTTGCTTTTAAATCTGAAGCAATGGATTTTGCTTGTTGATCCAAATCTTTATTAGCTTGTAATTCATATCCGTCAGGGTAGGGAACACCTAATTTGCGCATTGCGATAATTTTGCTCGCGGTGTTGGTCGTATCCAATTTTTGCTCAATAAGCCATGGATAAGGAGGCATGATACTTCCAGGAGACGTAATGGTAGGATCTAACAAATGATCAAAATGCCATTTATTGGGATATTTTTTGCCCACACGGTGTAAATCCGGACCGGTCCGTTTCGATCCCCATAAAAATGGATGATCATATACAAATTCCCCGGCCTTGCTATATTCGCCATACCTTACAGTTTCTGAGCGGAAAGGTCTAACCGTTTGGGAATGGCAATTGACACATCCTTCACGAATATAAATGTCCCGTCCCTGCAGTTCCAGAGGAGTATAAGGTTTCACGCTGCTAATGGTAGGTACATTCGATGAAATCATAAAGGTAGGTACCATCTCCACCATACCACCAATCAAGATAACAATCAAGGCAATAACCATGAATAGGGCCGGTTTACGTTCTAACCTGCGGTGGCGCGAGCGTTCGTTAACTATTAATGGTTGTAAGGCTACCGCTTCTGCAGGCTCATTGGCTAATAGGCTACCCTTACGCATGGTGCGTATCAAATTATAGGTCATCATTAATGCTCCCGACAAATAAAGTGTACCGCCTACAGCACGTAGCATATGCATTGGCAAAATCTGTAAGGTTGTTGCTAAAAATGTTGGATATTTTAAGACGCCTTCGGGTGTGAATTCCTTCCACATTAAACCTTGTACAACGGCTGCCCAATACATCGGTATGGCGTAAAATAAAATGCCTAATGTACCTACCCAAAAGTGAATGCTAGCTAACTTTTTTGAATACAGCGTAGTGCCATATATTTTTGGAATGGCCCAATACAGAATAGCAAAAGTCATAAAACCATTCCATCCCAAAGCACCTACATGCACGTGTGCTACAATCCAATCGGTAAAATGGGCAATGGCATTTACTTGTTTTAAAGAAAGCATAGGTCCTTCAAACGTAGCCATACCATAGGCTGTTAACGCCACGACCATAAATTTTAAGGTAGGTTCGGTGCGTACCTTATCCCAAGCACCACGTAGCGTTAATAATCCATTGATCATACCTCCCCAACTTGGAGCGATAAGCATGATCGAAAACACCACACCTAAAGATTGTGCCCAGCCAGGCAAAGATGTATAGAGCAAGTGGTGCGGTCCGGCCCATATATAAATAAAAATCAGCGACCAGAAATGTAAAATACTGAGTTTATACGAATACACTGGTCGGTTTGCCATCTTGGGTAAAAAGTAATACATCATACCCAGATAAGGAGTTGTCAGGAAAAAAGCAACGGCATTATGTCCATACCACCATTGAACCAATGCATCTTGTACGCCGGCATATAAATAATAACTTTTCCATGCGGAAATAGGTAGTTCAAATGAGTTTACGATGTGTAATACCGCAATGGTAACAAATGTGGCGATGTAAAACCAAATAGCGACATACATATGGCGTTCTCTTCTTTTGATGATGGTACCAAACATATTAATACCAAAGACTACCCAGATAATGGTGATTGCTATATCTATAGGCCATTCTAATTCAGCATATTCGTGTGAAGTAGTAAAACCTAAAGGTAAGGTAATAGCTGCGGCGAGAATAATGAGTTGCCATCCCCAAAAATGAATTTTACTTAATACATCGCTGTACATACGTGCCTTCAAAAGACGTTGGAGCGAATAGTAAACGCCCATGAAAATACCGTTTCCCACAAAGGCGAAAATGACGGCATTCGTATGCACAGGCCGAATCCGTCCGAAGGTGCTAAATTGCGTTCCAAAATTCATAACCGGCCATACCAATTGAATAGCCACCAATAAGCCAACGGACATTCCTACAATTCCCCAAAAAATGGTTGCAATACCGAAGTTTCGGACAATTTTATTGTCATAGCTAAATGTTTCTAACTGCTGCATAGTTTAGTTTTTTACTGCTGTAAAAGTATTGACTGTATATGGTGCCGCGAATGATCGATATCGGCGTAAAAAATGATTGTAATCACTATTTGTCTTCATTGGAAATGGCATCATCTGGATTAGATGCACTGATTTCATCTTCAAATAATATACGGATGGATGGTGTGTAGGTGTCTTCATGCTGTCCGTTTTTACTAGCCCAAAAAAAGGCAACTAAAAAAAACAGTGCTATACATACACTACAACCTATTAAAAAGAAAAGAACACTCATCGTTTCATGTTATTTTTAAATGCACAATAGTAAACAGCCAAGCGTGTGAAACTTATAATTGTTATTGTACTTAAAGGCATCAGAATAGCTGCAAATAGGGGAGACATATTACCAGAAATAGCAAAATATAAACCGATGATATTGTAAATGAGCGATATACAAAAGCTGCTATAAATAATCTTCATGGCTTGTTTAGCGAGTCTAAAAAAGGTAGGTAGCAGCAGAAAAGATGTTCCGCTTAATATTCCGTCAGATGCTGGGGAAAAGTTATTGATATCATCACTCACCGCAATGCCGATCGTTGCTTGTTTTAGGGCGCCAGCATCATTTAGTCCATCACCAACCATCGCTACCTTTTTTCCATTTTGTTGTAGCGCCTGTATATAATGCAATTTATCTGCAGGAAGTTGGTTAAAATATAGTGGAGTGCCTGATGGAAATAGATCATGTAATAAGTGCTGATCACTGCAGCCATCACCAGAAATAAGATGTAATGAATATGTTTCTTTCAGTTGTTGTACGACATTCGGTAATGCCGGACGCCAATGTTGTGCTATGCTATAATAGCCTTTTACTTTTCCATTCAGCTGAATATATGTTCCGATAGGTTGCCCTGTTCCAAGACCTAAAAAGTGGGGCGTACCAATGAACACCTCATTGCCATCAGCTGTTGCACGGATACCTTTACCTGGTATTTCTTCGTAAGCGCTGATCGCCAATGGAGCGCGGTAAAACGGTGGCAAACTATTGGCAATGGCTCGGCTAATAGGGTGGTTAGAATTCCTACAAACTGAAAAAACTAAAAGCTGGTCGAGTTCACTTAATTTACCTTGAAAAGCTAACTTGTGATCAAGTGGATTCGTGATCGTTCCTGTTTTATCAAATACAATCGTATCCACTGTTGCCATTTTTTCTATGGCAAGCGTGTGCTTCATATAAAAACCGTTTTTATCGAAAACGCTTAATATACCTGACAGGGTAAAGGGCGAGCTTAATGCGAGGGCACATGGACATCCAATAATCAGTACTGCCGTGAAGGCCCTCCAAGCTTTTGTATAGTCTCCAGATAAAATCCAAAAGCTTGCACTGAAAAAGGCTATTCCAAGTAAGACAGGTGTGAAATAACGACTAACCGTATTGCTAAAAGAAGTAAAAGAGCTGGGTTTAGAAAAAATAGGTTGATTCCATAAGCTCGTCAGATAACTTTGGGATACCGACTTTACAACTTCTAATTCAATAGCTCCTGCCATTTGCCTACCACCGGCATAAATAACCTCTCCTAACACTTTTTCTACCGGAAAGGCTTCTCCGGTGACAAAACTAAAATCTATTTGGGCTTCACCTTTTAATAAAATAGCATCCGCCGGAATGATCTCTTGATTTCGAATCAATATCCGGTCGCCCACCGCTAAGTCGGCCAACGCGATAGCTTTCTCCTGTCCCCCTAAAATGCGCGTTACAGCAATGGGGAAGTAAGATTTATAATCACGTTCGAAAGAGAGATTATCGTAGGTTTTACGTTGTATCCATTTACCGATTAAAAGAAAGAATAACAATCCACATAGGGTATCAGAAAAACCCGGTCCCGTATTCCAAATGATTTCAAAGGCTGAGCGAATAAAAAGCATGGCAATACCTAAGGCCAAGGGAACATCAAGACTTAAACGCCCTTGTTTTATACTTTTTAAGGAAGAGGAAAAATAACTTCTTCCGCTATAAAGCATCGCGATTAAACCGAAGGATAGGTTAACCCAGCCAAAAAGTCGGGCATATGTTGCTTCAAAAGATCCCATACCAAAATACTCCGGAAAGCTCATCATCATGGAATTTCCAAAGCAAAACCCTGCTACAGCAATTTTTCGGATTAATTGGTATTGATCATTTTTTCTTTCACTTTTAACAACATCCTGTAGGGTAATTTGAGGAAGATACCCAATACTATCCATTAAGGCTATAAGTTGCTTTAATGAAAGTTGCTGATAGTTGAAACGAATGCGAACCCTTCTTTTCATGAAATCCGCACGCGAAGAAAGGATATTGGCATTTATTTTATGCAGATTTTCCAAAAGCCATATACAAGAACTACAATGAATTTGCGGTACATACAAGGTAATGATCATACAATCATCATCCTTAAAATCAATTAATTGATTAACAATGTTTTCTTCGTCTAAATAAGAAAGATCACCTGAGTTATTCTTCGTTGACCTTCCGGGATGAGGATTATAGCTGTAGTACCCATTTAATTTATTGCTGTTGAGCAATTGATAGACACTTTGGCAAGCTAAACAACAAAAATGGTGTTCGTCAACTATATAATAGGTGTTGCTTACTTCATCACCACAATGATAGCACTGCAACTTTTCTTCGGTACGACTGGTCTGTGTTTCCATGGCCTATATTGCTTTACTGAACCGACCATTCGATTCGCTGCTGGTATCCATACGCTCATCAAAGGCCGCGCAAATATTCCGGAGAAAAGATGAGCCCAAGTGTGTTACTTTAAGTATCCCTGGTTCAAATGCAACCATTCCATCGGTAATCAAAGGTTTTAAGCGCTGTTTAGTAGTCTCAGAAAGGGGCATTTCCGCCAAATCCAATTGACCGCTACACATCAGGCCAAGAATTTGTTTTCGGATAGCAATGTCTTCTTCAGTAAGTACATGTCCTTTACATACCGGCCATTTGCCTTGCGCTATTAAGTCTTCGTATTCCTTTACTGTTTTTACATTCTGCGCGAAAGCGGTCCAACTGTCGCTAATGGACGATACTCCTAATCCCAACAATAAAGGCGAATGTTTATCCGTATATCCCATGAAATTCCGGTGCAAGCAATTCGATTGAGCGGCAATAGCAAGTTTATCTGTTGGAAAGGCAAAATGATCCATTCCAATATCCAAATAACCAGCGGCTTTTATGATTTCCGTACCCCGTTGATAGAGGTTAAATTTCTCTTCTGTACTTGGTAGATCAGCTTCTGTAAACAAACGTTGTCCGGGTTTTAACCATGGCACGTGTGCATAACTGTAATACGCAATGCGATCGGGTTGCATAGCCATGGCAATTTTTATGGTTTCTGCTACGCTTTCCAAGGTTTGCAGCGGCAAGCCATAAATCAAATCAAAGTTAATGGATGTATAACCAATCCTTCTGGCTTGCTGCATGACCCGTATTACATCTGCCGGACTTTGTTGACGGTTAATTACCCGCTGTACGGTTGGGTTAAAATCCTGAATGCCTAAGCTAAGTCTCCTAAATCCTAAGCCATAAAGTGTTTCAAGATGCTCCTGACTCGTATTTGCCGGATGGGCTTCAAAAGAGAATTCAGCATCATGTACGGGCTTGACGGCTGTTAACAGCTCGTTGATTAAGAAACTCAAGTTTTCAGGACTGAAAAAAGTAGGTGTTCCACCACCGAGATGGATGTCATTGATGCTTATATCCTTTGGAAGCACCCGAAGGTACATTTGCCATTCCTGAAGAACAGCTGTCAGATAGGGCAATTCTACGTTATGGTTTTTAGTAATGCGCGTATTACATCCACAATAGGTACACAGCCGCTCACAATAGGGCAAATGAATATAGATACTGATTCCTTCTTTAGCCTGTTCTGCCGCTTGTTGCACAGATGCTAACCATGCATCAGTCGACCATGTTTCGCTATCCCAACAAGGAACAGTAGGATAGCTGGTATAGCGGGGAACAGGTATGTTATATTTTTTAAATGTTGAAGTGTACATGTGCACAAAAGATTATTTAGAAACGCGTTCATTGCAATCTTGACAACAGCAAGCACGCCCAACACATCGGCCGGCCTCCCATAAATGGAGATTTCTAATCGTTTGATAAGCTGTGCTTTCATAAGATTGATCGTCAGAAGGGTTATTGGCAACTTTAATCCCCAATTTTGATGCACTTACCAAATCAATGTGCGTAGTGGTTTTAGAGCGCGTGATGATGTGCTTAACCCCAATCTGTTTGAGTGATCGGAGGAGGTCGCGATCTAAAACATCCCTTCCAGAAATAATGATCACCGTTTTACCAATACAATAGGAAAGGGTAGTGTGGTTCAGTTCATTGGATATTAAGGTTAAATCGTGAACTTTTGCGTTTGATCTAACTAAGTATTCTTTTTCGTCTGGCTTTATGCTATAAGCGATGGCTTTCATACATGCTAGTTTTTTTGTCTTAGGCTCCTTTGAGCTACACGCAAAACTATATAGAAAGGTAAAATTGGACTATGAAGTGCATCACCAAAAAAAATGATCTAGGTTATATTTTTAAAGCTTTAGGCTATAAGCAGTAAGCTGTAGGCTATAGGCAGTAAGCATAAAGCCCAAAGCTTAGAGCATAAAGCCTACTGCTTAACATTACGTAATCGTTCAATAGAATGGATAATAATGGCGTTTCCTTCTTTAGAAAGTAACTTCTCGTCTTTAAAATCAGCCAGCATGCGGCTAACCGTTTCGTTCGCTGTGCCGGCCATCGCCGCAAGATCTTCTCTGGAAACACGGATTGTACACTGATCCTCATTAGGATCCACGATAAACTTCTCGGCTAAAATGACCAATGCATCGGCGACTTTTTTACGGACCGAATGATAGGCCAAGCGTAACAATTGTTCTTCTTTTTCCCTTATATTATCGGATAATAAATGAATGAACTTTTGCGCGATTAATGGATTTTGATAAAGGATTTCAAAAAAGGTATCTTTATTGATCAGGCATAATTCACTATCCTCAATTGCCTGTGCGTTATCTGAATATTTTTCCCGTGCTAACAGTGCCTCATATCCAAAATAATCACCCATAGTATAAATATTCGTAGATAGCTCCCGGCCGTCTTGATAAAAGAGGTAACTCCTTACCTTTCCCTTTAAAATCTGATAGATGTATAAAGGTTGGTCGCCTTCCTGATAAATACTTTGTTTCTTTTTATAGGTTCTATTACGGCCACTTAGATGAAGACCATTTAATAAATTCTTTTGTTCTGCTTCATTGATGTAGGTTACTTTGGTATGATCCTGGTGATTGGAAGCTTTCTTTTTTAACCGGGTTTCGATAGCATTAAGCAATTCGATATCATCGAACGGTTTGGTAAGGTAATCGTCTGCTCCCATTTCCATGGCTTTACGCATATCCGCACGTTCTGCTTTGGCCGTTAAAAATATGAAAGGAATATTGACCGTTTCAGGGTGTTTCCCTAACAAAAATAAAACACCATAGCCATCTAAATTGGGCATCATAATATCACACAAAATGACATCGGGTACATGTTTCAACGCTAAGTCTACACCTGATTTTCCATCGGTAGCTTCATAAACTTCATAACCGGCTAGTTCCAATATTTCCGTTGTACTTTCCCTTATGTCATTATTGTCTTCAATAATCAATATTCGCTTCATGCGTAAAAAAAGATTTTTTATAGACGAAAGGTAAGAGTAAAAACGGTTCCTTTATTCGGATCACTAATACAACTCACCTCACCATTCATCAAATGGACGTATCTTTTAACAATATTTAAGCCGAGTCCAGTTCCAGGAATATTACCGGTATTGTTTGCTCTAAAGAATGGCTCAAATAAATTCTTTTGCTCTTCTTCTGGAATCCCAATACCGTTATCTTTTACAGTAATAATACAATATTCATCTTGTATTTCACTATTAAATTCGATAAAGGTGTTTTCCCCAGAATATTTAATAGCATTAGAAATTAGATTAATAATGCTATTCTTCAATAAATTAGGATCAATATTTACAATGGCCGTAGAACCCGTATGTTGATATACAATGTGCTGGTTCTGCTTGGCCAGCAATTGCATTTCTTCCGTAATATCTTCCGCTAACTTGATCAGGTTAACTTGCTCTGTTACCACATTGACTTTACCTGCTTCTAATCGTTCAAGCGATAAAAAATCATTAAGAATATTGGTAAGCAATTGTACGGAGCTTTTAATTTTCCCGGTATGCTTTTTTATGTGATCAAAATCGTGCTTATCCAAATATTTTTCGATCAGGGTAGCTGAGAGCTGTACAGAACTCAATGGGGTTCGAAATTCGTGAGAAGCCATGGAGACAAAACGGGATTTCAGTTGATTGAGATCCTTTTCCTTCTCTAAAGATAAACTGACATCTTCTTTAGCTTCTTCTAGCTCACTGATCAATTGGATAAGATCTTTGGTGCGTTCCTTTACTTTTACTTCCAGTTCGGCTGCGTATTCTTTTAATCGTTCTTCTGCTTCTTTTTGTTTTGAAAGGTCATGGATGAAACCGGTAAAAATCTTACGATCTCTATAATTTACTTCGCTAACGGCTAGGCGAAATGGAAAAGTGCTACCGTCCTTTCTTTTTCCACGAACTTCTCTACCGATTCCGATAATATGCTTTACGCCTGTTGTCAAGTAATTATGGATATAGTCATCATGCCTGCTGCGGTCGGGTTCGGGCATAAGCATAGAGATATTATTGCCAATAACTTCTTCTGCTGTATAATTAAATAAACGTAATGCCGCAGGGTTAATTGACTCTACGATACCTTTATCATCAATGGTAATAATACCGTCTATTGCATTATGGATAATTGCTTCGAGTAATTTCCCTGTTTCCATAATTCACATGTTAACAAGAAGGCGCATCCTGATGCGCCTTTCGTTCACGTATAAGCTTACTTTTTATGTTGACCAGCTTGTTGTTGCTGACGCATATATTCCTCCATTCTTTTTTGAAAAGAAGATTTTTTCTTAGCTGTTTCTGGTTTTTTCTTATTTGCTTGAATCATGGCATGAATCTTTTCATCATTAATAGATTGTCTGATGAAGAACTGGATACCGAAAGTCATACAAGTGGATAAGAAATAGTAATAGTTCAATCCTGCAGGATAGCTATTCAATACAAAGAAAAAGATTAAAGGCATAAAATAGCCAATATATTTCATTTGTCCTGTTGCGCCTGACACCATATTGTTGTACCACGTTGAAAGTAACGTAGCGCAAGTCATCAAAATACACATCAAACTGATGTGATTTATATTAACGATAGGTAATTTGGAAAACGTAAAAAGCGCATCGTAAGTTGACAGATCTTTCATCCATAAGAAACTTTGTCCTCTTAACTCAAATAAATTGGGGAAGAAGAAAAAGAATGCAATCATAAAAGGCATTTGCAATACCATCGGTATACAGCCTCCCATAGGATTTACTCCAGCTTGCTTATATAATTTTAAGTATTCTTGCTGTAATAAGGTTTGGTTGTCTTCTCCAACTTTCGCCTTGATCTCATCCATCTCCGGCTTTAATACACGCATTTTAGCCATAGATACGTACGATTTATACGTGAGCGGTGATAAGACCAGTTTTAGCAAAACGGTTAATACCAAAATAATCAATCCATAATTCCAATTGAAACCTTCCAAAAGATTAAATACTGGTAAGGTAATGAATCGATTAATCCATTTCATCGGTCCCCAGCCCATATCTACCTGTTTCTCTAAGTCATTTCCCTGATCTTTTAAGATACTGAATTTATTGGGGCCGAAATAAAAAGATAGCGGATAGGTATTGACATCCTGGCGTGCAAAATCCAGATTCATATTGGCTGTAAACGACTTTACAATATCGCCATTAGTTACGGTTGCAACTTTTAGCGAACCACCGTCAAAACCATTTTTAGCTAGCAGTACATTAGAAAAATAGTGCTGTTTAAAAGAGAACCAACTTAGCTTTCCTAATTCTTTACTATCGTCTTTGGCTAAATTTAGTTTATCTACATCTCCCTCATATTCTTTATAGTAAGCCGTAGAGCGCTTTTGTTCATCGCTTAAATCCTTTTCCTTTTGCGGCAGTTCCGCTTGCCAATTAAGTGTTAATTTCGTTTCGGCAGGAGCAACCACATCTTGCATACCTTTGGTGACAATCGTTAATCCTATTTGATGACTCTTCCCCTTAATGCTGTAGATGTAATCGATATATTTCGCATCAGCATAATTTAAACGGAAGGTTACCGAGCTGGAATCCGTATTATTTACGGTAATATTACCTTTTGTAAGTGGTTTGAAATAAAGGTCGTTAGTGTTGATATTAACCCCTGCTGTGCTAAATACGAGCCCAAACCTATTTTTGTCTCCTTGAAATAAAAGCAGTGGATTCCCTTTATAATCTTTTTCGCCTTTAACCTCAACAGCCGTTACCCGAGCGCCCTTCGTACTGATATTAGCTTTAATATATTCATTTTCAAGCGTCACGGTTTCTGCTGCACCAACTTTCGTCTGACCAAAAGGACCGGCTAGGACGGTAGAGTCTACCATACTCGCTTCCACACTCTGCTGTGCTGCAGAAAGGCTATCTATTGGTTTTTTTTTCTGCTCAGTTGATTTAACCCGGGCTATTGAATCTTGTAGTTGTTGTTCTTTTTTTATTTCCTCTTCTGAAGGTTTCAGGAAAAACACCGATCCTGCCAAGATGAGCATAATCAAAAACAGTCCGGTGAACGTATTTCTATCCATTTTATCTATTTGATGCTATATACTAATGTAATGTATTTAAATTTAAAATTATCGTTTTCCCGCTTTAGCCAAAGCAGCGGCCACAAAGTTAACAAAAAGTGGATGAGGATTTGCTACCGTTGACTTTAATTCTGGGTGAAATTGACCAGCAATGAAAAAAGGATGGTCTTTTAATTCAATAATTTCAACTAAGCCATTATCTGGATTAATACCAGAAGCGATCATACCGGCCGTTTCATATTGTTTTAGATAATCATTATTGAATTCGTAGCGATGGCGATGGCGTTCACTAATTCTCGTTTTACCATATATTGCGGCAGCCTTGGTGCCTTTTTTTAGCTCACAGGGATAAGCTCCTAACCGCATGGTTCCACCCATATTCTTGATATGTTTTTGATTTTCCATCAAGTTAATCACTGGCTGTTTGGTTTTTTTGTCCATTTCGTAGCTATTGGCTCCTTTTAAGCCTAGCACATTTCGGGCAAACTCAATAACGGCAACCTGCATTCCCAAACAGATACCAAAAAATGGAATTTGGTGTTCCCTCACGTATCTAATCGCTGCTATTTTCCCATCCAAACCACGTTCCCCGAAACCAGGTGCTACCAGCACTCCATGTAGGCCTTTTAATTTTTCCTCTACATTGCCATCGTTAATGCTTTCTGCTGCTATACTTCGTACACTGACTTTACATTCATTTTGTGCGCCAGCATGAATAAAAGATTCGTTGATTGATTTATAGGCATCTGGTAATTCAACATATTTTCCTACCAAGCCAATTTTAATTTCTGCCGTCGGATTCTTGACGCGCCCTAAGAACGCTTTCCAATTTTCTAAATCCGGCTCATTTTTGTTGGATAATTTTAACTTGGCTAATACGGTCTTATCCAATTGCTCTTTCAACATTAAAAGGGGAACATCATAGATGGATTGCGCATCAGCCGATTCAACAACCGCATTGATATTAACATTACAGAATAAGGCGATTTTTTTTCGAATATCATGCCCAATACGATGTTCTGTACGGCAAACTAGTATATCGGGTTGTATGCCGTATTCTAAAAGCATTTTCACCGAGTGCTGGGTTGGTTTTGTTTTTAGTTCACCAGCTGCAGCGAGGTAGGGCACTAAGGTTAGATGGATCACCAATGAATCGTTACTGCCTAATTCCCAACGCAATTGACGTACGGCTTCTATAAATGGAAGTGATTCGATATCGCCAACGGTACCCCCTAATTCGGTAATCACGATATCGTATTTGCCTGTTTCTCCTAAAAGCCGCATCCGACGTTTAATTTCATCTGTGATATGTGGTACTACTTGAACGGTCTTGCCTAAGTAATCACCAGCACGCTCACGTTCAATAACGTGTTGATAAATTCGCCCAGTAGTCACATTGTTCGCCTGTGATGTAGGGGTATTTAAGAAACGTTCGTAATGACCAAGATCTAAGTCTGTCTCCGCACCATCTTCCGTAACATAGCATTCACCGTGTTCATACGGATTTAGTGTACCTGGGTCGATATTAATATAAGGGTCAAATTTTTGGATGGTCACACTGTAGCCTCTCGCTTGAAGTAGTTTTGCCAATGAGGCCGATATAATACCTTTACCTAATGATGAAGTAACACCGCCCGTAACAAAGATGTATTTGGTCATGATAATAAAATGGAAAATTATATGCTGTATATTGTTCTGATAACGATTAAAGCATGTTCTTGTACGGGATACAAAAGTAGAATTTTTTTTTGTCTTTTATCTGGAAATAAGGAATTGTTGGTAAATAAATAGGAGGTAGACGTAAGGTACGAGGTGTAAGGTATGAGGTTTTAAGCTTTAAATATAACACCAGTTTATAGCCTTAAGCTGTAAGCTTTAGGCAAAAAGCTCAAATAAAATTGCTATTTTTACACATCTCAAACAAAATAGTTTAGCATTTTGAATTTTAACGACTTTAATTTTGATGAGCGGTTATTAGAAGGCCTTACCAGCATGGGCTTTAAAACGCCAACACCCATTCAGGCACAGACCATACCGCTGATTTCCCAACAACATGATTTAATTGCGTGCGCACAAACAGGGACTGGTAAAACGGCTTCGTATCTTTTACCGATTATGGATGCTATCTGCAAGATGCCAGATCGTCCAACAATAAGTGCGTTAATTTTAGCGCCTACTAGAGAACTCGCCGTACAAATAGACCAGCAGGTCGAAGGCTTAGCTTATTTTACGGGAATTACTTCAATTGCAGTTTATGGTGGGGGAGATGGAATGGGGTATGAACAACAACGCCGAGCGCTTCGCGAAGGGGTTGATTTAGTCATAGCAACACCTGGAAGATTGATCGCACATATGGGGTCGGGCTCCGTTAAGCTGGAAGCCATTCGTTTTCTTGTGCTGGATGAGGCCGATCGCATGTTAGATATGGGATTTAAAGATGATATCCTGCGTATTGTACGGCAATTACCCGAACAACGGCAGACCTTGTTATTTTCTGCTACTATGCCGCAAAAAATACGTGCATTTGCAAAAGTCCTGCTAAAAAACCCTTCTCAGGTTAATATCGCTGTTTCTAAGCCAGCAGAAAAAATTAAACAGCTATATTATAAGGTCTTTGACCAACAAAAACTTAACCTGCTAAAACATATTCTTCAAGGTAATGAATATAAAAGCATCATTATCTTTTGCAGCACCAAAGAGCATGTGAAACTATTGGATAAAGAATTACGTTCATCCGACTTGAAAGTTAAAGCTTTCCATTCTGATTTACAGCAAGATGAACGGGAACAGATTCTGCTAAGCTTTAAGAATAGAAGATTGAATATATTAGTGGGTACAGATGTTCTTTCGAGAGGCATCGATATTGAAGGAATAGATTTAGTGGTAAATTATGATGTTCCTTCCGACCCAGAAGATTATATACACCGGATTGGTCGGACCGCTCGAGCAGAACATACCGGAACAGCCATTACTTTTGTAAACAGTCGCGATTTTCGTAAATTTATAGCTATTGAACGCCTGATGGATCGTAGTGTCGAAGAAACTCCTCTGCCCGATTTTTTAGGTGAGGGGCCGCATATCGTTCCTACTCAAAAGAAAAAGAAGAAAAAAATCTTTAAAAAGAGAAAAAGTAAAGGCTATGACCATCCCATAAAGGCAACGACAACCAGTGAAGATTCCAAGGCTTCCTAAAGGTAAAAGAAATAGGTGGTGATATGGTAAGCAAGCTTATTAGAAAAATACATTTGGGTATTTATGTATTCTGGGTTGTTTTCTTTTTTATTTTATTTTATCCCTTATTAGCTATCCTAGCCCGAAACCCCAAAAAGAATTTTTCGTCAATCGCCAAATATAGAAGACAAATTGCCCGATTAAGTACTTGGTGTAGCGGTTTTCGTTTTAAATTTAATATTCCGTATGACTTTACCTGGAATGGCGTTTATATTATTTGCGCCAACCATACGTCTATTTTAGACATTTCTGCTTTGGCAATATTGTGCAAGCAAGATATTTCTTTTATGGGTAAAATAGAATTGCTACGGAACCCCATCACTCGTTTTTTCTTTAAAACAATTGATATACCAGTTGATCGGAGAAGTAAGATCTCTTCCTATAAAGCTTTTAAGCTGGCACAGCAGCGTTTAGCGGAAGGGAAAAGTGTTGTCATTTTTCCAGAAGGAAAAATAGAAGACACTTATCCTCCCGTATTACAGGATTTCAAAAATGGGCCGTTCAAATTGGCTATAGAAAACAATATCCCTATTCTTCCGGTCGTTATAAATGGGTTATGGAAGCTCCTATGGGATGAAGGGAGTAGGGGAAGCAGACCTGGCCATTGTACGATCCATGTATTAGAACCTATAGAAACCACCTCACTTGGCATAGCAGCGTCTGATCAATTAAAAGATTACGTCCATCAGTTATTTGCTAATTACCTTATGGGTCCGTAAGTTTCATTTTAATGTAACAAATCGAGATAACAGACGTCTTATCCGTATTATCATATATAGCTTATGTCATCATCGCTCATAGACATCAAGGAAATAGGAAGAAAGTACGTTATTGGTGCCGAAACCATTCACGCGTTAAAGTCCGTAACCTTGCAGATTAATAAGGGAGAATTTGTAGCCTTAATGGGACCCTCGGGATCGGGTAAGTCTACCTTAATGAATATTCTTGGCTGCCTGGATACGCCCACCCGTGGAGAATACATCTTAAATGGTATAAAAGTTAGCGATATGACCGATGACGAACTGGCTGAAGTGCGGAATAAGGAAATCGGTTTTGTTTTTCAAACATTTAATTTATTACCCCGTTCTACCTCATTGGATAACGTGGCGTTACCTTTGATATATGCCGGATTAAGTAAATCAGCACGGGTAGAAAGAGCGCAAAAGGCATTAGAAAGTGTAAACTTAGGCAATCGGGTAGACCATAAGCCTAATGAGCTTTCTGGTGGCCAACGTCAACGCGTTGCTATCGCCCGAGCACTTATTAATGATCCGTCTATTATCCTTGCCGATGAACCCACCGGAAATTTGGATACCAAAACTTCTGTTGAAATTATGGGACTGCTAGAAGAAATCCACTCAAGAGGAAATACAATTGTTCTGGTCACTCATGAGGAAGACATTGCACAACATGCCCATCGGATTGTTCGCATGCGCGACGGACTGATAGAAGATGATTATCCTAATAAGGATATCAAAAGTGTTTCTCCGAGATTAGCGGCGCTAAAAGAAAAGGGTGCGGACTTTGAAGGAATATGAGTTGTGCGTTGTGAGCTATAACCTACAGCTTACAACCTATTGCCTTTTTTACTTTTTACTTTTGAATTTTTACTTTGAAAATGAAAATATACACAAAAACAGGTGATAGCGGACTTACCACCTTAATTGGTGGTACAAGGGTGCCTAAAGATCATATTAGGGTGGCTTGTTATGGTACAATCGATGAGCTTAATTCCTATATAGGCTTAGTTAGATGTTATGCTATTTCCTCAGCCACAGATACGCAACTTGAAGAAATACAGCAGTTGCTTTTTGCTATCGGTGCGGTATTAGCTGCCGACCCGGAAAAATCCAACATGAAATTATATGCATTGACTACGAGTGATGTTAAATTCTTGGAAAAGGCTATAGATCAAATGGACGGTGAGTTACCAACCCTCAAACATTTTATTTTACCTGGAGGTAGCATTTTGGTTTCTACTATTCACATCGCTAGATGTGTTTGTCGAAGAGCGGAACGCTTAGTTGTGCAGTTGGCTAGCGCTACAAGTGTACCAGAAAATGTTGTTATTTATCTAAATCGCCTAAGTGATTATCTCTTTATTCTGGCTCGGAAGATGGCTAAGGATACGGATACTAAGGAGATTATATGGCATGCCCGTTAATAGTTTAGCCCTTCCGAATAACGGGTGCTGCCTTCTGCTGGCTTCCATTCAGACTTAGGCTCAAAATAATTCCAAAGTAGAGCTGAAACCTTACGGGCCAGCTGCCATGCCTCATTATCTCCACTCCACCGCTGATCTTGTAAGTTTTTGGTAGCGATATAACAAACATAATCGCCATGGGGTGCATTAACCATTAGTAGTTCTGATCGCGAATCGTCTACCATCCCTTGTTTAGACGCACTTTGTATATATGGAGGTATCTGTGATAGGGCATATTCATCGTAATAAATGTGCGTCATCAGGCGATACATGCGTTCGGATGCAGCCTTACTAACCACTTCACCTTTTCTTATTTTAACCAGCAACTGCGCCATTTCCCTGGGTGTCGTCTGTCCCCAACCAAATTGCTTCCAATCTTTTTCTCTGCCATCCGTTCGAGAGTTTACCCGTGTATCATGCAAACCATAGGTTTCCATTAATGTGTTAATTGCCGCACCGCCGCCAGCTAAGGATTGGTTCCAAAGGGAAGTGGTATTATCGCTATAACTGATCATCAATGCAGCTAAGGTGCTTAAATCAATCTTGGTACTATCCTTAAAGAATTGTGCCAGTCCAGACCCACCGGTTTTCAGGGAATCCCGATATAGCATCGTTTGATGATACGTTAATTCGCCCTTTTCTATTTTGTCAAATAACCCGACTAAAATGGGCACTTTAACAATGCTTGCAGTTGGGAAGATGGTATCCGCATTTAGAGCAGCTTCCTTATCCCTTTTTACGTTGTAAACATAGAGGCCAACCGTTCCGTGAACGTCTTTCGCTGCCTGCTCCAGGAGATGCTGCAGTTTACGATCAGTTTTTTGGGCATTTACGCAGATAGTCGTAGAGAGGCAAAGGAGCGTGCAATAAAGAAAAACGTTAACATTCACCATAGCCCGTTATGATTGGTGATTGATCTTGTGGAGATCCTGAGGTTCATCTATTGCGAAGGTTTCAACGAAAGTTTCGGCCGTTTGTATACGGTAGCCGTTTTCCAGCCAGCGCAATTGTTCTAATGATTCCGCTTTTTCTAACGTCGAGAGGGTCAACTTCGTCAATGCTTTTAACACCGCACTCCGATAGCCATAGATACCGATATGTTTATAAAAGGTATGGTGCTTTAACCATTGTTCGGCCGGTATACCCCTTAAAAAGGGTAGCGTAGCCCTACTGAAATAAATGGCTTCCTTTTTATGATTCAGCAATACCTTGGGCGTGTTTGGATTAAATAGATCCTTATCATCCTGAATAGCCTTTACTAAGGTAGCGATCTGGGTTTCCTTTTCACGGAAACAAGCGGCAACCAAGTCTATTTGCCTAGGATCAATATAAGGTTCATCACCCTGAATATTAATCGCTATATCAAAATCTGTCTTATAGGCAATCACTTCCGCACACCTATCCGTTCCGCTCTGATGTGTGGCGGCAGTCATCATAACCTGACCACCGAAGGTATGAACATGATTTAGGATACGTTGATCATCAGTTGCCACAACAACCGTTTTTAGAGACGATGCTTTCAATGCCTGTTCATAAACGCGCTGAATCATACTTTTCCCTTGAATGTCGATTAAAGGCTTACCAGGAAAACGGGAAGAAGCATAACGTGCAGGTATAATTCCGATGATGTTCATAATTGTTATGTTAAGTATCAAGACATAAGTATCAAGATAAGAATAAATTAAAAATCCTGAAGAGCCTTGTCTTTACGTAAAACATAGCACATACAACTTAAAACTCAAAAGCTTTTTCACTTTCCATCTTGTGTCTTGTGTCTTACATCTTGTGTCTCCATTTAAAACAATCCATTTAAATTCTTCTCAATCTCTTCAATCACGAAACCAAGATCTTCAGGTTTATTGGCAAAATCCAATTTGTCTTTATCTAAAATTAAGAGTTTCCCTTCTTTATAACCCGTAATCCACTTTTGGTATTTGTCATTCAATTTGGATAGGTAATCCAATCGTATGCCAGCCTCATACTCTCTTCCTCTCAGCTGAATATTATCTACAAGCGTTGGTACGGACGCTTTTAAGTAAATCAAAAGATCTGGCGGTTTAATAAATGAAACAATACTTTCAAAAATCTCACTGTAATTTTCAAAATCCCTGGATGTCATTAAGCCCATATCATGCAGGTTCTCAGCAAAAATATAAGCATCTTCATATATCGTCCGGTCCTGAATAATATTTACATTCCTTTTTTGCAGATCAATGATATGACGAAAGCGACTATTTAAAAAGAAAATCTGTAAATTGAAAGACCACCGTTTCATATCGCTGTAAAAGTCTTCCAAATACGGGTTATCTTCGACTTCCTCAAACTGCGGTTCCCAACCTAAATGTTTAGCTAACAAACCCGTTAGGGTTGTTTTTCCTGCACCAATATTACCTACGATGGCTATATGCATATTCGTTATTCGTTATTTGTTTGATTTATGAAACGGATTACCGAAATCTTTTCTCTTTATGCATTCCGCTTCCTAAAATGGTTTAAAACCAATAATTTCCCGCACATCACTTATGGTTTTACGGGCACTTTCCCTTGCTTTTTCGGCACCTAAATTCACTACACGGCTAATATACGCTTTATCGTCGGCAATTGCTTCAATACGCGATCGCACCGGTTCTGTTGCCACAACCATGTCTTCTGCTAATTGTTTTTTTAAATCGCCGTAACGAATGTTACACGTATTGTATAGGTGATCAAAATGCGCCACGGTATCTGGTGTAGATACCACCGTCATTAAATCAAAAAGGTTCTGTATCTCCACAGGTTTTTGTTGATATTCCTGTGTTGGCCCACTATCGGTTACCGCACGCATGACCTTTTTCCTTATGGCTTCTGGCTTATCCGACAGATAAATACAATTCGCATCGCCCTCAGACTTTCCCATTTTACCTTTTCCATCCAAACCCGGGATTTTTATTAAGTTATCACTATAGCTAAAGGCGAAGGTTTCGGGGAAATAATCGTGTTGATACAAGCGATTGAAACGATTGCCGAAGGTCCTTGTCATCTCTAGATGCTGCTCTTGATCTTTACCCACAGGAACTTTTGTTGCTTTGTGCAGTAAAATATCTGCTGCCATTAAAACGGGGTAAGTAAGTAGACCAGCATTTACGTTATTGGGATTAGCACGCACCTTATCTTTAAACGAAGTAGCCCGTTCAAGTTCACCTACATAGGCATTCATATTTAGATAGAGATAAAGCTCGATAACTTCAGGCACATCAGACTGTACATAAATGGTAGCCTTCTCTGGGTCGATACCCGCTGCAAGATACTCTACCACAACTTGCTTGACATTATGGTGCAAATTTTCAGGTGTAGGGTGTGTCGTTAACGAATGTAGATCAGCAATAAAAAAGAAGCAGTTATATTCATCCTGCATGTTTATAAAATTCTTTATTGCGCCATAATAATTTCCGAGGTGCAATTTTCCGGTACTCCGGATTCCACTTACAACAGTTTCCATATAGTGGCGAAAATAAGGATTTCTCCGTAAATTTCATCACCGGTATATAAGTTCTGTCAACGATAAGATTAAAAAAAACTTCCTAACTTTACGCTTCTTTTATTTTATTAAAATGACACCAGAAGAGATAAAGAACTATTTTGATAGTAATCCGCCACCATTTGAAATTGAATGGAAACCTTGGGCTAAAATCGCGAATACCAAAAAATTTCTGGAAGCTTGCTATACGGCAATTGAGCATTACAAGGGTTCATACCAAAATTGTCCTGATTATTGGCACCTGTTGGAATTTTATAAAGATCGGGTAAGCGATCAAAATGCTTCGGAAACCCCTGCGGCTTGATAGGGGATAACTTCGTACTTCCTGCGTACCATCTTCGAGTCCAGGGTTAGTCCAGGTTTTTGCGATAAAGACCTGGACTAACCCTAGATAAAGCATGCATACATGCTATATTCATGGCGAAGATGGTACGGACATGATGTAAGGTTGGTACGACTCTTAGCCGAATCACGATTAAAGAATTTGCTAGATAGAAATTGGCATATTTTGATCAGTCTCATTTCATTCGACAGTTCAAGTATTTCTCTGGTTTTACCCCATCAGAATACCTCAAAACCGGAAATAGCTGCCCACGGATGATGTTATTTCATAAAGATTAATAGAAAAAACCAGTTTAATTGTCTGATCATACCCGTAATTCTGTCTATTTCACACCGCCTAAATTGTAGAAGAGTTAAATATCTTTGTTTTGATAAAAGAATGTATATGAAAATAAAAACCGGAGAATTTATAGCGATATCGGCATGTACCATGATGCTCACGGCTTTGGGGATAGATATCATGCTTCCAGTTTTTGGTGAAATAAGGAAACACTTTGAGTTAAGCCCCTCATCCACTGCCGCTGCAAACATCGTGGTTTTCTTTTTCCTCGGTCAGGTTACTCAAGTTATTTTTGGGGTACTGTCAGACCGTTTTGGTCGGCTAACCATACAGCGTATTGGGTTTCCATTGTATATCATCGGCGGAATCGCCGCTACATTTGCCCCAAATCTCGACGCCATGGTCGCTGCACGTTTCATTGCCGGTATGGGCGCATCAGCTGTTTTCATGACAACGATTGCCAGTGTGCGAGATCGATTTTCCGGCGATCAGATGGCAAAGATTCTTTCCTTGATTTTCACTATTTTCCTGTCCACGCCGGTATTCGCGCCATTTTTGGGTTTAGCCATTCTTTCTGTAGCATCGTGGCGTATGGTCTTTCTAACACCTGTATTATTTGCCATTGTAGCGTTTATCTGGTCGCTCAGGCTGGAAGAATCGCTTCCAAAATCGCAACGGAGTATCTTATCAGCAAAGAATATTTTTCTTTCCACGAAAGCCGTTTTAAGCAACCAGGTCTTTCTTCGGTATACAACGATTACCACGATGCTCTTCGCCGGTTTAAGCGCGTGGGTTTCCAGTTCTGAGCATATCATTACAGAAATTTACGGGAAACCATATTTGTTTGCCTGGATTTTTGGTGGTATTGGTCTGTTACAGGCTTTTTTTACGCTAACCAATTCGAGGCTTTCGTCTAAATTCGGAGCGCGTTCTACGTTACAAGGCCTACTTGTTGTTTATACCATAATAGCCGCCTGCTTGCTTGCATCAGATTTTTTATTTGGCGATCCACCCAAACTCCCCATATTTGTTACAGCTGTTGCGCTACTATTGGGTATCAATTTGGCCATCGAGCCTAATAGCAGCGCTCTTGCAATGGAGCCTATGGGGCGTATGGCCGGTCTGGCCTCATCCCTTTACGGAACTTTTTTCTTTTTTATCGGTTCGGGTCTCGGTTCGGTCATCAATATGTACATGAAAGATTCGGTGTCACCTATTATTGTCAGTTTTTTTACCTTCGGTATCGTCACCTTAATCCTTGCATTTAGCGATGGCAGGCCAAAAATGTAAAAAACAGACTTGAGGATGTTTCTTAGTTGCTTCATCAGAAAAACCGCTATCGGTATCTTAAAATCATATCATCTACTGATGTGCATAAAGCATTTTTGAAGGAGTTGGGGTTACCTCCGATTTTTTAGTTAGATATATGTTGATAGTATTCCCAAAATGTATAGTGAGGGCGAAATCAGAACAAGGCGAGATATAATTGGTTCGATATTCCCTGAAAAATTGGAATTTGATGGAAAGACTTATCGAACCGCAAGAATGAACGTAATCGCAAACCGTATCTTTCAGACAAACAGCGATTTATCCCAAAATAAAAACAGGAAAAGCGATAGTAATAATCACTTTTCCTGTTTAGTACGCCCATCAGGATTCGAACCTGAGACCGACGGTTTAGAAAACCGTTGCTCTATCCAGCTGAGCTATGGGCGCATGCTATTTTAAAGCGATGCAAAGCTAATAAAATCTTTTATTTTTGGCACCTATTTAATCAAATATTTTTTACGCTTTCTTTTCTAAATACGCTTTTAATACTGCTGCATTGTTATGTTTTTCATTCTGAGCAGCATACAGAAAGGTTACTTTTTTATGTTGTTTGAAAGTACGCATTGTTTCTTTAAGTTCGCTGTTGCTGTTTAATTCTGCTTGGTACTTTGATTTGAAATCTGTCCACTTTTCATCATCATGATTAAACCATTTCCTTAAATCCGTAGATGGAGCGAGGTTTTTCAACCAAAGGTCAATCTTTGCATCTTCTTTCTTGATTCCGCGTGGCCATAGGCGATCAACTAAGACACGGAAACCGTCATGTTCATCTACGGTTTCATATATTCGTTTTATTTTATAAGTAATCATAACTTATCCTATAGTATATCATCAGAACAAAACATACACCATATTTGTGTGTGAAACTATTCTGCCTATTCCACGGAGATCTAGTGTCTATGTTACACAATTATTTGTATATATTGTAAAATATAGTTTATTTAGTAAACTGATCACTATCAATTATACAAAAGCTTGGAGACCATTATAACAAAAAAATGAACAAACAAAACATCTTCTTATCACTATTAACCGTTTTAAATCTATCCGCTTACGCACAAAACCTTTCTGATTATAAGCAAACGATCGATGGAACTAACTTAAGCTTCGAAATGAAAGCCATTCCGGCCGGGAAATTTAAAATGGGAAGTGAAGAGGGCAAAGCGGATGAAAAGCCAGTACATGATGTAGCAATAGACGGTTTTTGGATGGGAACCTATGAGGTTACATGGGATTTATTCGAACCTTTTCTCTACAAAGATTTTGAAGTTACCATAAGTTCAAACGGAAAAGTACCTGCCCATGTGGACGCCGTAACCCGGCCAACAAAACCGTATTTAGATATGACCTTTGGTATGGGTAAAGAAGGGCATCCAGCTATTGCTATGACGCATTATAATGCGATACAATTTTGTAAATGGCTGTATGAAAGAACAGGGGTTTTTTATCGCTTACCTACTGAAGCCGAATGGGAATATGCTTGTAGAGCAGGAAGTACCAGTAAATACGCTTTCGGAGATGACGAGGGGCAGCTAGGTGATTATGCCTGGTACTTGGATAATAGCGATGGTACCACCCATCAGGTAGGGCAAAAAAAACCTAATGCTTGGGGTCTTTACGATATGCATGGGAATGTTTCGGAATGGACTTACGACCAATATGATGCTAACTTTTATGCTTCATCAGCAGCAAAGAATCCGGTTAATAAACCAACATCCTTATATCCACACAGTGTTAGAGGAGGTGCTTATGACGATGATGCTACGGCCTTACGTTCTGCAGCACGCTTAGCATCAGATCCTGCATGGAAACAACTTGATCCTCAAATTCCAAAGAGTAATTGGTGGTTTCCCGAGGCTCCTTTCGTAGGTTTTCGCTTGGTGAGGCCTGTAACTCCTCCTTCAGAAAGTGAAATCAAGGCCTATTATGACCAAGCACCTATTCCTGACAAATAATATCAGATAAAAACAAACAATAAACCAAAATGAATACATTAAATCTTCAACGACGCGATTTCTTAAAAGCGTCTGCTGCTATTGCTGGTGGCACCATGTTAAGTAGTTTGCCTTTAATGGGCTATTCTTCCGTTAACGACACCATTAAAATAGCTTTAATTGGCTGTGGTGGGAGAGGGTCTGGGGCTATTGACCAAGCGTTATCCACCAAATTCAATGTAAAACTTGTTGCTATGGCAGACGCCTTTAAAGATCGTCTGGATGATTGCTTCAAAAATACTTCTGAAAAACATAAGGAGAAAGTTGATGTACCTGAAGACCATCAATTTATTGGTTTTGACGCGTATGCAAAAGCAATCGCTCTTGCTGATGTAGTTATTTTGGCAACACCTCCCGGGTTTAGGCCAATTCACTTTGAGGAAGCGATTAAACAGGGAAAACATGTATTTATGGAAAAACCGGTAGCAGTAGATGCTCCTGGTGTGCGAAAAGTGCTGGCTGCAGCAGAAGAAGCTAAAAAGAAAAAACTAAACGTTGTTGTCGGCTTACAGCGTCGATATCAGCTGAATTATCGCGAAACTATCAAGCGTATTCAAGACGGAGCTATAGGTGATATTGTGAGTGGACAGGTATACTGGAACAGTGGTGGGGTTTGGGTGCATCCGCGCAAACCGGAGCAAACCGAAATGGAATACCAAATGCGCAATTGGTATTACTTCAACTGGCTTTGCGGCGATCATATTGTCGAACAACACGTGCATAATATAGACATTGCCAATTGGGTTAAAGGATCTTATCCAGTTTCCATTCAGGGTACAGGAAGTCAAGCGTGGCGTAAAGGAAAAGACTATGGTGAAATTTACGATAACCATGCGGTAGAGCTTACTTATGCAGACGGTGCTGTAATCTACAGCCAATGCCGTCACTTTGAGGGAACCAGCAACCGGGTGGACGAGACTTTTCAAGGAACTAAAGGCCGTACGTTTTTATCAGCAAGCAATGTCGGTAGGTTATGGGATTGGAAGGGGAACATGCTGTTTAATCATCCCACAAAAGGACAAGCTAACCCTTATCAAACGGAACATGATGAGCTTTTTGAAAGTATCAGTAAGGGAGAGTATAAATTCTGGGATGCAGAAAGGGGAGCGCTAAGTACATTAACAGGTATTATAGGCCGATATGCCACCTATTCTGGACAAGTTATCAAGTGGGAAGAAGCCTTAAATGCAAATAATTCGCTTATGCCTGATAACCTGGCATGGGATGCTAAACCAAAGGTATTACCGGATAAGAACGGTCTTTATCCCGTGGCTCAACCCGGCTTATTCCAATGGGATAAAGCATAAACAAGATGTATCCGAAGCAGAACAGTACAGGCATATCTTTTATACGGTTGAAATATGGTATTTTAACCGTATTGGCTGGCCTGTTTTGCTCTTTTTCCTTAGCAGATAACAAGGAGGATGAGCAACGATTCCAAATCAGTGGATATGCACAAGGTACCACCTATCAAATTAATTATTATAGCTCTTCAGAAGCGATTAGTAAGCAAACAATAGACCTTATATTAGCTGGTATCGACAGCTCCATGTCCATCTATAAATCTTATTCTCAAATTAGTCAGTTCAATAACAGTGAAGAAGGAATATTAATAGACCATAAATTTCGTACCGTAATTGAGAAATCATTACAAATTTTTCATGATACAAAGGGCTTATTTGACATAACTGTTGGCCCCTTGGTAGCGGCATGGGGTTTTGGTACAAAAAATATTAATTCGTATCCCGATAGTGCAAAAATTGCTTCTATAAAAGCCTGTGTAGGCACCAATTTTCTGGAATTAAACGGGAATTTTCTTCGTAAAAAGAAACCATGCGTCAATATTGATGTAAATGGTATAGCACAAGGCTATAGTGTCGATGTAGTGGCCGATTATTTATTGAAGCAAGGGATTAAGCATTTTGTCGTAGAGATTGGAGGTGAGCTGCGCATTCATGGAAAAAAACCTGATGGCAGTTTAATGCGAATCGGTATTGAGGGGCCAGCAAATGATGATGATGAACCCATTATTAAACACATCGTTGGGTTAAGTAGCGGTGCAATCACTACTTCGGGAAACTATCGCAAATTCAGAAAAAACGGTTCAACGAAAATCACTCACCTTATCGATCCTAGGACCGGTTATCCATTAGCCAATGAGCTCATCAGTGTTACCTTGTTTGCTCAAGATGCAATTACGGCAGATGGCTATGATAATGCTGTTATGGCCATGCACCTAGAGGAGGCACTACAGTTTGTGGATCGCCACCCTTCATTAGAAGCATATATCATTTATCATGACAAAAAAGGGAATGTGGCTGATACCATGACCAATGGATTTAGACAATTGTTAATTAAAGAAGATATAGGACATAAGATATAAGATACACGATTGAAGTGAAAACCTTTTGGGGTTTAAGTGCAATGTTTTACGTAAATAAATCTGCCAATCGGTTTTTTACTTTTTAATTTGTTCTTATCTTGATACTTATGCCTTATTACATAATACTTAAAAGAAAATGAAAAGAAACGAATTTTTACAAAAAGGATTGTTGGCTACCGGCGCATTAATAACGGGCAGTTCGCTTTCTGCCAGTACTAAAGCCGGTACAATGACTGCTGATGGAAAGCCATTTAACTTAAACTATGGTCCGCACGATGGTCAATTTAAAAACCTGGCTGGAAACAGTTTCCTAGATCAGATTCAATTCATGTACGATCAAGGCTTCAGGGGGATAGAAGATAATGGCATGTCAGGAAGACCCCCTGCCGAGCAGGAAAAAATAGGTAATCTCTTATCTAAATTAGGAATGGCAATGGGGGTTTTCGTGTTAGATAAAGGCGGCAATGGTGCCAATACGTTGGCTGCTGGTAAGCAAGCACATGTGGATATATTTTTAAAAGGTTGTCAACAAGCAGTTGAAGTGTCTAAACGCTGTGGTGGAAAGCTAACCACTGTAGTTCCTGGAGATTTCTCACGAAATCTCTCCATAGAAATTCAAACCGCTAATGTTATCGAAGCATTAAGGCGTGGTGCTGAAATTTTAGAACCGCACGGCATTACGATGGTACTTGAACCGTTAAGTGATACACCTGATTTATTTTTAAGAACATCCAATCAAACGTATCTTATTTGTAAAGCCGTAAATAGTCCTTCTTGTAAAATATTATACGATATTTATCACATGCAGCGCAATGAAGGTGATTTGATTGCGAATATCGAACGGACATGGAGTGAAATTGCCTATTTTCAGGTAGGGGATAACCCGGGAAGAAACGAACCAACTACCGGAGAAATCAATTATAAAAACATTTTTAAGTATTTACATCAAAAAGGTTATAAAGGTGTTGTGGGCATGGAACATGGAATTTCAGGGAAAGGGAAAACAGGGGAAGAGCGGTTAATTGCTGCTTATCGTGAAGCAGATGCATTTATGTAATTGAAAAATATCTAAAAAGTTGTCATTTCGATGGTAATAAAATGACAACTTTTTAGATGCTCCCTTTAGATTGCATATGGGCTATTCAAGTCTTTATTTCTTCGAGGTGTCCTTTTTCAAACTTTCTTTGACATCTTTATAGCCTTCCTTTGTTTTATCAGCCACTTTATTCGCTGCATTCTTAATATCCTTACCTGCGGATTTTGCAGCATCACTTACGTCTTCTTTGGCTGATTTTACATCTTCTTTGATGTTTTGTCCGGTTGTTTTCGCATCTGCTTTTGCATCTTTAGCAGCAGCATTGATGTCCTCTTTTGCACGCTGGCCAGCTTCTTTCACAGTATCGATTCCATTATCAATTTTCTGACCGATAGTAGTGGTATCCGTCATATCCATGGTATCATCCATCATAACTGTATCCGAGCTACCGTTATTCTCGGTATTTGCAGAATTATTACAAGCAGCAAAGGAAATGCCTATAGCAGCCAAAGCCAATAAATTCCATCTTTTCATAGTTTTTGTTTTTTATTAAAACAATAAACAATTAAAGTGCCAAAGAGTTTGAGCAGTGCTTTTGCTTAATTTTTAAGGATAAATGGCATGCTTAGCAGCGGCTAATGTATTTTTCAATAAACCAACGATCGTCATGAGCCCTACGCCACCAGGTACTGGTGTAATATAGGATGCCTTAGGTGCTACAGATTCAAAATCGACATCGCCATATAATTTATAGCCTGACTTCGTCAGTGTACTTACTTCACGATTGATGCCAACATCAATAACGACAGCACCTTCTTTTACCATATCAGCCGTAATGAAATTTTTCTTTCCGATAGCTGCGATAATGAGGTCTGCCCTTAAAACCTCTTCTTTTACGTTTTTGGTTCGGCTATGTGTTAGCGTAACAGTGCAATTACCCGGTTGCGTATTCCTGGCTAACAAAATACTCATCGGACTGCCCACAATATTACTTCTTCCAACCACTACGGCATGCATACCCGTTGTCTGTATCATGTAATGATCCAGCATCAATAGAATGCCATAAGGTGTTGCTGGTATAAAGCAAGGTAAGTTTCGTTGCATGCGTCCTAGATTAATTGGATGAAATCCATCAACATCTTTTCGATAATCAATAGCCTCTGTAATCTTCTCTGGATCAATATGCTTCGGTAAAGGGAGTTGAACAATTAAACCATCTATGCGATCATCCTGATTAAGTTCTTCTATTTTTTGGATTAATTCCTCTTGAGAAATATCATCTTCGTATCGGATATTAGTCGAGTCAAACCCAACTTGCTTGCAGTTGCGCATTTTGCTTGCAACATACGTCTCACTTCCGCCATCATGACCAACTAATATAGCCACTAAATGTGGTTTCCTACCATTAGAAGCTAGAAATTCAGCCGCCTCAGCCGCTATATCCTGTTTTATCTTTTCTGATACGAGTTTACCGTCTAGTAATTGCATATTTTTTAGTTATGAGTTGTCAGTTACCCGTTACGAGTTCTCTAATGTGCTCACAACGCACAACTCGCAACACACAACTTGCTTTAGTCTAACTTCAGCACGGCCATAAATGCGGATTGTGGAATCTCCACATTTCCTACCTGACGCATGCGTTTTTTACCTTTTTTCTGTTTTTCCAATAATTTCCTTTTTCGGGAAATGTCGCCGCCATAACATTTTGCGGTTACATCTTTACGCAAGGCCCGCACATTCTCACGGGCAATAACTTTCGCACCGATAGAGGCCTGAATAGCGATTTCAAATTGTTGTCTAGGTAACAACTCTTTTAATTTTTCACAGATCTTCTTACCGAATTCATAAGCATTGCTCCGGTGAATAAGGGAGGATAAGGCATCCACCGGCTCGCCATTCAAACGAATATCCAGTTTAACCAAATCCGATTGTTTATAACCAATTTGATGATAATCAAACGATGCATAACCCTTAGAAATGGTCTTTAATTTGTCGTAAAAATCAAATACAATTTCACCCATTGGCATTTCAAATACCAATTCCACTCGGTCTGCGGTAAGGTAGCTTTGATTGATAATTACGCCACGCTTTTGGATACAAAGCGACATTACAGGTCCCACAAACTCGGCTTTCGTAATAATATTTGCTTTTATATAAGGTTCTTCAACAAATTCCAATTTGCTCGGATCAGGAAGGTCTGAAGGATTATTTACCTTTAAGGTTCCGTCTTTAGTGGTGTGTGCAATATAGGAAACGTTTGGTACTGTTGTAATCACCGTCATGTCGAATTCCCGTTCCAAACGCTCTTGAATAATCTCCATATGCAGCATTCCTAAGAAACCGCAACGAAAACCAAAACCGAGCGCGGCAGACGATTCTGGTTCAAAAACCAGCGATGCATCGTTTAGCTGTAAGCGGTGCATGCTTTCGCGGAGCTCCTCAAAATCTTCTGTATCTACCGGGTAGATTCCTGCGAACACCATCGGTTTAACCTCTTCAAAACCCTTTATCGCTTCTTTACTAGGTCTGTGAACATGCGTAATGGTATCACCCACTTTAACTTCGCGAGCCTCCTTTATTCCTGAAATGATATACCCAACATCTCCGGTGCGGATAAGCTCTTTAGGCACTTGATTTAATTTCAAGGTACCGATTTCATCGGCTACATATTCTTTTCCCGTTGCGATAAATTTCACTTTATCATTTTTCCGGATTTCTCCATTTTCTACCTTAAAATACGCCATGATTCCGCGGAAAGAGTTAAATACCGAATCAAATATTAAGGCTTGTAGAGGTGCTTCCGGATCACCAACTGGATGGGGGATACGTTCAACAATAGCGGCTAGGATTTCCGGTACGCCCAGTCCCGTTTTGCCCGAAGCCGGGATAATATCCTCACGTTTTCCGCCAATCAAATCAATGATTTGGTCCTTAACCTCTTCTGGCATAGCACCAGGCAGATCCATTTTATTTAAGATGGGAATAATTTCCAAATCATGTTCTAATGCTAAATATAAATTAGAGATGGTCTGTGCCTGAATACCCTGTGAAGCATCCACAATAAGTAAAGCTCCTTCACAAGCAGCAATTGAACGAGATACCTCGTACGAAAAATCAACATGGCCAGGGGTATCGATTAAATTTAATATATAGTCTTGCCCATTATAGGTGTAATTCATTTGGATGGCGTGACTTTTAATCGTGATTCCACGTTCACGTTCCAGATCCATATTATCCAATAACTGGGCTTGCGCTTCCCGCTGGGAAATCGTATTTGTATATTCTAATAGACGGTCAGCCAACGTGCTTTTACCGTGATCGATATGTGCAATGATACAAAAATTGCGGATATGCTTCATGTAGGCAATTTGCGAATTAATGGGCAAAGATAAAGCTTTAACGGTAGCTTTCCTTACAATATTTTTGTTTTTTATAGGATTTAATGATTATCTACTATATTTAACCTTGCGTTTATAAAAAAGGACAACCCATGTTTTTTTCTGCAGAGTTTCTGAACCATATAGAAGCTGTTATTGGTAACTTGATTGGTACAAATTTTCGTTTAATCTCTATGTTGCCCGTATCTGGCGGCGACATTAATGAAAGTTTTCGTATTCAAGGTCAACAACAGTCTTTTTTTTTAAAAGTCAACGATGCTGATCGCTTACCACATCTATTTGTATTGGAGCGTGAAGGCTTGAAATTGCTTCAAAAAACGGGTGGTGCCGTTATTCCGGATCTGTTGGTGGCCGGACAATACAAACAAGACGCCTTTCTGTTAATGTCTTGGATAGAAAAAGGTGAAAACACCTCTTCAGCGCAAGCCAATTTAGGTAGAATGTTAGCCTTTATGCATAAGAATACGCAAGACTTTTTTGGACTGGATTACGATAATTATCTGGGGGCCTTGCGGCAACAGAATACACCATACAACAATTGGGCAGACTTTTTCATTGAAGAACGCCTAAAAAAACAATTAGAGCGGGCGGAGGCAAGCGGTATCGCCGATATACATTTGCTACGTAAATTTGAACGGTTATGCTCAAAAATCCCAGACCTGTTTCCTGCTGAGGCACCTGCTTTGCTACATGGAGATTTATGGAATGGAAATTACCTCGTAGATGATAAAGAGATTCCTTTTTTAATCGATCCAGCAGTTTACTATGGCCATCGGGAAATGGATTTAGCGCTTACTCAACTTTTCGGCGGATTTGATTCAGCGTTTTATGAGGCATATCAGGAGGTTTTTCCCTTAGAAAAGGAATGGCAGAAAAGAATAGATCTATGTAATTTATATCCATTGCTTTTTCATGCCAATGTTTTTGGAGGGAATTATATCCGTCAAGTGGAGGAAATAGTAGATAACTACCTTTGATCAGTTCATCATCCAAACGTACTATACAGGAAACGCCAATTAAAACAAACAGGTATTTAATTTGTTCTGTTTAACTACGTAAGCGTTTGTTTATTTAAAGAAAATAATATGGAAAAACTAGTAAATGAATTGATTCAGAAAGCAGGTCTTTCTCCGGAATTGGCACAAAAAGCATCTGTTGTCGTGCTGGATTACATAAATAAGCATTTACCTGATTCGTTAAAAGGGAAAGGTGAAAGTATACTGAATGGGAATTTCGACGTTCAATCCCTTTTAGGTAATAAAGAGGGGGGAGGCGATAGCCTGGTCGATAAAGCTAAGGGGTTATTCAGTTAAACCCGCTTTAGGCTTTAAGCTTTAAGCAGTAAGCTTAGGGCCTATTGCCTAAAGCTTATGGCTTACTGCGTTACCCACTAAAGCTTCACAATCGCTTAAACTTCAATCGTATAGAATTACCAATAACCACAACATCTGAACAGGCCATTGCTAATGCAGCCAACATCGGGCTCAAGAAGCCAAAAGCTGCCAGCGGAATAGCAAACACATTATAAAAAAATGCCCAGAACAAATTCTGCTTAATGGTTAACAACGTATGTTTACCTATTTTCAGTAAAGTAATAATAGACTTTAGCTCGTTGTTTAATAACACTACTTTTGCTGATTGTATAGCAACCTGACTGGAATTACCTAAGGAAATGCCCACGTCTGCTGTGGTAAGCGCAGGTGCATCATTAATGCCATCGCCAACCATTGCTACTTTTCCTTTTGTTTTCAATTCCTCAATAATGGTTAATTTATCTTGAGGAAATTGCTCCGCATAAACCTGATCGATACCAATTGTTCTCGCTAAGGCGATACATTTTTCTTTTCGGTCTCCACTTAATAAAACAGGTGTAATCTGTTGTTCTTTTAACGTTTGCATTAGCATAGCTGCATCAGGTTTTAGCTCATCTTCCAAGGCAATTTTTGCTATTAATATGCCATTCTTCAAAAGAAAAACATCGAAGCCTTCAGCATCTGTGCGGTTAGTTACCAATTGTTTCGAGCCTATCTGATAGCTATTCCCTTCGCTATCAACTGCTTTAATGCCAAGTCCCTTTTCCTCTTTAACTTGTGTAAAAATAAGTTTCGCTTTCGGTTTATCCTGAAACGCTTTTACCAATGATTTCGCAATGGGGTGACTAGAATAGCTTTCCAAGCCATACACCATTGCTGCTAGATCTTCGTCGGGAAGTGTACTATCCATCAAACGCACAGAAAAGTTACCGGTAGTTAGTGTGCCTGTTTTGTCAAAAACCATATAACGTAAATCGGTCATTTCCTCAACCGTATCACCACCTTTAATGAGCACACCATTTTTAGCACTGCGGCCAAGACCAACCATAACTGCAGTGGGTGTAGCAAGCCCCATAGCACAAGGACAAGAGATAACCATTACCGCTATCGCGTTCATGAGCGACTGGCGAAAACTTAAATCAAACGCAAAGTAAGCAAGGAAAAAAGTTAACAGCGCAATACCTATTACTACTGGAACAAAGATAGCGGCTACTTTATCGCCCAAACGTTGGATAGGTGGTTTAGCTGCCTGTGCACGCTTCATTAAATCAATAATCTGCGCCAAAACCGTTTTGTTTCCCACCTTAGTCGCTGTGATCCGAAGGCTTCCACGTTCTATTAAGGTACCTCCAATAACCGCATCATATTTATGTTTCTCTACCGGTACACTTTCACCGGTTAACATCGATTCATTAATTGCAGCTTCACCCCAAATGATATCACCATCGGTCGGAATCTGGTCGCCTTCATTAACCAATAGAATATCGCCTACATGAATATCTTTAGCATCAATTGTTTCTGTCGTTCCATCAAGTACCCGTATGGCTTTTGTATGCTGAATTTTTATCAGATCCTTAACCGCAGATGTCGTTTGGATAACCGAACGCTTTTCAAATACGTTTCCCAGTAATACTAACGTAATGATGGTAGCCGTAGTTTCATAAAAGAGATAACTCGGTCCAAGCGCTAATAAAGTACCGATCAAACTGTAAACAAAAGCTGAAGTAGAACCAACAAAGATTAGCACATCCATGTTGGGCACACCACCTTTGATAGAGTTTATGGCACTTTTACCAAAGTAAGCACATCCCAAGATGAAGACGGGTAAACACAACGCTAACTGTACATACGGTTGGTGTAGCCAGTGAAAAGGTAAAAACATATGGAGGAATAGGGGGATGGTAAACACCAAAGCAAAGAGAAATTTATGCTCAATTTCGCTTAAAAAGCCGCTCTTGACTTCTTGGTTTTCTTGTTGGACTTTAAATCCCAAACCTTCAATGGCATCAATTACCTGCGGTAAATTGACCTCATCATGACTTGTAAATTTCACTTCTTCATTAGCAAAACTTACAAAAACATTGGCATAGCCCTTTTTTTCCAATAATTTATGTACCGATAGTGCACAATTATTGCAATGCATACCCGTCACATGAAGCTCAACTAATTTATCCTGTTCTTGCTTTTGCATAGTCAACTTAATCTTTCGTCAAACGACATTACTCCTTTCCTTACAAAGGTAAGCCTATGGCCTTTAGCTCTTCATAACAAACCAAGGTATAAATGGTACTTATACAGGATTTTTTATAAATTAGCATCCTTATTTGTTTTGGTATGCAGGAATCATCTAAGCAGCACATTCCCATTTACAATGGTGCTATAGCATCCAAAGGGCATCCGGATGCTTTTGATATTGTAAAATTGGCTTTTGGTCAGGATCGGTATGAAAAAACCAATCATCCACACCGACATGACCACTACACGCTGCTTATATTATGTGAAGGATCTACCAAACAATTTATTGATTTTAAAGCGTATGAGGCCAAGGATGCGGCTTTATTATTTATACAACCAGGCCAGGTACACTATGAAGTTAATCCAGGTTATGCGAGCATGTATGTCATTACCTTTACCAATGAATTTATGTTTTCGTATACAGCGAATAACCATTGGACACAAGCCTTTAACACGAATTTATTGCCTTTAAAATCAGAAGAATTAGGCGAGTTACTTCCTTTTCTCTATTTATTACAGCAAGAATTTTCAGCCTTTAAACAAAAAAAAGCCATAATTGCCTTACTTTTTTTGGCGATGCTGGAAAAAATAACTTTATTTATCGCCTCTCATAACCCAACGGAAAATAGAAAACGCTACAGTAAATTGATGCATCAATTTATGGAATTGGTGGAAACGAATTTTTTGACTGAAACAAAAGTTACAGATTATGCAGCTAAATTATTTATTTCCGCCGGACATTTAAACGACATCGTTAAAGAAATGAGCGGTACCAATGCTAAGGCGGTGATTGATGAACGACGGGTTTTGGAGGCCAAACGCTTACTCTTTTGGACACAATTGCCAATACGGGAGGTCGGTTGGAAAATTGGTTTTGAAGATCCAGCTTATTTTACCCGTTTCTTCAAAAAACATACCGGTAAACTTCCCGCTGCCTTTCAACGGGATATCCAGCAAACCCTACAACATTAAGCTAGATAAACCCATGAATAGTCAGCAAGAATATATCAAACAAAGCATCCATTTAAAAAAGGATCTGCTCATTTTGGTTATAAAGATCATTGTATTTATACCCATTACCTATTCCCTCGTCGCAAATCAGGATTATTATACCCATAAACCGGTCATCGGACATCTGGTATATGCCCTAAATGTTTTTTTATCAAGTAATATTTTGATTTCAAGCACCCGTATTATCCTATTATCTTGGTACAAAAGACGGTCGCTCTATTTTCATACCAGTTCAAGAGGGAGTTTCGTTTTAGGGATCAATCGCATCGCCTCCGTATTAAATGCCATTGTTATTATCTTTAGCGTTATGCTCGCTTTTAACATAAATCCCAAAGATTTTCTGACCAGCATTACCATCGTTGCTGCTGCTATTGCACTCATTTTCAAAGATTACATCACCAATATGATCAGCGGTTTGATTATCATGTTCTCGGATCAGCTAACCCTAGGGGATTATGTAAAGATAGGAGATTATCAAGGGCAGATTGTCGATATTACGCTCGTAAATATTGTGATTAATAATGATGATGACGACATTGTTATGGTTCCAAACAACTTTGTATTTACCACTAACATTGTTAACCAATCATTTCAAAATTCACGAAAGGTCAGTGTTGAATTTGAATTACCCACACAGTATACCATGGATCGTGAGGACCTCAAAAACCTGCTCAACGATCTATTGAATAAGCATAGTAATGAAGTGCTTGAGAATAGCATGAAATTAAAAATACTTACCGTGCAGAAAGATGTGGTGAAGTATAAGGTGCAGTTCACCTTAACCAATCTGGGGAAAACGCAATCGCAGTTTATCAAAAATATCGTATTGAACGAAGTACTGAAAATTGGAAAGGAAAACAATTAGCTAATAACTAAATTAGCCAATGATCCAATTGAAATCAAACCTTTCTTAGTTTCACGCCCTTTACAAAATGATGGCTTCCCTTTTCGAGTATCAGATTGGCTCGAAAACGTGTCGGGAGGATGTTTTTTATTAAGTTAGGCTTATTGATTAAATCCCAAATATTAGCGGCTATAGCTATAGCTTCTTGCTCTGATAAGGTTGCATAACGATGAAAATAGGAACTTGGATTTTGAAAGGCTGTTCGTTGCAACTGCTTGAACCGGGAAATATACCATTCCAATAAATTTTTTTCATTGGCATGTACATAAATCGAATAATCAAAAAAGTCGGATACAAAGACTTGCGGCCCTTGATGTTTTTCACTAAGATTTACCTGTAAAACATTGATTCCTTCTACGATAACCACATCTGGATTATGGATTTCTTGTACCCGATTAGGTATAATATCGTATTCCAGGTGCGAATAAATGGGTACTTCTAAATGTTCCTTACCTGCTTTAACATCTGCTAAGAAATTGATTAGTCGTTTCGTATCGTAACTTTCTGGAAATCCTTTTCTATTCATAATACTTCGCTGTTCCAACACTTTATTCGGGTATAAAAAACCATCTGTTGTAACTAAAGCAACACGGGGTTTCTCCGGCCACAAAGAAAGGACTTTCTGTAATACCCTGGCGGTGGTACTTTTACCCGCGGCCACGCTACCTGCAATGCCAATAATAAAAGGGGAACGTTTACGACCACTGTTTAAATAACCATTTTCTGCTTCATATAACTTCTTTGCAAAGTCGATATGGATATTTAATAAATGGGAGAGAGGAAAATAAACCTCTTGAATTTCGGCTAGGTTTAAAGGTTCATTTAAGGCATTTAGCTTACTGATATCTTCATCGGATAACGAAAAATTCAGCGCACCATTTAATGTTTTCCATTCATCCCTACTGATACTTATGTATGGAGCATACTGTTCTTTCTTTTCGATATCAGTCATAAGTCTCAATTAGGATTCTTGCTCGCAAACCTAATGATTCAAACGTAAAATTCAAAAGTAAAAAGTAAAAAGCGAAAAGCAAAAAGCTATGAAAAGGCAGTAGGCAACGCCAATAACAAATAACCAATAACAAATAACCAATAACAAATAACCAATAACAAATAACCAATAAAAAACAACTAATAACAAACAACTAATAACTTGTAGCAAATTAAGGTAGCAAATTACTATCGATCACAATAGGGTTTGATAAGATTTTATGCACTGGGCATAATGATGCTATCTGTAAAAGGCGCTGCCGTTGTTCATCATTAAGCTCGCCTACTAAACTAATGTGGCTCTTAATATATGTTGTTTGTTGATGGGTACTGGGCACAACATCCATTTTTAAGGTAATATTAACCTCCTGCAAGTCCCATTCCTTTCTATCCGCATACATGCGTAAGGTCATTGCCGTGCAAGACCCCAAACTAGACAGCAGCAATTCTTTCGGTCCCAAGCCTAGATCAGCACCTCCCAACGATTCTGGTTCATCGGCGATCAACACTTTCCGACCATTACTGATTTCTGTTTTGTACTTTTCTTTTCCAATACTTACGGTAACACTTAATACTGACATCGTTAAAGTTATGAGTTATGATCGTTATCCAAAAAAGATATATGCAATGATAATAGCAGCAATTATACCAGCCAATTCGGCCAATAAAGCAGCGGGTAGGGCATGTCTTGTCTTTTTAATTGCCACCGATCCAAAGTAAACTGCGAGCACATAAAAGGTTGTTTCTGTACTTCCCTGAATAACACAGGCTACACGGGCAGCGAAATTATCTGCACCCCGCTGATGCATCAAATCGATCATCAATCCTCTTGCGCCACTACCACTCATCGGTTTCATGAAAGCCACTGGCAACGCCTCGACAAAACGGGTGTCAAAACCTAGCCATCCAACGACAGCGCTAACTCCCTGTACCAAGTAATCCATCGCGCCGGAGGCACGGAAAACACCAACAGCTACTAGGATACCGACTAAATAGGGAATAATTTTAACGGCAACCTCAAAACCTTCTTTCGCCCCTTCAATAAACGATTCAAAGACATTTACGTTGCGATAAAGCGCCAAGGTAATGAAAGAGATAATAACGGTAAATAAGATAACGTTGCTGGCAACCTGTGAGATGACGTTGATCTCTTCTTGTTTTAAGGTTGAAAAATAATATAGCAAGCTACCAACAATAAGCGTTAATCCCCCAACATAAGCCAACACCACCTTATTTAACAAATTAATACGTTGATAAATAGCCGTTATGATTAATCCCACTAAAGTAGAAAAGAAGGTTGCTAATAAGATCGGAATAAATACATCCGACGGATCCACTGCACCAGCTTCCTTACGATAAGCCATAATGGTAATTGGTAATAGTGTTAAACTTGATGCATTTAATACCAAAAACATAATTTGGGCATTAGTTGCTACCTCTTTGTTTGGATTTAACGCTTGCAATTCTTTCATTGCCTTTAAACCAACGGGTGTAGCGGCATTATCAAGGCCCAACATATTAGCAGAAAAATTCATTAAGATGGAGCCCAGTGCAGGATGATTTTTAGGAATTTCCGGAAAAAGTTTATTAAAGAAAGGTCCCACTAGCTTAGCAAAAATGTTAATCATACCACCCTTTTCGCCAATTTTCATAATACCCAACCAAAAGGACATCAATCCGATTAAGCCCAATGATATCTCCGCACCAGCCTTAGCCGTGTCAAAGGTTCCATTGATAATCGTCTGGAAAATCTGTTGATCCCCTAAAAAAATGAGTTTAAATAAGGCAACAATAAAAGCAATTAAAAAAAAGGCGATCCAAACGTAATTTAAGGCCATATATTAAGTATCAAGTATCAAGTATCAAGTATCAAGTATTAAGTATCAAGTATTAAGTATCAAGACATCAGTAGATAGATATTATTTACGTGATTAGTATTACCAAGTTATCCGTATCTGTAAACAAGGATTGGTTTACTGTTCACGCATCATTATCCATACGTTAGCCACGGTTTAAAAAGCTCCAAGGTTTATTATGCGAACCATTGTTTTTTTGCTCTTCTATTAAAAAATCAGCCATCGTATCTAAGATAGCATTATTTTCACTAACCGTACGATCGCCAAGCGCAATCAATCGTTTCATATTAGAATCATCGGCTGCATCCAAGCTTTCCTGAATACTGTTTAAATTACCTGGTTCAATACGCAAATAGTCTTGTTCTTTGCCGGATGAGCGAAACAATTGATGCAAGAAAAAGTCGCTACTTTCTGCGACACCGCTCATCATAATATCAATCAGCGCAGGAACCATTGCAATGGCCCGACTTTTTTTGAAATGTTCCAGATTATACGATTTCCTTGATCTTCCTGTACCCAACGAGAAGATGTGGATATCATTGATTTTGGTCTGATTAAATGCCCGAGTTACTTCTACCAGGCCGCTGAGTGCAGGATTCGTAGCAAATACACCACCATCCAGAAGCGGATAACGCGTACCGGCTAGCGAATAAATTTCCGCTACACTGAAAAAAGTAGGAGCGGCAGAAGTTGCCCGGCAAACATCTTTTAAATAGAAATCCCGTGCGTCTCCTCGTTCTATTGCCGTTTGCTGTCTGAAAAAATGGGTTTTTCGGAGTTCGATATTATAAGCAGAAATGATACAAGGTTTGATTAGCTCGCTCAACTTGGTGTTTCCGAAATATTTTTGCAAAACACTTTCCAAGGTTGTGCTATCATAGCGTTCACTGGTTAGACCAAGGCTGGAAGTGATTCGCTTAAAAAAGCCCATTTTGAAAATGTCGTGCCCATATTTTAAATACATATCGAGCGCTTCTTTTGCCGAAAAACGAGGACGTTTAGGATTCTCTTTATTTGGGCACAGCAGTAAACAATTCAGAATTCCTCCGGTACTAGTACCCGCAAAAAAATCAAAAAAATCGACAATAGCTGCCTGCGGATTATCGGTTTTTTGTTTGAGCTTATCCTCCAAGGCAACCAGTATCATTCCCGGAATAATTCCACGAATACCACCACCATCAATAGATAAGATTTTTTTCATAAAGGTTTTTAAACAATTGACCGATGCATCAATTAGCTAATTAGCCAATTGATGCATCGGCTAATTGACTAAAGGTGTATAACCTCGCCATAAGCATCCGCAGTAGCCTCCATTACGGCTTCACTCATGGTTGGGTGAGGGTGTATAGTTTTTATAATTTCATGTCCGGTTGTTTCCAACTTACGGGCAACCACCACTTCAGCAATCATTTCGGTCACATTAGTTCCGATCATATGTGCTCCTAAGAATTCGCCGTATTTTGCATCAAAAATAACCTTCACAAAGCCATCTTTGGCACCGGCAGCACTGGCTTTACCCGAAGCAGAGAATGGAAATTTACCCACTTTAATTTCATATCCAGCTTCCTTTGCAGCTTTCTCTGTATAGCCCACTGAGGCAATTTCAGGTGAACAATAGGTACAGCCCGGAACGTTATTATAATCAATGGGTTCAACGTGCAAGCCTTTGATCTTTTCTACACAGGTAATTCCTTCGGCAGAAGCCACATGGGCTAAGGCTTGTCCCTTAACGATATCACCAATAGCATACACACCTTCTATATTAGTCTTATAAAAATCATCTACAACAACACGTCCCTTTTCTGTTTTTACACCAACTTCTTCCAAGCCTATGTTTTCAATATTCGGTGTAATGCCTACAGCCGATAGAACCACTTCAGCTTCGATGGTCTGTTCGCCTTTTGCGGTTTTTATTTTTACTTTACTAGGATTAGCAGATGTGTCAACGGCAGTAACCTCCGCGCCGGTTAAAATATCGATGCCTGCCTTCTTCAAGCTTCGCTCCAATTGTTTAGAAATTTCCTCGTCTTCCACCGGTACAATGCGATCTAGGTATTCTACAATAGTGACCTTGGTACCAATGGCATTATAGAAATAAGCGAATTCAACGCCAATAGCTCCTGAGCCTACAACGACTAATGATTTGGGTTGTTTCTCCAAATTCATGGCCTGGCGGTAGCCGATAATCTTTTTACCATCTTGTTTTAGATTAGGTAATTCACGCGAACGAGCACCTGTAGCCAAAATAGTATGTTTAGCGGTATATTCTTTTGTTGATCCATCTCCACCTTTCACTTCAACTTTACCACCCTTTTTAATTTTGGCAGTACCCATTAGCACATCAATTTTATTCTTCTTCATCAAGAATTGGATTCCTTTGCTCATGCCATCCGCTACGCCACGGCTACGTTTAATAACCGCTGTAAAATCAGCTTCGCCACCATTTACGTTAATACCATAATCGGCAGCATGCTGTAAATATTCAAAAACCTGTGCACTTTTTAACAACGCTTTTGTTGGGATACAACCCCAGTTCAGACAAATTCCACCAAGGGATTCCCGTTCAACAATAGCAGTTTTAAAGCCTAATTGAGAAGCTCTGATTGCTGCAACATAGCCTCCTGGGCCACTTCCAATTACAATGATGTCGTAATTCATTCCTATAATAATTAATTCGTTTCAATTGTACAACGAGCAGAATACCCATTATAATGTATATATCCTCGCTTAACAGATATCGCTCCCGCAAACCTAATAAAAATTCTTAGAATTGGAACATTATGCTTGTCTGTTATTCGTCATACCCTCTTTAACGGAAATGCTGTCTTTGGAATTTAAACGAAAGAAGACGATTCGACGTATATGAAGAGCACCTTTCATAAGCATTTATAAAAAAGGTTCTTTATCTAAATAAGTTTATCCAATCGGGATAATGGCACCACGTAAATGATAAAAAATAGTGTTAGACTAATAATAAAGCTGTTTATGGTTAAAATAATAGCAATAAAGCACGTAAAGTTGATGTTTGAAAGAAAAACTGTGAAGCTAAGTCAGCAATTTCAAGCAAAACAATAAATATCGGTCACTTTGTCATAAAAGATATTCAGTTTTTGTTACAAAAAAATCCTATGCACCACATTTAGTGAGAAGATTTTCATATAAACAGCAAAAAAGTTATCCACAATCAACATTTTATTGGTGAAACTATATTAAACATAATGAAATAAAACCATTTTAGGGTATATTTTTTTTCATTTTATTTAAAAAAAGCTATGTTTCACTAACATATAATCAAGAAGCCTCTGATCTTCCTAGCGTCAAGCACGTATTAAGTTAACACTAACTTAATATAAAACGTGCAGTTTTTTGATTGCATGTACTTAATTTTGCTCCGAAAAACAAACAAAAATTATCCATTAATTTAACACACACATGAAGAAGTTTTTACTTTCTTTTATTTTGTTACTCGGTGTAGCGCTTGTACACGCACAAGTGACTACGAGTAGTATGAGTGGTACCGTATTGGAATCGGATGGACAGGCTTCCATTGGCGCTTCCATTAAAGCGACGCACATGCCTAGCGGTACTGTTTATGGCGGATCAACCAATGAAAATGGACGTTTTAATTTAGCTAACATGCGGGTGGGTGGACCGTATACGGTAGAAGTAACCTACATAGGTAGTAAGCCCGCAAAATATGAAAATATCTTTTTGCAGTTAGGACAACCTTATGTACTGAATGTCACCTTAACCGGTGGAGTTGAGCTCGATGAAGTTACCGTTACAGCAGAAGGAGCTTTGAACTCCAAAAAGACGGGGGTATCAACCGCTATTTCCCGAAAGAAAATTGAAGAGATGCCTGCTATCTCCAGAAGTATTACGGACCTTACCCGTATGACACCACAAGCCAACTCTCAAGGAGATGGCTTTTCTTTTGCAGGTAGAAATAGTCTTTTCAACTCGTTGACCTTGGATGGTGCGCAAATGAATAATGTATTTGGATTATCTTCCTTGCCCGGCGGGCAAACCGGTGCACAGCCGTTCTCGTTAGATGCAATTGAAGCAATTCAAATTAACCTTTCACCCTATGATGTAAAGCAAGGTGGCTTTACTGGAGCGGGTGTTAACGCCATTACCAAAAGTGGTACCAATACTTTTTCGGGCTCAGTTTATACGTATTATAAAAATCAAGACCTACAGGGATATAAAGTAGATGGCGTTGATCTTCCTAAAAACGAAACCTACTCCAACAAACAATTCGGTATCCGTTTAGGTGGGCCAATCATTAAAGATAAACTATTCTTTTTCGTCAATGGCGAGATTACCCGTCGAACTACTCCAGGGAGTAATTACTTAGCAAACCGCGGAACTACTGGTGACAATATTTCCAATGTACTGGCAAGTGATCTCGATCGGGTTAAAGAAGTGTTGATCAGTAAATATAATTATGACCCAGGTGTTTATGAAGGCTTTGATAATGATCAGCATGCTGATAATGTTACGGCAAGGATCGACTGGAATATCGATACCAAACATAAGTTGACCTTGCGTTACAATTACTTGAATTCTTACCGGGATATTAATCCTAGCGGATCAAATTCAGGAGGTAATTTTAGAGGGCCAGGAACGACTTCGTTATTTTTCTCGAATATGCGTTACCGCCAGTACAATAAAATTAATTCCATCACTGCGGAACTGAATTCCAGTTTTAACAGCGAGATGGCTAATAACCTACAGGTGGTTTACTCGGCTTTTCGCGATTACCGTGATATCATGGGATCAAACTTTCCTGTGGTGGATATTAATAATGGTAGTAGCAATTACATTTCCTTTGGTGCGGAACCTTTTAGTAGCCTGAATGCGTTGAATCAGGATATTGTAACTTTAACCGATAATTTCAATCTCTTCAAGGGTGATCATACCTTAACCTTCGGTGGATCTGTGGGTTATCAAAAATTCAGCAACGCTTTTGCACAGTTTTATAGTGGTCAATTCCGCTATGACTCTGTAGACGATTTCATAGCTGCTGCCAATGGCGATAATTCGGTTCACCCATCTTTGTATCAACTGACCTATTCTGCCATACCGGGTGTAGCACGTCCTTATGCAGATTTCAGCATGGTGCCTATTGCTGTCTATGCGCAAGACGAATGGTTTGTAAAGCCAAACTTCAAACTAAGCTACGGTGTGCGGGCAGATGTCCCGATCTATACAGCAGATATTGCATCCAATCCTCTAGTTACGGAGATGACTTTCCGGGATGGCGAAAAATTGGATGTAGGTCAAGTGCCCAAAACAAAAATACTTGTTTCGCCAAGAATTGGTTTTAACTGGGATGTTACGGAAGACAAGTCGGTTGTGGTACGTGGTGGAACCGGCATATTCACTGGCGGGGTACCGGGGGTATGGTTAACTAACCAAGCTGGAAATACCGGATTAATGTTTGGAAACGATTATTTAACAGCCGATCCTAAAACTGGAAGAATAGTGGATAGGCCCTTTAATCCGGATCCATCGGCCTATATACCGGCTAACCCAACAACACCGTCTACGTTTGCTATCAATGCAACGTCAAGGGACTTCAAAATGCCCCAAATTTGGCGTTCCAGTTTAGGAGTTGATTACATGTTACCTTATGGTATCTTAGCAACCTTAGAAGGCATGTATACTAAATCGATTAACGAGGTTTACCATCGGGATGCCAATCTTCTAAATCCCGCAGGCCAATATTCAGGGACAGGAGATACTCGGGATTATTTTCAAGGTGGTAGCGATGCATCAAGAGTCAATAAAAACATTACCAATGCGATTGTATTAGATAATACCAGCAAAGGGCACGCTTATAACATCACACTACAATTGCAGAAACAATTCGGCAAATTTGGCGATGCGATGGTGGCTTATACCCATAGTGATGCGAAAGACATCACTTCAAGCCCAGGTTCACAAGCTAACTCGGCTTATGCCGGCAATGCGATTGTAAACGATCCTAATCATCCGGTTATTGCTTATTCTTCTTTTGTGGTGCGGAACAGAATCGTAGCTGCGGTGAACATTAATTTCAACATTACCAAAAACTTACCTTCGAAAGTCGGTCTATATTATGAAGGCCGTCCTTATGGTGATGCTTATGGCGATACCCGATTTAATTATGTGGTTTCAGGAGATATCACCAATACTGGAGGCAGATTTTCAAATAGCTTGATGTATGTTCCAAAGGATCGTAACGATATTGTATTGGTTGATATTACTGGAGATAATCCAGAAACGGCCGATCAGCAATGGACTCGTTTAGATGCTTACATTAATCAGGATAAGTACCTTAGCACAAGAAGAGGTAAATATGCAGAGCGCAATGGTGGGGAATATCCTTGGATGAACCGTTTCGATTTACGCTTCATGCAGGAACTTACCGGCTTGATCAAAGGTAACAATAGCCACAGGTTACAGGCTTCTATCGATATTATCAATTTAGGTAATCTATTGAACAGTAAATGGGGTGTAACTAAAGTTCCGTCGATGACCAATTTCCTGCAATATAAAGGAGCCGTTGACAACACCCCTACCTATACCGTTAATCAAAACTTGGGGACAACGACATTCAGAAATAATACGTCGATTGACTCCAGATATCAGATCCAGTTAGGGCTAAGATATATTTTTAATTAGGTTTCAGCTTATATGTATTAAAAGGCTGTCTTTCTTCTATAGAGACAGCCTTTTTCATTCGATAGATAGGACCTACAAAGTAAACATTTAAATCATTCCATTTTCGTAATATCGCACTATGAATAGAAAGGATATTTTTGTCTACGGTATTTTAGCTTACTTATTAATAAGCTTAGGCGTTACTTACGGACAGGACACCACCCAAAAAATTATTCCTAACCGCAATAATGCACCGCAACAGCAAGAAAAGCCTTATGTTATTCTCATTTCAGCAGACGGCTTTCGCTATGACTACCTACAGAAATATCATGCACAAGAGTTGAAACGTCTCGCTAAACAGGGAGTTAAGGCAGAAGCGCTTATTCCGTCGTTTCCATCCATTACGTTCCCTAATCATTATACGATCGTTACCGGTCTATACCCTGCACATCATGGATTGATTGGAAACAATATGATTGATCCTTTCTCCAACAGCCGATACAGTCTGGGAAATAAAAAAGCCGTAACCAATCCGATATGGTATGGAGGAATACCGATTTGGACCTTGGCCGAACAGCAAGGTATGCTGAGTGCTTGTTTTTATTGGCCAGGCTCTGAAGCAGCCATTGGCGGAATTTTACCTTCTTATTATTACGCTTATAATGAAAAAATACCAATAGCCACGCGCATACAAACGGTAGTTAACTGGTTATCCTTGCCGCCAGCTAAACGGCCTCACTTCATTACGTTCTATCTACCGGAAGTAGATCATATAGGACATTTATTTGGTCCTGACGCACCTGAAACGGAAAAGGCCGTCCATTTTATTGATTCTGCTGTTTATGCGCTAAATCAAGCTGTAGCCAAAACCGAATTGCCTGTAAATTTTGTTTTTGTTTCTGATCATGGCATGACGAGCATTGATACCTTACATCCATTAAAACTTCCGATAACGATTGATACCAACGAAGTACAAGTAAGTGATAACGGCACTATCGTAAACCTTTACGTTAAAAACAAAAAGAAAATTAAAACCATCTATAAGGCTGTTCATACAGACGATGGCCGCTACCAAGCTTACCTCAAAAATAAGGTGCCCTCCCGATATCATTTCAGCAAAAAAGAAGATGTGCATCACCGGATAGGAGATATCGTACTTTTAGCTAAATCACCTTATTATTTCTCCCGTAATAAACCGCATCCCGGTGGGCATGGTTATGATCCCGATGAAACACCGGAAATGAAAGTTACCTTTATCGCATGGGGTCCGGCCTTTAAAAAAGATATGTGTATCCCAGCCTTTGAAAATATCCATATTTATCCCCTGCTTGTCGAGTTATTAGGATTAGTGAATAATCAGAAAATAGATGGAGACAAGCGATTGCTAAAAGAAGTGTTGCTGCGCTAAATTAAGTAATAGAATTTAGGAAATACCTAATTTTTCTATTAAGGTATATAGTATTTCTTTAATGTCGGCAAGCTCTGATTTAATATCGGCAATGGAAGCCTCACAACGTTCCTTCTCGGATATATTATCCCAATTTTCCACAAGTCCTTGCCAATTGGTATACTCATTCGTGGCACCGTCTTCTGCCAACTCAATTGCTTTCAATTGGTATAACTCGCTCAGCGCTTCCAATTGGGTCAAACTTAGCGGTAGCTCGCCGGATTCCATGGTTAGATAATCGTTGACATCTACACCCAATTTATAAGCTACATATGATTTACTGTAATCGTATGAATAACGCAATAATCTCAGTTTTTCAGCTAATTCCATAAGTTTAGGTTTTTTGCTTGAATTTATTCTACAAAACATTTGCTTTTTCTCTACAAATATAAGAAAAAAACAACCATTTACAATTAATCAAGCTAGGTACGTGTTCTTAAAGTATTTTTATAGCAATAAATTACGGAGATAATAAACTTGACTGCATTAGGATTATACTTAGCAAAACGATCAATCAATAAAGCCGAAGTATCCCGAAAAACGGGTCTGAGTACTTATCGATTAAGTCAGCTTTCGCTTAATCCAAAATCCCATTTACGTGTAGACGAGCTTTACCTCATTGCATTGGCTATCGGTGCTAATCCTGGTGAGATGTTCGAATTTCTGTGTAAAGACCTACAACTTAAAAAGTAATATACAATTCAAAAAAATATGCTAATTTTGTTAGCATGGAATATGCCATAGTAGATATTGAAACGACCGGTGCTTACGCTGCTGGCCATGGTATTACCGAAATCGCCATTCTAATTCATGATGGATCAACGGTGCAAAGCACCTTCGAAACGTTAATTAACCCCTTGCAAGAGATCCCTTTGCATATTACGGCACTTACAGGTATTGACCATCAATTGGTGAAACATGCTCCGACATTTGCAGAAATAGCAGCCCAAATTTATCATTTGTTAAATGATAAAGTATTTGTTGCCCATAACGTAAATTTTGATTATTCCTTTGTAAAACACCATCTTGCAATCCATGGTTATTCATGGAGCGCAACTAAATTATGTACCGTACGATTAAGCAGGAAATTATTACCGGGCTATCCATCTTATAGTTTAGGAAGATTGTGCCAACAGTTAGATATAACGATTAATAACCGGCATCGCGCAGGCGGTGATGCAGAGGCCACCGCTATTCTCTTTTCCAAGCTATTGGAACAGGATCGTGGCGAAATTCAACAAATGCTCAAGAAAACATCTAAGGAACAAGTTTTACCTCCTCATTTACCAAAAGAGCATATCGAATCACTTCCTACATCCCCAGGTGTTTATTATTTCAAAGATCAAAAGGGCAAAACCATCTATGTCGGAAAAGCAAAAAATATTCGTAGCCGGGTAGCTGCACATTTCGCTGGCCAAAACCCAAATCCGCAACGGCAAAATTTTATGCGCCATATTTATGCGGTCGATTTTGTTAACTGCGGTACGGAATTAATGGCATTGTTACTGGAAGCATCCGAAATTAAACGGCTTTGGCCAGAAAATAACCGGGCACTAAAACGTTTCGAACCTAAATATGGTCTTTATCTATACGAAGATCAGCGGGGTTACCTACGATTAGCGATTAATAAACACCAACGATACCAAAAGGCTCTTTACGCTTTTGGTCAGTTAAGTGACGCTTATCAGCTACTGAATACCTTAATACGCGACTATCAACTCTGCCCAAAATTATGCCATGTGCATAAAACTGCTGGCTCCTGTTTATCCACTCCAGATAACCCATGTTTAGGGGCCTGTGTTGCTAAGGAAGATCCAAACCGTTATAATGCGAGGCTTGAAACAGCTGTACACCAGTTAAAAGAAAGCTTACCTTCCTTTTGTCTACTGGATAAGGGGCGGACTCCTGACGAACAGAGTTGTATTTGGATTGAAAAAGGTAAGTTTTATGGAATGGGGTACATCAGCTTTGAGAGCGCTCTTATCTACCCAGAAGAAATCAAAGAGCATCTTACTCCTTATCCATCCAACGACTATATGATGCATTTAATTACGACCTATACTCAAAAGCATCCGGAAAAAATAAAACCGCTTAAAGGCCACATATAGACCAGCCCGTCCCGTTTAAAAGACTACGTAAAACAGCCTATCGACCATTTATGAATGGTTGATAGCAACTATTGGAAAAAATAAATTCAAAAAACAAAAGTAGAATTGATGAAATTTATGTATTTTACGCTCCCCATTGTTACCACAATACTATATTAAATTGATTTTATATATGAATTTATCAAAAGAGGACTTTATCAATCAAGTCCAAAAAAGAAATGCAGGAGAATCCGAATTTTTACAAGCCGTAACCGAAGTAGCAGAAACCGTTATTCCTTACATTCAAGATCATAAAAAGTACCGAGAGGCCCGTATTTTAGAAAGAATAGTTGAACCTGAGCGGGTTATCATATTTCGTGTACCCTGGTTAAATGACCGAGGAGAAGTAGAAGTAAACCGAGGTTTTAGGGTACAGATGAATAGCGCTATCGGGCCATATAAAGGAGGCTTGCGTTTTCATGAATCCGTCAACCTAAGCGTACTTAAGTTCTTGGCTTTTGAACAGATTTTTAAAAATAGTTTAACCGGACTGCCGATGGGTGGGGGTAAAGGTGGATCGGATTTCAATCCAAAAGGAAGGTCAGATCATGAAGTCATGAAATTTTGTCAAAGTTTTATGACGGAGCTATACCGCCATGTCGGAGCGGATATCGACGTTCCAGCCGGTGATATCGGTGTGGGCAGCAGAGAAATTGGTTACCTCTTTGGTCAATACAAGCGCATTAAAGGAGAATTTACCGGCGTACTTACTGGAAAAGGGTATGAGTGGGGGGGAAGTCAAATTCGGCCAGAAGCTACCGGTTATGGCCTAGTTTATTTTGTAAAGGAAATACTCGAGCGACAAAAAGAAACCTTAAAAGATAAAAAAATCATTATTTCCGGTTCGGGCAATGTGGCGCAATTTGCTGCTGAGAAATGCATTTTAGAAGGAGCAAAAGTGCTGACCTTATCCGATTCTAATGGTTATATCTATAATCCAAAGGGAATTGATTTAGAAGGATTAGCCTACATAAAGAAATTAAAGAATGATGAACGGGGTCGAATTAGCGCTTATGCCACAAAATATAATTGCGATTACTTTGAGGGAAAGACACCTTGGGAAGTCGAAGGCGATATTGCTCTTCCCAATGCTACCCAGAACGAACTGCATAAAAAGGATGCGTTGAAACTTGTTCAGAATGGATGTTTCTGTGTTGCCGAAGGTGCTAATATGCCTTGTACACCAGAGGCTATTGCCGTTTTTAATCAATATAAAATTTATTATGCCCCAGGTAAGGCGGCTAATGCTGGCGGAGTTGCAGTATCAGGTTTAGAAATGTCCCAGAATTCTTTACGCTATACTTGGACGCGCGATAAGGTGGATGCCAAATTACAGCAAATTATGCGTGAGATCCATACCCTCTGCGTAAAACATGGCAAAGAAGATCATGATTATATCAATTACGAAAGAGGGGCAAATATTGGCGGATTTGTGAAAATTGCAGACGCCATGCTGGCGCAAGGTTTGGTATAACTGACAAAATGACAAAAAAAGAGGCGTCGTGTATTTATATAATGATCACGACGCCTTACAATTGCTTAATATTCATCTTCATTGAACAGAAAATCGTCTTTAGTGGGGTAATCAGGCCATACTTCTTCTATGCTTTCGTAGGCCTCGCCATCATCTTCCATTTCATTTAGATTTTCCAATACACCCTCTGGCGCACCAGAACGGATGGCATAATCAATTAGTTCGTCCTTTGTTGCTGGCCAAGGAGCATCTTCCAGATGCGAAGCCAATTCTAATGTCCAATACATAATTCTCCTTTAATACGTTTTACACACAAATTTTGTTTCCAAAATCAAAACGCAATAAACAAAAACTGAACCAAATCATCGCTTTTGTTGCGTTTTTTACTTGCTCCATAAATATTGGGCCGAATATAAGATATTGTAAACAATTTTAAAAGTGCAAACTTAACAGATATTTAGCTGTTATTCTTTCAATAGCGAAAAATGTACTATGAGAGCAATTTGGACAGGAGCAATTGGTTTTGGATTGGTAAATATTCCGATAAAATTGTATAGCGCAACCCAACAAAGTCATTTAGATTTGGACATGCTGGATCGTAAAGATCATTCCAGAATACGCTATCAACGTGTCAATGAGCATACCGGTAAAGAGGTTAACTGGGATAATATCGTTAAAGGCTATCTGCTAAACGATAATTATATCATCTTAGAAGAAGCAGATTTTGAAGAAGCAAGTCCAGAAAAGAACAAAATGATTAATATTCAGTCGTTCGTCAAAGAGAAAGAAATAGACAGTATGTACTTTGAAACGCCCTACTATGTTGAACCTCAAAAAGGTGGGCAGAAGGCTTATCATTTACTGGTGAAGGCTTTGGATAAAGCTGAGATGGCTGGGCTTGCAACGTTTGTCATGCGCGCAGGAGAAAATCTTTGTATGATCCGTTCCAAAGACAATATGCTGGTCTTGAACAAACTGCGGTTTGAGGAGGAAATCCGGTCGACCGAAGACTTAACCATTCCAGGCAATATAAAATTAACGAAGGCCGAAATGGATATGGCGCTCGAATTGGTTAAACACCACAGCACGTCGTTCAATGTTGGCGATTATAAAGATGAGTATAGCCATGAATTAATGAAGATTATTAAAGAACGGGCAAAGGGTAAACGACCTAAAGTGCGTAAGCTCAAAGTGAAGGCTACCCGTACGAATGATTTATTAGAACAACTGAAAGCGAGTTTGGGGTAGATCAAAATCATTGTCCAATTTTAACTAAAAAGAAAACATAATAAGAAAATCAGGCTAAAAAACCAGTCCAAAAAAACATTTAGACCGTTTTACAAAGTCATCTAAACCATTTTATCAAGTCGCTTAAACCGTTTTTGAAACGGATTAGGTGATTTTAAAAATGATATAGACCATTTTCAGGCTTTTTGGTCACAAAAAAGGCCGGTACCCAAAGGATACCGGCCATCGCCTAGAGCGTCTAGGTTTGCTTATACCTAATTTTTCTTAAAAGTTAATCCCAATAGTTCCTTCCTAACCTTAGGACCGGGATGGAACAGCAGCCGCGTACGGATAATGTTCCTGCCATCAACCTCTTCCGCCGTAGCACTGCCCATGCTGTTGCTGCCCAGACGGAAGGAACCCAGGTTGCCTAGGCGGATAATATAGCCGCGTGCAATATTCTTGGGTATCTCCCTGACCAGGTTCTGCAAAACGGCATAAACATCAGCTTCCGTTACCGAGGAGGCGTGGGAGATATCGTCTACCAGATCTTCGAGGGTAATTTCGCCCGCAGAGATTGGACAGGCGTAAAACTTTTTGGGAGCTGCTAGGTCGCTAGGATTCCCTTTTTCTACAATGTTGAATTGAATTGCCATAATCATTAAAAATTTTAAACGTTAAACAAAAAAATACTGTCGCAGGCGGCGCCTCACCTTTTGACTAGACAAATTTCTGTAAAACGAAAAATAGGTGTGTCCGAATTTGGCGCTTTTGTCCGAATCTGGCGCTTTTGTCCGATTAAGTGTCCGTTTGTCACTTAAAAAAACAGCGACTACCCCCGATCCCGGATGACCAACAGGTATTGTCGTTAATCAATTTTTCCATTCACATTCGTATTTTTTCAAAATGCAATTCAGGAAGAACAATCTTTACCTCAATTTTCTTGTCGTTATCTATCCAATGAACAATGAAATTTACTTTTGCTTCTTTCAATTCAAAACCGCTTTCCTGTATTTTACCTAATCTTTCAAGGAATTTCTTGGAGAACTTTAAAACAAATTCTCCTTTCTCGTTTTTGCAACCTTCATCAGAAACAGTAATTGAATCTCCGCTTGTCAATGTATCTACCCGTTTCTGAACATATTCAAAATACCCTAAGTTCAAATCCTTGTGCGAAAGATGCAATGCCAGTCCGCTTGGTGGTTGAAATGTGTTGTTGTTCTCCACCCTTTCTAATTTTTCGGTCTTTAACTTATCCAGATAATTACCATTCAAGTGGATAGTCAAATTTTGTTTTGCTCTTGTCATAGCAACATAAAGCAGTCGCTTCTTTTCATCTTCCCGTGCATCAAAGTTTTCAAGAAGCAGAAAAACATGGTCAAACTCTTTGCCTTTCGCTTTATGAATGGTTGAAACAAAAATTGTTTCTCCGTTTGCGCTGATGAAATCTTCCAGTTTTGATTCCCGGATAAAAACTTCAAAGTCTGATTTGTATTTCCACTTCGTATTTATTGCTTCAAAGTCTTTAATCAGGTTATTACAGATGTCAAATTTTGAGCTTAGTTTAAACCTATCGATCAGGTTTCTTTTTGCATTTCCCCAAACATCATCACTGATAATAAACGAATCATCGTCTAAATTCAATTCATTCAAAAAGAAACGAACCTCTGCAAGATTATACAAGCTAAAACTGTCGTTCGTTCACGCAATAGATTGACAATGGAAATCACATTCTTAATATGGAGACCTAAATTATCGGAGATGTAATCGACTCTTGATTCTGCTTCATCGAGGTTTGTTTGCTTTCTGCTTTTGCTGGAAAAGAGACTTCTAATAATTCTAGTTGCGTCTTTTTTTTGCTTTTCGCTGAATTTTTGAGAACGCATGATGTTATCAATTGCCTCTTGTGCCGTTTTGGATAAAATGCTATTGGCGAATACTCTTGGCATGTTTTGTTTGCGTTTCACATAGCCGGCTTCTTCTAACGCTGCAATTGCAGTTGTAACCCGTGTTTCAATTTCTTTCAGGTTGTCGTCCCAACCTGCCGCTCTTGCAATTTCTAAAGCAGATTTTTGCACACTGGGTTTGAATTTGGTAATGAATTTAATGGCATTCCATATTTGTTTTATCTCATGCAAGTTGAGTTTGGTTTGGTTCAGCAAGATGAAATGCTTGCTAAGATCTTCCTCATTGAATAAGACATAACAGTCGGCTGTCATGTTTTCATCCCGTCCTGCTCTGCCTGCCTCCTGAATATAGTTTTCCAATGAATCGGAAATTTCATAGTGAATGACCATGCCGACATCTTTTTTGTCGACCCCCATTCCAAAGGCAGAAGTGGCCACCATAATTTGAACTTCTCCTGCCAGGAAAGCATTTTGGTTTTCGGTTTTCTCCTGACTTTCCATTTTGCCGTGAAATGCTCTTGCATTAAATCCATCTTCGCTTAACCTTGTGGCAAGGTCTCTTACTCGTCTTGTTCTTGAAACATAAATGATCGTCGGACAATCTTTCTCCTCCATTAAGTCACGAACCGTATTGTATTTTGCTTCATCGTCTCCTTTTTCAAAAACCTTGTAGTGCAGATTTGTTCTTGTTGCCTTTGAAGGAAATATTTCCAACTTGATTCCCAATTTTTCGTTGAAGTAAGTACAAATGTCTTCCATGACTTTTTGTTTTGCGGTGGCCGTAAAACAAGAAACAGGAATTTGTTCTTCCAGATTTTTGTTTTCCTGAAGCGATTTGATAAAATCACCAATGTATAGATAATCAACTCTGAAATCTTGTCCCCACGAAGAAAAGCAGTGTGCTTCGTCAATTACAAAGCGGACAATTTTTCTGCCTAATAGTAATTTTTCAATCGTCTTTGAACGAAGCGATTCAGGAGAGATATAAAGAATAGATGCCCTGCCGTCTTGAATTCTTTCAATAGATTTTGCTCTTTCAATCGGGTCAAGCAAGCCATTGATCGTTACCGCATCTGTAATTCCAATTCTTTCCAGATTGTCGACTTGGTCTTTCATCAGCGATTGCAAAGGAGAAATCACAACGGTCAAACCTTTTGCATTTTCTCCTGCCATCAACGCAGGAACTTGAAATGTAATAGATTTGCCGCCACCTGTCGGAAATACTGCCAATAGTGATTTGTTGTCAACCGCTGCCTGAACGGCGTTTTCCTGCAATGGCTCACCCGCATAAGTTCTATAAGCATCAAATCCGAAATATTTTTTTAATCCCTTGTGTATATCCAACGCTTGATTGCAATATGCGCAACCGGTAAGGCATGGCTTGCTTCTAAGAAGAAACATGATCCGTTCAACTTTAGGAAAGTTTTTTAAAACCCAAGGGGGTGTTATCGAATACCGGTTGTTGCAATTGATAAGTGCTAAAGCGTAAGCTAATTCAATCGGATGTTCCGAAATTATTTTCGGAAGGTCGGCGTGTTCGCAAATAACAGCTGGAAATCTTTCACGAATTAGTTTTTCTGTTTGTATCTCGCTGTTTGCGTATGCTATGAAGCGAAAAAAAGCAGCGAACTCCCTTTGCTCTCTCAATAGCAAATAAAAAATATGTTTTAGTTTTTCGTCCGTTTGCTTGAATGCAGCAACTTCATCAAAGAAAAGGTCTTTGGCTTTTATAGCATCGTTAAGCGGGTTGTTTGTGTCTTCGGTTTGTAGTTTGTCGTCTTTGAGCAAAGCGTGATATGGCTTTGCCGGAAACAAAAGGGGAGAGAGAAACAACGTGTCAATGGTCTGGGCAACATTAACGTTTGCATCTGTAATGGCTTTCTGAATATATGGTAAGTCGTGATTTAAAATATTGTGCCCGCAAATGAACTGTGCCCCATGGAGAAACTTTATGAAATTAGCAATAGCGTTTGAATGGAAAGAATTGCCGTCACTTTTGACACTTCCAATGTCAAGAATTTTTCGGCTTTTTGGTTCAATCTCCGTGTCTATAAAGGCAATTGAATTCATATTTATCTAAAATAGTCATTTTAATTTTTTATCCCATTTTAGCATGTCATTAATTATCAATTTCAAATTGTTCTTATTTTGGTTGTTCGCTTGTGGAAATTTATTGTCTTAATAGCTTATTGTCAACTATTAGCGGACGCATTACATCTTTATCGACAGTTCTAAATGTCCTCCCAATCCTTTTTCTATGATTTTTTGAAGGGTCGAAATCCGAACGTCTTTAATGTTATTTTCAACTCGTGAGATATATCCCTTATTCGTACCTACTTTTTCAGCAAGTTGTTCCTGTGTCATACCTTTTTCGATACGGGCTTGTTGAAGGATAAATCCAAATTTAAATTCTTCATATCCTTTTTCAAAATCTTCACGTTTTTCCGTTCCTCTTTTACCATATTGTTCATCAACAAATTGGTCAAGAGATTTTAAGTTTTTATTTTTTATCGTTTTCATATTCTTCTTTTATTTTTAATGCTTTTTCAATTTCCTTTTTCGGTGTTTTCTGTGTCTTTTTCTGAAAACCGTTTGCCAATACGACTAATTTTCCTTCATCAAAAAAACAGAAAACTCTAAATATATCACTACCCAATTGAACTCTGATTTCATACAAACCGTCCGTTCCTTCAATATGTTTTAGATATTCGTTTGGAACTTGCGGAATTGTTTCAATTACTCTGAATGTCCAAATGATTTTCTCTTTTACTTTCTGCTTTTGTTTTTCGTAAAAGCCAGAGAAATAATCTTTGTACAAAAATATATGTCGTACTTTCTCACTTTCCATATTAGTACAAAGATGCAAAAAAGTTGTCCGATTATACAACTTTTAGAGTAAGATTTTTTACTAAAATAGTTTTTCTCAAAGTCCTTTTTTGTCGGATTGTGCTTTTTAATTATCCAAATCTGCAGGTCGTTTTTGACAATTCTGTCAGCTTTTGATTAAGGGTTTGTACGCCATAATTTCTACATATTTCGGTCTAAGAAATAGTGATAATTGGATATCCACGTTTCTACAAACTGATTATAACCTCTCGCCCTATTGTTTTCAAATATTTCGACGTTATTCGTTCTTTCTGTCATTTATGCGGTATCGGTTTACCATGATTGCAAACAGGCAAGGGCTTCGCGAGGGTTGGGCTTTCTGTCAACCTGTTGAATAAGGGTCAATGAAGAGTTTATGTTTGAATAAAGTAAAGCCGTCAGTTCAAACCGAACTGACGGCTTTCGATTTTAATTCTCGTCCAGCCGAATAATGAGCAATTTGTCCATTGTTGTGACTGTCACTCGTTGTTCGGGAGTAAATCCTAACTGTCAAGCCAAAGTCCGCTTAGTCTGATTACGGGAACTGTGGTCTGGCTCCAGCGATTAATTTTGATATTTGGTTGGATTTTCAGGCTACGCACATCGGGTCGCTTGATTGTTTGTCTCTTGTTGTTTCGCATAATTTTTTATTTTTAAAAAGAGGTCTGACGGTGCTGCGAAACAACAAGAGAACTTGTAGGTTACGGGACTTACACCCGCTCTCCGCCAGACTTTATCTTTGATTGCTAAATTTGATGAATTAAACATTGATTTTCTCTTAAATTGTTTCGCACTTTAAAGATAAAATTTTTTGTCTAACTATCCGTAACCGAATTATTTTTTTATCACTTATTATACATGAATAAGAATTGTCAAATTGGGAAGTGTCAGCATGAAAAGTTAACAGGAAATGGATGTTCATAGCCTTATCTAAAGCAGCAATACATCAATCCGATGCGCATGCACTATTTGCGTAGGGGCGGACCAAACAAACACCGTAAATACGCCATCTTGGGAGGCGACCAAAGCCATAGCTTCTCGTTGGTCATGTACGAATTGTGCTGCTGCCAAATGACGTGTACCACCTAATTTGACAGGATCGACAATTTCTGCCTCATTTCCCACAATAGGTTCGGATAGGAGCACTTTAGGTACTTGAGCATTTTTTTGGTTTCTTCCCACTTTGGCTCCAAAAGCTAAAAATTCGTAATTTTTAGTCATAATCGTGGCGCCATCGATGGCGGTGAAACCTCCGATAATATCAATTATTTTTAATATATTAGATTTCCAATCCGCTCGGCGACGATCCATAGGATAGCGTTGTATCAGATCACTTAAACCACCGTAAATGGGATCAATAATATAACTTATCGGATGCACGATCGAATCCTTCCATTGGTGTTGATCTGGAGGCACTAATAGTAACAGTCCTCCGCGGGCATGCCGTCGCATTGCTACGGCTAACTCCACTAAAACATTTATCGGCTCATCTAGAGCAATTGCCAGCGACTTACCCAATAAAGATGCCAGCAAATCTGGATATTCCGTCAAACCTAAGCTCCTATCATCTACCAACTTCACTTGATCGCCTTTTAATACTGCAATATTGACATACTTTCCATAGCCTTCCTGTCGCTTATGCTTGATCACCAATAATCCAGGTTCTATAACCTCTAACACGAGACATGAATCGGGTATATCATGAATGGTACCCCAAATCAATACATCATTATCGGTATACCATACCCCTAAATGAATACTCGGCTGTACAACAGCGGGCGATAACTTTACCAAATGGTGCGGCGTTAACCGAACAGGTGTAGCAAAACGCAAGGGATCTGTAGCCACATCTGGCGGAATCAGTGCCACAGAAATTTTAGGTAAATATCCTTCTTCTTTTCTCAAGCTTGCCCAAAAAGAAGCATCAATAAGGGCTTCAATAATTGCTGCCGGTAAGTAATGGCTCTCGTCTAATGATTGGTATGCATGCTCTTTAAAATAGTTTTCCAGCGCGCCGGAAACCATTCGTGCACCTAAATAAGTAGTATCAGAAATCATATCACTGCAAATGGCTTTATATTCTTATCTCGTCAACAAATGTCCTCTTTTAAATGTTATAATAAAAATTAAAACAATTACCTATGCTAAAAACATCCATTTACTCAAGCTTTATTTTTTTTCTAGTAATCAGTTTCATCGCCTGTAGAGATAACCGTAACGCGGGCATATCGACAAAAAAAGCAGACTCTTTGGAAAATAACATCCCAAAGATTGATCGTTACAACGCCAATTATCAAATGATGGCTGTTAAAGGTAACGACACGGCCCTGACAACCTTCAAAAAAAAGTATACCGCAGCACAACAACATATCATTTTAGCGTTAAACAGGGTTGATTTTACGAATTTCAACCGGATTGATTCCATTGTCATTCCAGATTCCGTGTGGTCGGATATCAATAGTTATTCGCCTTTTCCCTTACAAATTGAAGCCTTAGATTCTGTACCGAAAATGGTATTCTTTGCCTATCCTATACAGGCGTTTGCAGCATATGAACATGGACATTTGGTACGATGGGGCCCTAGCAGTATGGGAAGTAAAATACACCCCACAAAAACAGGCTTAGCGTTTACGAATTGGAAAGCAGAAGAACATGTTAGTACTGCAGATGATGAATGGCTTCTACGCTGGAATTTTAATATCCATAATAAAGAGGGGATTGGTTGGCATCAATATACCATGCCAGGGTATCCTGCCTCGCATTCTTGCCTGCGCTTGTTAGAGAACGATGCAAGGTGGCTATACGATTGGGCTGACGAATGGATTGTAGAAAAGAATCAGCATGTATTGGCAGAAGGTACTCCAGTACTCGTATTTGGGACTTATGATTATGAAGGTATGAAACCTTGGTTAAAACTTGCTGAAGATCCTAAAGCTAATGAAATCGCTGAAAAGGATCTACTGAATGAATTAAAACCCAACTTGGAAAAGATAGCGGAAGAACAGCATAAGCGTGAGCAGGTGATTGCAAGCCAACAAGATTCTGTAGGGCAGGGTAGCTAAGATTAACCCGCATCCATGTTAAAAATGTAGCAGTATCTCTAAAAACGGGTATTGAATTGATGCACTTCGAGAAAAGGAAGCTTATTTAGCCTATGCGCTGTGCGTGGATTACCGTATCTTTAAACCAGAAAAATTAACGAATAATACAATGAATTGGATTCCTGATCAAAACCGATACAAGCAAATGGTGTACAGAAACTGCGGAAAAAGCGGTTTAAAGCTACCAGTCCTATCGCTAGGTTTATGGCATAATTTCGGTGATGATACCACACATCAAACCAAACAAGAGATCTGTCGAACGGCATTCGATTTAGGTATTACCCATTTCGACTTAGCCAATAACTATGGTCCTCCTCCTGGTAGTGCTGAAATAGCCTTTGGAAGAATATTAAAAGAAGACTTTAAGGGTTTACGCGATGAACTGGTCATCTCATCGAAAGCAGGTTATGATATGTGGCCTGGACCTTATGGAGAATGGGGGAGTCGAAAATACCTAGTCGCCAGTTGCGATCAGAGCTTAAAGCGGATGGGATTGGAATATGTGGATATTTTTTATTCTCATCGCTTTGATCCAAATACACCTTTAGAAGAAACAATGGGCGCTTTGGATCATATCGTTCGTTCAGGTAGAGCGCTTTATGTAGGCATATCTTCCTACAATACCCAACGAACACGTGAAGCAGCAGCCATATTAAAAGACTTAGGCACTCCCTGTCTCATTCATCAGCCCAGCTATTCACTGCTTAATCGTTGGGTAGAGGATGACGGCTTACTTGATACCCTGAACAATCTTGGTATGGGTTCAATCGTATTCTCTCCACTTGCTCAAGGTATGCTGACAACAAAATATTTAGGTGATATACCGAAAGATAGCCGGGCTATGCAGCATAAATCACTTCATCCGGATTTTTTGAATGAAAAAAACCTGAAAAATATTAACGCATTAAATGAGATCGCTAAACAACGCGGTCAAACATTGGCACAAATGGCTATTGCTTGGGTATTAAGAAAGAAGGAAGTCACATCTGCTTTAATTGGCGCCAGTAAAGCCGAACAGGTAAAGGATTGTGTTGGCGCAATTAAAAATCTGGATTTCACAACAGAAGAGTTACAACATATAGACCGCTATGCCCAAGATGGTTCAATTAATATTTGGGCTAAATCTGCGGAATTAGCCTAAAGAATTCCTGCTTATCATCAAGAAACGAAGGGGGGTCGAAAAAACCCCTTTCGCTTCTTGATGCGCTACTTATTACTCATTGGGGTGTTTCGATAAATCTGGTGTGAACTTCCAGATATCATCAAAAGGTGTACTACCACTTCTTCCGCCTACAACATAACCTACACCATTTGATGAGAATCCAACAGCTTGTTGCCTTGATGATGCACCGTTAATGGTAAAATCATCATGTTCAATCCAATAATCCACCGATGGATCGTAACGCCAAGTCGAGCTGAGCGTTGAGCTATTTGTACCCCCGGTGATGAAACCATAATTGCCAATTACAAAAACAGCTGGGTAGTTCCGACGTAAGTCGTAGGTATAATCATCTGTTCGGCCACTAAGTGGTTCTTTTGTACTCCAATTTTGTCCGTCAAAAGCATAAAAACTGGAAACATAAGCATTATTGTTTGTTCCTCCTCCCAGGTAGGCCACATTATTGATCACAAAACTGAAGGCAAAACTACGTTTCTCTGGTGTACTATTCACCTTCGTCCAACTATCACTGCTAGGCGAATAGGTGTACACATCGTTGTAGTCCTGAGCGTCAACATCTTGTCCGCAACCGACATAAGCCACGCCATTAATCACAAAACTTACTGCTCCATACCGCGCAACACCGGGAAAATCAGCTATCGGGCTCCAAGAATCTTGTTGCGGATCATATACATAAAAATCTTTAAACATTTTCGTGCCATTGGTGCCCAAGCCAACGTAACCTTTTCCATTAAGGGTAAAAGCCACAGCATTATTACGTGCTTCGCCTGGAAAATTAGCTTTTTCCATCCATGTAGCGCTATTAATATCGTAAACCCATGTATCTTTAAAGCGGGTACTGCTCGTTCCATAGCCCGTAGTTAAATAAACATCCTCGTTAATGGTAAAACTTGCTGCCCCGCTCCTGGGAAGACCATCAAAGTCGACACCGCGCACCCATTCTTCATCATCATCGTCTTCTTGATCTTTACTGCAGGCGGCAGCGGTGATCAATACCAAAACCATCATGGTCAATTTAATAAACTTAGTCGTTTTCATCTTATTAGTATTTAGTATATAATATGCGAAGTTTAATGGCTGGGCTGCCTTCCCCTTTTCCAAGGAGTAAGCGATCTACTTTTGTCAATAAGTCAGCTGTGGGGATCGTCAAATACAAAGAGCTTTTTTTATCTTCATTGGCGCCCAGATAGTTGCTTACGTATTCTGTTAAATTAAACGTATAGGTACCGCTGGCCGTCCCTCCACTGAGATCTTTTACTAAAGAAGCTGTTTGCGTTGTCGTTTCATAGCTTGAGGTTAGCAAAGACTTGGGAACACCATATTGATCGGCTAACATGATATTTAGTGATGCTGGAGGGGTATACGGTATATAAGAACTAGAAGGCGTTTCAATAATAAGTTCAGCTCTGTTGATAATGACGTCATTTCTGTTCACAAACTCATGGAGGTATGGAAAGTGTATCTTGGCAACCAAACCAGTAAGTCCTTGTAAAACGGCTTGCTGATTCGTTTCGGAAGCTAATAATTCACCTTTAACACCTTCAGGTAATGCTTTTAATAAACTTTGGCTACGATCGATATCGAGCTTGTTAAACTGATACGTATTATCGTCCACCTTTAGTTGTAGCTTTGCACCAATTCTCTTTCCGTCACTGGTACGGGTATAAGAATAATAGAGATTCATTAAGATGGAATCCGTTGGAAAAGCCGTTATTGCGGATGCTTTTCCGGAAGGAACTAATACAAAGCCTTTCAGGTATTCCAAAAATTCTTCCGAATTAGTAACCTGGCTACTTTTATCCTTTATTTTTGTCCATAAATCTTCACCAAAAGAGGGATTCAACCGAACAAAAACGGTATCGGACTTGCTGTTGGGTTTTGGATGGAAATCTACAGTACCCAAAGGTTGCTGTTCATAGCTGAAGCTGCTGTTGGTAAATAAGGTAGACCCACTGGCAAATACGGGTTTCTCGTCATCTTCCCAAGCATTCGATTCATCAACTAATTTTATTTCTTCCGTTACGCTATGGACGGTAAACGTTTGTGCTATGGTGGTATCGCCATAATAATATCCTTGATAAGGTAGTGCTAATGATAAGGAATCGAAAACGGCATCGTCAGGCAAACTTGCACTGCTAACGGCAGAATTGCCTATCCTAAAATAACTGGAAACAGCTATATTTCCTGATACGGCATCTTCCATTCTTCCAACGAGGAGTACCCCTTGACCACTGGAGGGCAAAGGATCAAGTTGGTAGGTTGCCAGCTTGACTGTTGTGCTATCTGAAATCTCCGCTCCAATAACATCATTCGTGTTACTTAAGCTGATCGTTCCATCTTTTGTGCAGGCGAAAAGCGAAATGATGAGCACGACTAGGCTAAACTTTGACAACAAAAAAACTGCCTTATTTATTGTAGGTGTTACGCATGTCATAAAAATGAATTGACTGTAAAAAATAGTTTTTATCTAACTGAAGGCAAAGGTGTATAGGAATAGTGTTAATTATTGTTACATATTGTTAAAAATAGTTAAGCATGATCTTTTGCGTTGATGTGAGTCTTAATTTTGTCGCTATAAATTAAACTGCATGTCTAAACAACACCGCTATCTGTTGATGCTGATTACCCTAGCAAGCCTGGTAACGATCGTCTTTCAGTGTTTCTGGTTGATGGGAAACTATCAACATGAAAAAGAAAACTTCATCGCTTACGCGGAAAGGTTACTTTTTGAGAGTATGCAGGAGGAAAGAGAAGCACAATTTCGTAACGTATATCCGGATCTGTACAGTGATTTGGTTAAGAAAGGTAACTTTCAAGATGCTATTCAAGTATTTTACCGCGGTCCTAATGGATTAGGACAAGAAAAAGCTGCACCTAACGATTCATCGCACGTTCAATTGTTTCCAGCGGCATTTATGCATCTTGATTTCCAGATGCTTCAAAAAAGATACCGGGAAAAATTAGGACCAGATTTACAGGATGTATTTTTCTTAGATACACTACATATTAGTCGCGAAAGATTTGCAAAAACCGTTTCGAATCCTACAAAAACCGATAAAACGAAAGCAGTTAAACCATTCCGTTTGAGGTTATTGGGGCGACCCATTTTTAATGGGCCAACGCACGAAGAATTTGAAGATGGAGCATTACCGCCGCCTTTAAGGATGCGGCATTTTGACGCTGCATTAGGAAAAACGAATCAAGCAATAATTGCTAAATTTCCCATACAGGCAACCACAATGATGTTGGATCCTGCCAAAGATTTGTTTTTATCCCTATATCTTAAAGCGCCTAGCTGGTGGATTTTTAGACACCTGGCAGGCGCCCTGCTTTCCTCGTTGCTGCTTACCGGTTTAACCATTGGGTGTCTGGTGTATTTACTCTATACTATTTTTAAACAAAAGAAGTTGGCCGACATTAAGAATGATTTTGTGAACAACATGACCCATGAGCTCAAAACACCATTAGCAACAGTCCTGGCCGCAACGGAAACCCTTCAACAATTTAAGCTGGACGATAAGCAGCAAAAAGCTAGTTTGTATCTGCAGATGACCCACAGAGCAGCAACCCATCTTACAAACCTCATTGATCAGATTTTACATCTTGCGGTAGGCGAAAAGAAGGGCATGTACTTGCAAATAGAATCGGTAGACACCGACAAATTATTGCAGCAGCTTATTGATACCCATCAGCTCATTCATCAGCAACAGATTAGTTTATCGATAGTAAACGATATTCCGCCCATACCGCTCGATAAAATGCATATCGGTAATGCCATCAATAACCTGTTAGATAACGCCGTTAAATATGCCGTAGATGCAGTGCATATTCAATTAGTGAGCAAAATTGTCAACCAGCATTGGGTGCTTAGTATATCCGATAATGGCATTGGTATTGCTTCTGCCGATATTTCTCATATTTTTCAACCATTCTATCGGGTACCTACCGGTAATATTCATCGGGTGAAGGGCTTTGGTTTAGGTTTATATTACGTCAAGCAAGTCATTACACAGCATAAAGGCCTGATCGAGGTTAGCAGTACACCCGGGAAAGGCACTACATTTACTATTTATTTACCCTTAAGCATATGATACCATTATTATTAATTGAAGATGAGACTGATTTAGGACTGATCATTGCCGATAATTTGCAGTCGGCCGAGTATAGTGTCAGCCATTGCGCAGACGGCGAACAAGGCTTATTCCTGTTTCACCAATTAAAGCCTGCTGTGGTTATCCTAGATGTTATGCTCCCAGGCATGGATGGATTTGCAATTGCCAAAAAGATACGGGAAGTGGATACCGAAACACCTATCTTATTCTTAACAGCCCGAACGCAAACGGTTGATGTCGTTAACGCTTTTGAACTCGGAGCCAATGACTATCTTCGGAAACCTTTTAGTTTGGAAGAACTAAAAGTACGCATTAATGCCTTAGCACAGCGCAACCAGTGGCAATACCAAAAACGCTTCTTACAAATTGGTGATTATGTGATGGACGGGATGCGTCAGCAGTTGCAGTATAAGGAAGAAATCCTAAACCTATCGTTTAGAGAGTGTGAATTGATCAAAATGTTATATGAAAGCAAAAACAAAGTTGTTCATCGACAAGATATCATTCAAGCTGTGTGGCCAAATGATCGCTTTTTTACCGGCAGAAGCCTGGATGTATTCATCAGTCGAATCAGAACCTATCTGCAACACGACAAGCGCATTTCCATTGTTAATATAAGGGCTGTTGGTTATAAAATGATTATCTAGTATCAACCCCACTTTTGTATCAATTGTTTAAAGGTATCCTTATACAAATCGCCAACCGGAATTTCCAACTTGCCAATATGAATACTATTTCTGCCAATAGCATCTATTTGATTAACCGCTACAATAAAAGACCGATGGATCCGAATAAATTCATTTTCCGGTAATTTTTCTTCAATGCCTTTCAATGTGCTCAGTGATACAATAGGGTCTGCCTTGTCTTTTAAATGAATTTTTACGTAATCTTTTATTGATTCGACATACAGAATGTGTTCCAGCTCTATCCGGATCAGCTTATAGTCTGCTTTCACAAATAAAAACCGTTCATTTTTTGCCTGATCTTGTGTAGTAAGGCGACTGTTTAATGTTTCAAAATACAGTTTGCCTTTATTCGCCGCTTCTAAAAATTCAGCATAGTCGAATGGCTTTAATAGATAAAACAAGGCATCTACTTTATATCCCTCAACGGCAAATTGGTTAAACGCTGTAGTAAAAATGATTTTGCTGTTAGACTTCGATTGGTTAATGATTTTAGAAAACTCCATTCCTGTTAATTCCGGCATATGGATATCGAGAAATATCAATTGGATATCCAATTGGTCTATTCCTTCAAGAGCTTCTATGGCACTGGCATATTGTCCAACTAACTTCAAAAAGGGTGTCTTTTCAATAAAACTGACGATTAGCCCTAAGGCCAATGGTTCGTCATCTATCGCTATGCAATTTAAAATCATGACAGGGTAAGCATTAATTTAACCTGATAAATGGAGTGATCCGTTGACTTTTCAATAGTAAGTTTGTGTTTATTGGGATACAACAAATTCAATCGCCGTTTTGTGTTTTGCAAACCAATACCGCTCCCTTCCTCCATAGCAGGTGTACTTCCTTCATGTAAGGTATTGCTGACCTCTAAATATAAGGTATTCTGTTCCAATCGTACGTCAATGATAATGGAAGAAGGTTTTGTTGCGCGTATGCCATGTTTAAACGCATTTTCTACAAAGGGTAGTAATAGCATGGGAGCGATGGTATAGTCGCGCGTAAGCGTAAGCTCCCGATAGATAACCTCATTATTAGGATGTAAACGCAATTGCATGAGCTCGATGTGGTCTTTCATGAATTTAAGCTCTTGTACCAAGCTTGTTTGATGCTGTTGGGTTTCATATAAAAGATAACGCATCATTCGAGATAGTTTATGCAATGCCTGTCGTGATAGTTCCACGTCATTATAAGAAAGCGCGTAAATGGTGTTTAACGTGTTAAAGAAAAAATGTGGATTGATCTGGGCCTTTAAAAAAGACAACTCCGAAGCTATTTGCTGCCGTTGCAAGGCTTCCTTGAGCTGTACATCTCGCTGCCATTGCCTTACAGCCGCGATGCTCGTACTAATTCCGAGTACAAGTAAGGTCATCATGAGCATAAAACCATCAATGATATCGGGATGTCTTGGCGGTCTTTGGCGGACAGTGGCCATTATTTCATGAAAATTTAACCATTGATCAATACCAAAAACGATGTATTGCTCAAAAGCTATTGCCACCAATAACCAAAGTATAAAAAGCGCACTCCGTTGACTAAAGAGTAACTTAGGGGTGAAAAATAAGTAGTTAGCATAAAAAATAATCCCTAACGAAAGAATGACATACGACTGTTTTGCCCAAAAGACAGGTGGCAATTTAATTCCCCAGGTTAAAGGTGGATAAAAGAGTAAAAGAAATCCCAATAATCCCCACAATAATAAATGGGTGAATATGATCCAAATCGTTTTTCTATTTAATCTATACATATAATGACTGTATTACTCTTTTCGAAAATGAAAACAAATACTTTAAACCAGACATGCCAACCTATGAGTAACCTTTCCATTTGATTGCTACCACTAACTCTCCGTTCAGCTAAAATATCGCCTAGGAAATTTGCGGTTTGCAGGTTGATGCACAACCATTGTAGCAAAGTTCCAAGCGATGAGTCTTTGGTTACTTTCTTCGGAAGAAAGTAACACAAACATTTACAATGTTACGGTATCGGATGTATTATATAAAGATTAGCCGATAAAAAGCACACATTTGCCGGAGAAAAGTTAAAAAAACACGTCGGATTCGAGAAAAATCAAAACGCAAAATCAAAAAATAGTTTATCCCAAAAAAATAACTTTCTATCGTTATTCATCTACTATCGGTCGAGAACCCTTTTTTTGAAGCTGAAAAGGTTGTCTTTTTGTCGCAATTAGTTCATAAAAAGGTACGAAAAAATGCATTTCAAAATCCTCATATGTATGGTGCTCTATAGCCTTGTCGGAAATTTCCAACAAGTTCATGCCCAAGACACCTTAACGCAATCCAAAAGTTGGTCACTAAAAGAATGCCTTAACTATGCACAAGAAAATAACATCGCCTTAAACAATTTAAAATTGGCGCAATCTAGTGCTGAACAGGATCTAATTAGTGCAAAAGCAGCAGTATTGCCCGATTTAAATGGTTCTATAAGTCAAAATGCCACTCATTATGGTTCTTCAACAAGCGAGAGAAGTAAGAAAATTAATACTTCTGGTAGCATTGGTGTTAATTCAGCTCTCACCCTATTTAATGGGGGAACGCTAAAGGCAACCATCCATCAGCAACAATTAGGAGTAACGGCTGCCGGACTGGATGTTGACGAAGCGTATAACAATTTATATTTGCAGATTATAGAGGCATACACGAACATTTTACTGGATAAGGAAACGGTAAACTATGCTGTTGACTTGGTCGAAACGTCACAAGCCCAGACCAACCAAATGCGTCAACAGTATGAGGCTGGTGCGGTTGCGAAGAAGGACTTAATCCAATTAGAAGCACAGCTCGCCTCTGACCAATATACCCTTACCAATGCCAAAAATGCTGAACGACAAGATAAAATTGTTCTTAAACAATTGCTGCAACTGCCTATTACGGAAGATTTTGATATTGAAAAGCCAGATGCCGCTGTCTTACAACTAACGGCCATTCCGACATTAAACCAAGTAGTAGAAGAAGCTTTAGCCAATCGTCCAGAAGTTAAAAACAGCCTACTCACTGTAGAAAGTGCTAAACTTGACTTAAAGAAAGCCAAGGCTGGATACCTACCGGAGATCTCGTTAAATGGAGGTATTGGCACCAGTTATGGTAACAATACGGATATGGGGACCTTCAATCAATTTCATAATAACTTTTATCAGCAAATTGGTATTACAGCCAGTATTCCCATTTTTACGCGAAAAATAAATCAAACGAATGTGGCGAAATCCAATATTGCCATTAAACAAGCAGAGTTGAACCTGTTAAATACGAAAACCGTTCTTTCACAAGAAGTAGAGCAGTCTTATATCCAAACGCAGAATGCGTATAGTCAATACGATGCTTCCACCAAGCAATTGGACTATAACAAAGAAGCTTATCGCATTGCCGGTGAAGAATTACGTGTAGGATCCGCTAATACGGTGGAATACGTGCAACAGAAAAACTTATACGTCCAAGCTATACAGGCTTACACACAAGCAAAGTACAACGCATTATTATCCTTAAACGTTTTTAAATTTTATAAAGGCGACTTTATAGAAAATTTCCATACTGGCTCTGTACAGGGGGAATAGCAGGTATCTACTAGAGCATATTAAAAATAAAGTATAAACGCATGAAAGGCAAAAAAATTAGCATTATAGGAATATCCGTTATCGTACTAGCGGTTGTATGTTATTTCTTTTTTGGTAATCGTAAAGAAGAAAAAATAGTACTCCAAACGGCACCCGTAGAAAAGGGGCATATCGCCGAGATCATAACATCTACGGGTACGATACAACCAGTCGATACGGTTGCAGTAGGTACACAGGTTTCTGGTATTATTAAAAGTATATATACCGATTACAATGCACAGGTAAAAGAAGGACAACTACTTGCCGAATTGGATCCGACCCTAATGCAAGCTACTGTCGATCAAATTAAAGGGCAGCTTGCACAAGCACAAAGCAATTTAAATTATCAAAAAATAAACTACAACAGACAAAAGACCTTGTTTGAGGTAGGGGCTATTAGTCAAGCAGCTTATGACTTAGCGACCAACACCTATGAAACAGCACAGGCTAGCGTAAACAGCATTAAGGCCCAATTGACATCGGCTCAACAAAACTTATCGTTTACCAGGATCTATTCTCCGATAAACGGGGTTGTGTTGAACAGAAATGTCAGCGTCGGACAGACCGTTGCCGCAAGTTTTAATACACCTACCTTATTTAGCTTAGCAAAAGATATTACGAAGATGCAAGTGCAGGCAAAAGTGGATGAGGCCGATATTGGCGATGTCAAGGCTGGAGATCGGGTAAGCTTTACCGTGGATGCCTACATTGACCAAACTTTTGAAGGTAAAGTTTCTGAAATCCGCTTGCAACCCACAACATCGAGTAATGTGGTGACCTACACAACGATCATTGAAACCAGCAATGCCGACATGAAATTAAAACCAGGGATGACCGCTACGGTAACCATCTATACCAAGGAAGCCAACAATGCTTTAACGATACCCGTAAATGCACTAAAATTCAATCCCGATCCTCGTGAAATTGGACCGGAATATCAAATTGTTGGTAATCGATCTGCAGATACCACGGCAAAGGCAGCACAGGTTTGGCTTTTAAAGGGTCGAAAAATTCAACAACAATCCGTACATACCGGAATTAACGATAATACAAAGGTACAGGTTACCGACGGACTAACCGAACGCGATACGGTCGTTATTGGTATTACTACGACTGCGGCTGCTGCAGCCAATCAAGACAATACCAATCCTTTTTTACCAATGCCTCGAAGAAGAAAATAAAATGAGTGAAATATTGAACATACAGCACTTGACGCGTGAATTTACGGTAGGTTCTCAGCTGGTCAGAGCACTAAAAGGCGTGAGTTTTAGTGTAAACGCTGGCGAATTTCTAACCATTATGGGAAGTAGCGGTTCTGGAAAATCTACGATGCTTAATATTTTGGGATGCTTAGATCGTGCAACATCAGGCGACTATCTATTGGATGGGGTAGATGTGAAAACACTGGATCGTGATGCATTGGCCCAATTACGAAATAAAAAAATTGGTTTTGTATTTCAGGCGTATAACCTGCTACCGCGGACTTCCGCCTTGGAAAACGTAGAGTTGCCTTTGCTGTATCAATCAGGCGTACCAAATAAAGAGCGGCAGGAGAGGGCTATGCATGCCCTGGAATTGGTAAAACTTCAGGACCGGTTTGATCATACGCCAAGCCAGCTTTCTGGCGGACAACAGCAGCGTGTAGCCATTGCCAGAGCGTTAGTGAACGAACCTGTGATGATTTTAGCAGATGAAGCAACAGGTAATTTAGATACCCGCACCTCCTATGAAATTATGACGCTGATGCAAGAATTGAACCAAGAGCAACATAAAACCATTGTTTTTGTAACCCATGAGCCAGACATTGCCGCTTTTAGCAGTCGGACGCTCATGTTGCGGGACGGAAAGGTACAACGGGATACACCGAATGACAACATTCGTTCGGCCAAGGAGGCGTTAGCCGCTCTACCCAAAAGTGATGATTATTGATTTATAGTCTTATGAGTATTTTCAATCTTTTACGCATCGCCCTAAGGGCGATTAAGCGAAATAAGTTAAGGGCTTTTTTAACCATGTTGGGTATTATTATTGGTGTTGCTGCTGTCATTACCATGATGTCTATCGGTCAAGGGTCTAAACAGAGTATCCAAAATACATTCTCGAGTATGGGGGCTAATATGATTACGGTGATGCCTTATAACAATATGCCTATGCCTGGTGGGGTTAGAATGGGGGCTGCAAGTGTACAATCGCTTACCTTAAATGATGTACAGAAAATCCAGCGGGAAGTAACCGAAATTAATGCCATATCACCTGGCGTTTCCAGTAGTGGTCAAGCCATTCGGGGAGCGAACAACTGGCCAACAAACTTACAAGGTGTTTCTGCTGATTATTTGCACATCCGTAAATTGGAAATTCAAGAAGGAACCAATTTTACCGATGAACAAATTAAATCATCCGCGAAAGTATGCTTAGTAGGTAAAACAGTTGTCGATAACTTGTTCAAAAACGGTGAAAATCCCATCGGACAGATCATTCGTTTCGGGAAGATACCCTTTCAAATCATTGGTATATTAGCGCCTAAAGGACAAAATACCTTTGGACAAGATCAAGATGACATCATCATTGCACCCTACACGACGGTAATGAAACGGATATTGGCATCTATTTACCTACAGAATATCTATGCTTCTACGGCTACAGAAACACTCTCTGAAATTGCAAGCGACCACATTATTGAGGTATTGCGTACCAATCATCGATTACGGGATGGGGTAGAAAATGACTTTGATGTGCGTACTCAAGCAGAACTTATACAAACGTTGAGCTCAACCAGTGGCATGATGACGTCGCTTTTAACCGCTGTAGCGGGCATTTCACTGGTTATTGGAGGAATTGGAATTATGAATATTATGTATGTTTCGGTTACTGAGCGTACCCGGGAAATAGGTCTCCGTTTATCTATAGGGGCTAGAGGAAAAGATATCCTTTGGCAGTTTCTCACGGAGGCGGTCATGATCAGCATTACCGGAGGGGTATTTGGTGTTATTATTGGAATAGCGGCTTCTCTTATTGTATCTAATGTGGTTCACTGGCCGATTATTATTTCTCAATCTTCTATTGTGATCTCCTTTATTGTCTGTGTAATTACAGGAATATTCTTTGGTTATTATCCAGCAGTAAAAGCTGCTGCCTTAGATCCAATTGAAGCATTACGTTATGAATAAGAGGTAAAAATAAAGCCTGATATTCATCAGGCTTTATTTTTTCATAGGTAGTTTTGGGGTATGCAACGATTTATTTACCTGAATTTTTAACGGAGGTAACATCGTTACGAATCTCTTGGGCAAGATTTTTTAACTCTTGCATTGCTTTACGTACACGGGTACCTGCAGCTGCATTTCCTTTGTTAAAGAATTTGTCGGCATCAGCCTCTACAGAACTAACCAGTTCTTTTAACTTTCCAAATTTGCTCATTGTAATTAAATTTTTAATTTAAGTGATCATTTAAATACCAGAAATTTTCTGGCATTTTACAATGGAAATCAAACCACATTTTTCGTACCAAAAGCCTTTAAAATACGCGAAAAACCGCTAAATTGTGGAAAACAAGGTGTTGTCTGAATAAAAAATCTATTATTAACCCGTTTTACAGATAAAAAAACCGTGAAAATAGCTTAACTATTTTTGCCAATAAAAATGCACAACGGAAACATATTGTAGACTTTTAAAGACGATGATAGCTTATTGAATAGCAACACCGCGCTCTTGAAACGCCTGGTATAATTCAGCATCTACTTCAGCATCCGTCAGAATCACATCAATCGCATCGACAGGGCAGACGTAAAAGGATTCTGCCGTTTCAAGCTTGTTTATGGTTGATAATGCAATTATATTTTTAGAATTCATTACAATACTCCTTTTAATTAATGCATCGTCATAGTCGACTGTCGTTATTCCCGCCGCTAAATCTATGCTACAAATCCCCAGAAAAGACACATCTGCCCGGACATTTCGTATTGCTTCAATAGTTTCTATACCTACGGTGGTGAACGATTTTTTATTTAAACGTCCTCCGAAAAATAACACTTCAGCTAAGGGATGATCTTCCAGAATAGTTGCAATTGGAAAACTATTGGTAACGGCCACGATCTGTTTATCAGGAGGTAAAGCTGCCGCGACAGCTAAACTGGAAGTACCTCCATCAAAGAAAACAACTTGACCATTTTCTATGAAATGTAAAGCCTTTTGTGCAATGATTTCTTTTTGCGCAACTTGTAAATGCTCCCGATCCCGGAAATGTGGAGGTACAGGCGAGTGCGCAATTGCACCTCCACGCACCGCTTTAATAATGCCCAAATCGGCAAGCTCTTTAATATCCCTTCTAACGGTATCCTCAGATACATTTAAAAGCCTACTCAGTTCGGCCAATTGCGCTGTTTGCTTGTCTTTAACATGGGCTGTTAAGCGTTGTTGTCTTTCTGCTTTAATCATCTGCTTGCAATTTAATGCAAAATTAACATAAAAATATGGCAATATAAAGCATTTTATTGCTATATTTGTTGCATAAAATTGCAAATATCTATGAAGAAAAAATCTATTGCCATCGATATGGATGGTGTTTTAGCTGATACTGAATATCAATACTTAAGCTATTATGAAAAAGAGACGGGTAAAAAATTATTGAAAACGGTATTCCATAATGTGCCGGAACTAGAGGTATTACCTGATGGTTTGGTCTATAAATACTTACATACACCGGGTTTTTTCCGTGATTTGCCAGTAATGGAGGGAGCGGTAGAAGCGGTTAAGGCTTTACAAGAGCAGTATGAAGTCTATATCGTATCTGCAGCTATGGAATTCCCTTTATCCCTATATGAAAAAAAAGAATGGTTAGCGGAGCATTTTCCGTTCATTCATTGGCATAATATTATCTTTTGCGGAGACAAAAGCATTATTGACACAGATTTTATGATTGATGATTACTGCAAAAACCTCGATTTTTGTAAAGGCAAACCAATACTCTTTACTGCAGGGCACAATGCAAGTGTTACACACCACCAACGGGCAAACAATTGGAAAGAGGTATTGCAGTTGTTGCTTTAACATACACCTTACCTTGTATAAATCCAGCGTAATAACGATAAGTTGTTAAAAGGGTATACTTTTCTCTCCCGAAATAAGACCGAACATCGATTAAATGCTTTGCTTCAACAGTACATAACCATCCGAAGAAACGGTACATGAGTTTTAGCATTATCCTTTTCCAATATGCATCTCGATTATCTACCACAAAATCGGCAAACAGCCATAGTCCTGATGTACGGAGCTTTGCAGTTAACTTATCAAAAACAAGTGTTGTACGGGCTTCTGCAAAATTATCAAAGAGAAAAGGGGTGATAATAACGTCAAACTGCGACGGTTCGGTATCATCTTCTATAGCACCGTGTTTAAAATAAACGCTATTTTTACCATATTTTCGTTTTTTAGATAAATTCAGCATTCTCTGGGATAGCTCGAGGTAAGTAATGGTTAATCCGTCAGCATACCGTTTTGCCAACTCCTCCAATATCCATCCAGAGCCACCCCCTACAATAAGGATGGTACTCTTTGGAGCTATATGACTGATTAGATCAATTTGTACCTTCACCTGTGCTTTTCCGAATACCAGTCTGCTCAAAAAATCATATACCTCCGCAATCGCATCGTAATTATTTTGTATACGCATATTCATTCATTATTCATTATTCATTATTCGTTGTTCATTATTGGTTGTTCGTCGTTCGTACGGTCTACAGCCTATAGCGTATAGCTTTTAACTTAAAAAAATTGCATGGCCACTACGCCACAGATTGCTTTCACCAAAAGTAAACCATCAATGACGATCAGGTAATAAAGAATATTCTGGCGCTTGTGCATGGAATAGGCAACAAGCAACGACAACGCAAAAGGTAAAATATTAATCAACAACGGTATGTATCCAAAGTGTCTATAATAAGCGAAAATAACCATAGCCAAGACACCAACGAGTAGCAACGGTATAAGAATTTGAAAGATGGTATTCCGCAACCCAAATCTAACCACAAATGTTTTGAGTGAGCGATTGGCATCTTCCGCATAGTCCTTGATATCAAACATAATGGCATTTACCGTGCAAAACATAAAGGTTTTGATAAATAACCAAGCAACTAAAAAGGGATCTGGCGTATAAAGATGACCTTCTAGTTTTAACATCACTAATGGAAAAAGATTAACGCAACTGGCCCAAACAAAACCAATGATGAAGGATTTGAGTAATCCAGTATCCCGGATATTTAACCTTATAATAGATTTAGGTAATAAACCGTAATATAAAAATCCGGCCGATACAACCAACAGCATAATCAACCAATATGCCCAATGCAATTGCCGTAAATGCGTAAAATCATGATACAACAGATAAATCACAAGTAGCACACTCAACAACACCGAAAATTTAAGGTTCCATCGCACAAATGCACGATGTTCATGGTACCAACGGGTGCGCGGATTATGGTGACGAGCGCTTACGGTAACATGGACATAGGCATAAGTGTAATAAGCCATCGTTGCAAAAAACAAAAGCAAGTAATAGGCTGTATTATTAAAAGGAACGTTAAGTTGTACGGCTGTTTCTATAGATAGGGCAATAGCCAGTAGGCCAACGAAGAAATTTCCAAAGAAGATAAACTGTATAATACGATCGATCATTACCCATAAAGCTATCAACGAAAATACATTTTTTATAGGTTTAACGTATCAATTGATGAAAACACTTTTAGTATTAACGGACTTTTCTGATGCCGCCACCCATGCAGCGAAATATGCGACTATTTTTGCTAAACAGCTGATGGCTTCCAGAATTATCTTGTTTAATAAGCTTTCAAAAATTGATGCTATTCCGGGTACTCCCTTGTTGGTGGATAGCGCCTATCAAAGCAGGGAAGAGGCTATGCGACAGCTTAAGCGCCTATTTCATGAATTAAAATTCCTAAAACATACCCATACCGAATTATCGTATTTGGTTAAAGAGGGAAAGTTGGAAGAATTGACCAACGAACTGATTACAAAATATCAAGTCGATTATGTGGTTATGGGCCTGACAGGCAAAAGTAGGCTTGAACAGACGTTGATCGGAAGCAATACGATAAAAATTGCCAAAACAGTGGCCAAACCCCTCTTAATTGTGCCTGAATCTAGTAAGCTGATTCCTGTTTCAAAAATAGCCTCGATCTCCAGCCTGTTTGATTTAAAACAGGCACAATTGATTCACCACCTTTTACATCCCTTGAGACAGCATGATACCACCATCGAACTTTTTGTATTACATCATGAAAATGAGACGCATATCCAGCAAGGCCTACATAACCATAGTCTGGCTGCGGTAAAAGAACAGCTGGCTCCCTATCATCCTACCTACGTTACTATTGGTGAAATCGATATCGTTCGAGATGTTTTAGATTTTTGCCGGGATCAGCAGATTTCACTTATCGTGCACATTGAGAAAAAAAGGAATTTTTTCGAAAGTATTTTTTCAACGGATATTACGGAACAAATAGCTTATGTATCGCATGTCCCCGTATTATTGGCTAAACAAGGGTAATTAAGTTATAAGTTGTAAGGTGTAAGGTATATGGTGTAAGGTATAGGCGCTCTTATACCTTCTACCTTCTACCTATTGCCTTTTACCTGATCACACCAATAGGGGTAAAGCCTAGTGAAGTTGTCTACACTATAAGGGATACGTTTAACCCATTTATTTAATTACCTTTGACAGATACAGCTTCATGTTAACACAACTAACCATGCAAAGCGATATAGATACGCTCCATTTACTACAAAAAGGCGATGAAGGCGTGTTTGAAGGAGTATTTAAACAGCATTTTAATCCGCTGCACGCTTATGCTTATACCATTTTAAAAGATACGGTTGCGGCGGAGGAGGTGGTGCAGTCTCTTTTTCTCAAACTTTGGGAAAAGCGCTCCCATTTAGCCATACGTACCTCTTTAAGATCATACTTGTATAGGGCCACGTACAATGACTGTATGAATAAGATTAAACATGGTCAGGTCAAGCAAAAACATGAAGATCATTTGGTATATACCCACAATTCTTCCTACGAACACACCGCCAATCAATTGCATGAAAACGAATTAAAAAGAGAGCTAACAAAAGCTCTTGGTTTACTTCCGGAGAAATGCCGGATCATTTTCCAAATGAGCAGGTTTGAAGAGTTGAAATACCAGGAAATTGCCGACCGGCTGGAGATATCCATCAAGACGGTCGAAAATCAGATGGGGAAAGCATTGAAAATACTTCGTTTTGCGTTGGCAGATTACCTGCCTTTATTAATTTATTGTTTACTTCACTTATTTCTCGGGCAATGAAAGATGAATTATTAATCAAATTCCTTCTTAAGGAAACATCTCCTGAGGAAGATCTAGAGGTCCATAATTGGCTGAAACAGAGTCCGGACAACACAAAAAAATTAGCGCAGTTTAAGATCATTTGGGAGAGCAGTAAAACGCTGGCGCTACAACATCCTATCGACGAAGAAGCCGCCTGGAACCGTTTTAAAGAACTTCGCGATCAGGAAGTAAAGCAGCCATTGCCTAACGACAATGATGAGCCGCCTATAAAAGTAGATGAACCGCCTATAAAAGTATTAGCTACACCAAAAACCAATACGACCACTCAATGGTTAAAAGTAGCGGCTTCCGTCATCATAAGCTTTGGTCTGCTGTTGGGAATCTATTGGTATACAATAGCACCAAAGCATCCTTATTTTAATACCATTGAATGGGTCGCAACAACAGCAACATTAACGGATACCTTACCCGATGGAACAGGTATAACCTTGAATAAGCATTCCAAAATTACCTTTCAGGAAAAATTATTCGGATGGAAACGACAGGTTAAAATGACGGGTGAAGTTTTTTTTGATGTAGCATCGAATGCTTCAAAACCGTTCGAAGTGCAAACGGATAATCTAACCATCCGTGTTTTAGGAACATCTTTTAATGTTAGAAGCAATCCTAAAGCAACGGAAGTAATCGTCGAAACCGGAGCTGTTCAGGTAAGTAGGGATGACGTCATCGTTAAATTAAAACCCGATGAAAAAGCAATAGCGCGCACAGGTTTGACCACTATTGAACAACGAAAACAAACCGATAAATTATATGATTATTATCGCACGAAACAATTTAAATTGGACAATACGCCTTTATGGCGCTTTGTAGAAGTGCTGAATGAAGCCTATTCCGTAAAAATCGTGATTGGTGACCCTGCTATAGGCAATTTACCGATTAGTACAATTTTTGATAATGATTCTTTAAATACCATTTTAGACACGTTATGTAGCATGTTGCAGCTACATGTAGTGAAAAATGGCAAAACGATAACGATAAAAAAATAGGAGCTTGAATAATCGATCCAGTCGCTTTCTCAAACGCCTGCTGTTGACCACTATGCTATCGACAGCAGGTTTTGCTGTTTTTAGTCAAAACTATCTATATCAGCCTGTTACAGTACATGTGAACCATCAAAAATTAGCGGATGTATTAGCGAACATCGGACAACAGGGAGGATTTCACTTTGCCTATAGCAGTGGTATTATTCCTGCCGACAGTTTAGTGGTATTGCAAAACTTTAAAGGAGACGTAAAAACTGCCTTAAACTTGCTTATAGGGGATGGTTATGCTTACCAACAAAGTCCTAATCACTTAATCATCCGTCCGGCACCTTTCAAACTAACGCTGATGCCTGAAGAAGTAGGAGAGGGTAAGCGAGTATACACCATTAAAGGGACGGTGGTAGATGAGCAAACAGGTCGAGGTATTTACCAGGCAAGTGTTTATGAAAAGCGCTTATTAGTAGGTACTTTAACCGATAAGAAGGGGCGCTTTAAATTAAAGTTAAAAACGAAAGATGGCGGTCCTATGGTACTTACCGTAAGCAAACAACTATATAAAGATACGACAACTGTGTTCCTGCCAACAGCTAATCTTACCGATAAATCCCAAAACAGTCGGTATGGATATATGGATGGTGATGGAAATGCCGCTGCTAACACCGCCTTGGGGCGTTTGTTTTTAAGCTCCAAACAAAGGCTAAATGCCTTAAATTTAGGTAATTTTTTTGCGTATATGCCGGTTCAAATTTCCTTAACTCCAGGATTAAGTTCGCATGGTATGATGAGTGGACAGGTAGTTAATAAATTCTCGGCTAACCTAATTGGCGGTTATACTGCTGGCGTTAACGGCGTTGAAGTAGCTGGTATCTTTAATATGGATCGCTACCATGTTCAGTATGTACAGGCTGCTGGAGCAATAAATGTGGTTGGTAGTAATCTTTCCGGTGTGCAATTAGCTGGTATATATAACAAGGTGTTGGATAGTTTGAAAGGTGTTCAAGCGGCTGGATTGTTTAATCTTGTAAAACAAGAAGCTAAGGGAGTGCAATTAGCTGGTTTTGCCAATAGTGCCCATGAATTGAAAGGACTGCAAATTGCGGGGGGGCTTAACCGGACAAAAAATAACCATCATGGTGTTCAGTTCGGTATAGTCAACATTGCCGACACGACCTCCGGTATCAGTATTGGTTTAGTAAATATCATTGGTAATGGTTTTAAACGGCTCAGTATAGCCACAAATGAAGTGCACTATGCTGAGCTTGCGTTTAAGAGCGGTGACGCTAAATTATATAGCGTTATTTCGGTAGGTTTGGGGGCATGGAATGGTGGAAAAGCACCAATCACCGGTTTTGGTATTGGCCATGAATTTAATCCTCATGAAAAGCAGCATTATTTCGCTGCAGAACTTGTCGCTCAACAAGTTTATGGAAAAACATTTGAAAATATCGCTGGCTGGCCTAAACTCAATGTATTGTATAACATTGCGCTTAGTAAACGTACAAAAGTGTTTGTTGCTCCCAGTGTAAATTTACTCATTAAGAGTAAGCAAACAGTTGAAGGAGAAAAAGAAGTTCTTTCCGATAATTATCCTTTTCTAGTTAACAACGAACGAACGAAATGGTGGGCAGGCTTGGCACTAGGCATTTCCTTTTTTTAGCTGGCTTTAAGCTTTACGGATACGGCTTATTGCCTATTGCTGTAAAGATAAAATTAAATAAACTCATCAATAGGGGGGAACCCCAGATAACTTGTCATACTATTAAACAACAAATGAATAGGATGACAAGATTTATGAAAAAGAATGCATGGAACCACAAGCGGATCATATTGACAGCCGCTTTACTAACAACTGTTTTTTCGTTATTTGCTCAAGAAAATAGCCCTGCACACATCGGTATTATCTATCCTTTAAGTACGCACGGGGGCAAGGCCGAGGAATATACTAATCACCTAAGTTTGCACGCAATAGCAGGCCTATCCGGAGGAGAAAGGGGGCTAGCCCTATACGGAGGAGCGGGTATCATCAAAGGTGATGCCGCTGGATTACAAGCTGCTGGTCTATGGAATCAGGTAAGCGGTACCTTGCACGGCGTACAGTTAGCAGGAGTAATTAACCTTGCGCAACAGGCAAACAACGGTGTTCAGTTGGCTGGCGTAGTTAACCGCAGTATGGGGTCAACACGTGCGCAGCTTGCCGGAGTGTCTAATATAGCCTACGATGCTAATGGTCTGCAAGCCGCTGGTGTTGGCAACTTAAGTGGACAAGTAAATGGTATTCAGCTGGCTGGCGTGTTTAATCATGCAACAGATGTTCACGGCGCACAATTGGCTGGTGTTGTCAATAAAGCAAAACAGGTAACAGGCATACAGTTGGGCGTGGTAAATATTGCCGATAATAGTGATTACGCCATCGGTTTAATAAACCTCGTAAAGAATGGAGAAAGAAGCATCGGTATAGAAACTGATGAAGATTTGTCCACCTTTGTAAATTTCAGATCTGGAGGACGCGTGCTTTACGGCATTCTGGGTATCGGATTTAACCCGCAATATGAACAGATACGTTATGGCATTCAGGGGGGTATCGGAGCTAAGTTGTTAAACACCCGAAATTTTAGGTTGGCTGCTGAAATAAACAGCATCACCTTAACCGATTTTGATGGTCATTATTTCAGTAAAAATGGTCTACGGATCCTCCCAGCAATTAGGATTGCCAATAATGTTTATCTATATGGCGGACCATCGTTCAATTATGTCAATACTGACAATGAAGATGGCAAAAAACTAGTGAAGTTTGAATTATGGGACAGACAACGGAAGAATGATTACCAGGCCCTTAATGTTGGTTTTATGGGAGGTATACAGCTGATGCTCTAATATTCCGTTCGTTGCAGATGGCCACACGTCGTTTTTTCCGGCTGTGTACTGTTAAAATGAAAAATCACTATTAATAAATTACTCAATAGGACTTAACATGTCATTCCGACTGTAGTGGAAACCTTATTTCGACCATGGTGGAGACATATTCATTATGCTATCGTGTCACGTTAATTTCATAAATATATGTTATAACATTATTTTAATAGTAAAGCATTTATATTTGATGAAGTGAACATACAAACAATAAAAATTTGACATATGGCAACAACATGGGTAGTAGATCCGGCACATTCGGACGTTCAGTTTAAGATTAAACATTTGGTTATTTCCACGGTAACTGGAGCATTTAACCAATTTGAAGGAAGTGCAACAGCAACAGACAATTTTGATGATGTACAAGCGAACTTTAAAATTGATGTTAAAAGCATTGATACGAAAAATGCTGATCGCGACAATCATTTAAAGACAGGCGATTTTTTTGACGCAGATACACATCCGGAAATTACATTTAGTTCTACTTCGTGGAAAAAAGTAGGTGAGGGTACGTTTGAATTAACAGGTGACTTAACTTTAAGGGGAGTGACAAAACCGGTAACCTTAAACGTTGAGTTCGGTGGCATTGAAAAGGATGCTTACGGCAATACAAAAGCAGGCTTCGAAATTACCGGCAAAATTAATCGTAAAGAATTTGGTTTAAGCTACAATGCCTTAACTGAAACTGGAGGATTGGCTCTTGGCGAAGAAATCAAACTGGTCAGTAATATCCAATTGGCCAAACAAGCTTAACAAGAAAGGGGAAATGTCAAGCTAAGCGTTCTAATGTCCATCGTATGGTCCGCTCAACAGCTTTTTGTGGTTCCTTGCTAAAGGTATGCGTTAAGCGGTTTGCTAATATGGTATTGACCGATAGGGCGCGATGACCAAGTAATTTAGCTAAACCATAAATTCCGGCAGTCTCCATCTCCAAATTTGCAAGAACAAAATTTCCAAAAGAAAAAGAGCATAAGGTACGAAACAGCGTACCATGCTTTTGTTCTGCCCTCGTTGTACGTCCTTGTGGTGCATAAAAACCGGGAGCAGTTAAGGTTACACCATAAGCGACATCCTTTCCCAAACGATCAGATAATTGTGGCGAACACGCTACTACATAAGGATGCAAATGGTCATGCGCGATATGTTTTTGAAAGGCTTCCCGTAATGTACGCTCTTCAACCGATTCATCCATTCGGTAATAGTGTAAAAGAGGATCTAAGCCGATGGCAAAGGTGGACACCAATATCGTATCTATGGCAATAGCCGCTTGCAAGGCACCAGAGGTTCCGATACGAATAATATCCAGTGCTCGTAATTGCGGTTTTATGGTGCGGCTTTCCAAATCGATATTTACCAACGCATCCAACTCATTTAAGACAATATCAATATTGTCTGTGCCAATTCCAGTAGAAATGACGCTTATCCTTTTTCGACCAATAAAGCCTGTATGTGTCCGAAATTCCCTTTTCCCTTTTTTTAATTCAATGCGATCAAAGTACTGACTTACCTGACCGACCCGATCTGGATCACCCACCGTGATAATAGTGTCTGCCAGATCTTCCGGCAAGAGATTTAAATGATACACACTACCATCTGGGTTCAATAGGAGGTCTGTTGCCGTAAGCTGCATAGATTTATACTGATTTTAGGTATTTTACTTTTACATTTTCTAAGCGTTGCAATTGGCCTAGGGTTTGATTAACCCGACTTTGCCTAATTTCGAAAACGAGCGAACATTCATTATCAAAATGTTGCTCCAGTAAGGTCAACTCCTCATCTTTTACTACACGCATGAGCTCATTTAGCTGCGGATATTCTACGTGCACCTCATATACGTCATTCACCGTTCGCGTGATGATATTTGCTTGGTTGATGGCGTCTTGTGTAGCACTTTTATATGCATTGATGAGCCCTGGAACACCCAATAGGGTTCCACCAAAATACCGTACGACAACGACAATGATATTGGTTAGGTCTTGAGACAAAAGCACATTTAAAATCGGACGTCCGGCTGTACCCGAGGGCTCTCCATCGTCATTCAGGCGAAAAATAGACCGGTCGGTTGTTAGGCGATAGGCCCAACAATGGTGGCGTGCTTTCGGATGAAGACTTTTCATTTCGGTAATGACCTGTTTCAAATCCGTTGCATCACGAAAGGGATAAGCATAAGCGATAAACTTGCTGCCTTTATCTTTATACAACCCTTCCGTAGCTTGTTCGATGGTCTTATACGTATCTTCAAATAAATTCATGAGCTATAAACCTAAATTAAGCCTATAGAAAGCTGATCATCAGGACGGAAATTACGGCAAGTAAAAGTCCGATTTTATTGAGTAAGGTAAGCTTTTCCTTAAATAAAAATAAGCCTACTACGGCCCCAACAAGGATAACACCAATGTTCATTGCAGAAAAAACCACCGAAGGATTATTCGGCAAAGCCTGATGCGCTTTCATATAAAATAAAATATTACCAAAATTAAAAAGTCCTAAAACAAGCCCCCAAAGAGTACCAGAAAGCGAAAAATGTGCACGTTTGGTTAATGCAAGATAAGCCAAATAAAGGAAAGAAAAAGCCGTGCACAGCACGAAAACGATAAATAACGATGTTTTATACGAGAGTTGCTGGTATTGTGCCAAATGTTTAAAAAGAATATCAATCATACCCATTCCGAGAAATACCATCAAGGGATAAATCCACGTATACTGTCCGGAATGATAAGCGCTTCGATCCTGCTTCCATTTAATAGAACAAATAATAGCTGCCAAGCCAACAGCCACACCGATTAGTTTAAGTGCTTGGACTTCTTCTTTGAAAATAAAAAATGCTGCCAGCAATGGAATAAATAACGACAAACGTTGGGCAACTTCTGTTCGTACAATGCCTGTATAACGAATGGAAGTAGCTAGAACAACAAATAAAGCTGGAAGTAAAATACCCAAACTTAAATAACTAAGCCAAGGCGCCTGCTCTAAAGAAAAGGCCTGTAAATCAGGCTGAAGATATTGGTAGCTCAGCAGTACGGCAATGGGATAATTCCATGCAATCATTTGTAGTACATTGACAGAATAGCGTCTAGCCAGTTTAATAATGACGGAGACGGTTACACTACACAAAACGCTTAAAAGTAGAAAATGCATCTTGGTTAAAATAAGTTGTCCATAAATCTTTTCCGACCTGTTGTTTAGTCTCCGGAGGCATAGGCAAACGAGGGGCTTCTATACCATCTTCCCAATATACGTCACCTTCGAATACACGCGCTTCATCCCACAATCCCGCATCGATAAACAAGCGAAGTGTTTTTACGCCTCCCTCTACCACAAGCGATTGGATATCCATCAAATGCAACTGATACAATAGCTGCTGAGGAAGGTACAAATCGAAATTTTCTAAAGCAATGTATTTAAGATTTTCTTGCCACTCGGATTTTTCTGCATTAAATACGATGGTATCCACAGTCTGATCAAATAGGTGCAAGTGTTGTGGCAACGAAAGTGTTTTGTCGATGACAATACGTTTAGGATTTTTTCCCTGCCAATGCCGCACCGTTAGTTGTGGATTATCGATCAAAGCGGTATTTGCCCCTACCAATATCGCATCTTCCTGGCTTCGCCATTGGTGACTTAATCGTTGCGCCAAAGGTCCGGTAATCCATCGTTGTGTGTGATCGGTTGGAGCAAAGTAACCATTGGCAGTTTGAGCCCATTTCAATAGGACGTAAGGTCGTTGTTTTTGTACTCGGGTAAAAAAACGCCGGTTAACAAATGCCGCCTCTTCTTGACATACGCCTTCTATCACTTCAATTCCTGCCTCCTGCAACTTCCGAATACCACGTCCGTTTACTTGTTCAAAGGGGTCTCGGCATGCAATCACGACTTTTTTTACTTGATGTTTAATCAAGAGATCGGCACATGGTGGTGTTTTTCCTTGATGGGAACAGGGTTCTAAACTTACATAAACGGTAGACGCTCGCAGCAAGTCGGCAGCATTGGGATATCGGTTAAACACGTCCGCAATAGCATTCGGCTCAGCATGTGCTGCTCCATATTTCCGATGCCAGCCTTCACCAATAATTTTATTGTTGTGTACCACCAAAGCGCCAACCATGGGGTTCGGACTAACCGTGCCTAGCCCCAGTTGAGCCAGTTCTAAACAACGGCGCATATAGATTTCGTGATTAGGCATGTGCAAACCTACACATTTTTATCAGTTGTACGTCCAAGAGCTTATTTTTTTACAGTTTTATAGCGAAAGCAATATCTCACCTCTAATTTCGTATGTTTGCACCCATAAAATGACACAAACATTCAAAACTATACGGCAACGGTTTCTGAATACGCTTAGCCCGACTTACGGCGAATCAGAAGCGGAAAGTGTCTTTATTATCGTATTGGAAGATGTCTTTCATTATAAACGAACGGATTACCTGTTAGGCAAGCCTCTGGCACTAAGCGCTGCTGATGAACAACAATTGGAAAAAATACTTGTTCGTTTGCGTAGAGGAGAACCTATTCAGCAAATTATCGGATCAACCCAATTTATGGGTATATCGCTTAAGGTAACCAAAGATGTGCTCATCCCTCGACCGGAAACCGAAGAATTAGTTGATTTGATCCTTCAAGATCAACAAGCGGATAGGAGGCCTGAACTTCGTATCATAGACATAGGCACAGGAACGGGCTGTATCCCCATTGCGTTGAAAAAACACCTGCCTGAAGCCCATATTACCGCATTGGATATTTCTAAAGAAGCACTTGAAGTTGCTAAATATAATGCGTTAAATAATAATACCTTAATACATTTTATATTAGCTGATATTTTAGAATGGGATCTTGTATTTACCGATGAGCAATATTGGGATATTATGGTAAGTAATCCACCTTATATTACCCATGATGAAAAATGGGACATGCAAGCTCAGGTATTGGAGTTTGAACCTCATCTGGCCTTATTTGTGGAGAATAAGGCGCCTTTATTATTTTATGAAACCATTGCTTCTTTTGCCTTACAGCACCTTCAACCGAATGGCTTACTGTATGTTGAAATTAATCAAAAATACGGACAAGAAGTAAAAACCTTATTGCAAAAAAAGGGTTTCAGCAACGTATCCTTATTTCAGGATATCCACGGGGCTGATCGAATGATTAAAGCAAGCCTATCATCCAAGTGACTACTAACAAACGAAAAAAGAGAAAGACCAAGCAAGATATTCCCACTAGGGGCCGCTGGAAATGGTTCGGCCTGGGAATTTGTTTTGCGATATTGATTGGTATTGCCCTAATTAACCACGCGCTCTTCAACCGAAGCCATTTCGGCATTAGCATGCCAGCAGGTTATCACATGCACGGTATTGATGTTTCCCAATACCAAGGAAAAATTGATTGGGACAAACTATGCAGTCCACAGGATAGCGATATCCATATTTCCTTCGTTTATATGCGCGCCACTATGGGAATGCGTCAAGACAAGCGGTTTAAGGAAAATTGGAAAGCAACTGCTGAACATCATCTGAAACGAGGTGCTTATCTTTATTTCCATCCCAACAAGGACGGGGAAAAACAGGCCGCATTGTTCATTAAAAACGTAGGAAGTTTAGCAGGCTGTCTGCCACCAGTGGTTGATATTGAAAAAACGCATCGGACAGATAAAAATGTATTAAAAAAGCGCTTACAAGCATGTCTAAATGCCTTGCATAATTATTATGGTATTCGGCCGATCATTTATACCTATACCACCTTTTACCGTGATTATCTCGGCGAATCATTTGATTCATATCCATTATGGATTGCCCACTATGAACGCGATGATAAACCAGATTATATTCAACGAAAATGGGACATTTGGCAACATAGTGAACGGGGTAGAATCGCTGGAGTAACGGAATTCGTGGATTTTAATGTACTTAATTGCGATAATTCCATTATGCCTTGCGAGGTTTGTGGTAATTAGTTATTCGTTATTCGTTATTCGTTGTTTGTTGTTTGTTGTTTGTTATTCGTTGTTAGTGGGCGGTGTACTAAAATCAAACTTTGTCAAATCCGGTTTTAAGCGTTTTACTCGTTTTAACTCGTGGTCATAGATTAATCGGCCAATATTTTTCAAAAAAGGGTAAGTAACTTCTTCGTATTCGTAAAGACCATCATTATAGATGTCATTATTATTTGATTGCACAACTACCGTTAATAGAAATTCGACACCCCTTTCAAAATCGACGATATAGGCATTATCGATATTAAACCCATAGGAATCACCATACTTATTAAAACTCCGGATAGTACCATCGGGCTTTGGGTATTTTTCCCGACCAAAAAACAACAGTTTACTATAGGTAGGCCAAAATTCAGTACTGTCATATTTGGGGTAATCTACCTCTTGTGGGAAACGTGACATATAGTAATAAATGAATCGGTAATCTTCCTCCCTTAACTGAAACCGTTTCTTTTTGGGAAAGGCTTCTGGAAAAAGTAATTTTTTCAAAAGGAGTTGTTGATCAGCCAGGGGATATACGTTGAGTCCTTCAAAGCTATAGGGTTTGTGAATAAGGCTATCGTTCGCATCCATATAGGCCTTTCCACGCACCACGTTCTGCAATTTTAAGGGATAATCTTTCGGATCATATTGTGCTTCTTGTTGGTAGATCACCTGATCCCCTTGGTAAAAAGTTATAGGATTGGTATGCTTGGCCCATTCTCCTTTATCACCTATCGCCAAACGATTAACAATGCGACTGTGTTTTGCGCCATAATGCTTCAGCTTTTTATTGATCTCGGCACGGCCGACAAATTCGAACAAACGATTAAAAGCATCATTATCACTAGTAAGAAGAATTTTTTTGATATAATGGCCAATACTTGGCAAGCCTGTAGGAGCGGAAGTATCCGCAGTTACCCGAGTTTGCTTTTCCCAAGCGGTATCGACCCGTAAAGGGGTATCTTTGGTTATACCCTCTCGTTGCAAGGCATTGATTTTTTCCAATGCAAAAATCGTGGTAGGCAGTTTTACGGTACTTGCCGGATAGAAATACCAGGTAGGATCTAAACGATAACTATAGGAAGTAAAATGTGGCATTTGATGTTCATCCCGGTCAATTTGCGTATACAAAATTTGTACCTGCTTGCGTTGTGGATCATCCAAAACGGCCCGAAAGAGATCCGGATGCCCTTCGATCAGTTGTTTTAAAAAAGTAGTATCCATTTTTTGAGCGCTTGTTTGTAAAAAAAACAAACAAAGGATTAGAAAAAGGAACAATCGGTTCATTAGCTGTGCATTTGAGACCTAAAATTACAAAATTTAGCCAATTACCATAGGCAACAATAGTGCAGCTTTGTTATACCATGCAATATAACTACATTTGCGCTGATCTTAGCGGCTAAAACTTTGGTCGATTGGGTTGAAAATATTTTATTTTAAAAGGTAGCATAAACCATTTGTAAACCGTTATAGCAGTACAAATAACAAACAGATTCACTTTTATAAACAACAAATGAAGAAAATCAACTTTTTTTATTTAAGCCTATTAGCAGGGGCTTTACTTACTTTGGGTGCGTGTAATGATAAGGATGAGGTTACACCAATAGAACCAACCCCAGAAAATGTGGGTATATTTGTATTGAACGAAGGCACCTATGGAGGAACTTCTAATTTAGGATTCTATAGCTATGGCACTTATCAATATACTAATGCCGCATATTCCGGTAATTTAGGCGCTGGAGCGAATGATATGATTACCTATGGCACAAAGTTATATATTAGTGTTACAGATGCCAATAAGATCGTCGTGTTAAATGCCCTAACAAAAGAAGAGCTTAAGGTTATTGACGTTTCCACTCCGCGTTATCTTTTAGCACTTAAGGGAAAAGTATATGCAACTAGTAGTAAAGAAAATAAACTATACGCCATAGATACGACAGATAGCTATAACATGAAAAATGTTGAAGTAGGACATAGCCCAGAGCAACTGACAACAACTAATGGAAAAATATATGTCGCTAATTCAGGCTGGAGAGAAAAGTTAGCGGGTGGGGATTACGATAATCATATATCTGTTGTAAATCCTAGTACATTAACCGTTGAAACTAATATTACGGTTGCAGACAACATTACCACAATTGCTGCCGATACTAAAACGAATGTGCTTTATGTAAATGCATCAGCTATTTACGATGGTGAAAGTACCGAGCCCGCTGTTCCTTCTAAACTTTACATTGTGAATACAGCTACTAATACTGTTGCAACCTCTTTATCATTTGGTGCTGAGGCCATAGCGGTGATTCCGGAACTTCAACAAGCTTATTTAATAAGCCATAATTATGGTGATAACGATGGGAGTAAGGGACAGTTACTCGTTATGAACACTTCTTCTTCAACCTCACCTACAGTTCAGCCTTTTGCTGCTAGTTCAAATATAACCAACCCATATAGTCTAAATTTTATTTACGAAGCTAGTTCATTGTATGTTGGCGACGCAAGTGATTATAGCAGTAATGGTAAAATGTATATTTTCGCTTATGATCAATATAGCGGTGGACTTATATCCGCTAGCCAACCGATTGATGTAGGCGTAAGCCCTAAAGCTTTTGCTGTTAGCCATTATCAATCTAGCGAAAACTAATTGTTATAATGTTATTTTTGAAAAATCCTGACTGATTATTCAGTTAGGATTTTCTTGTAAAACCTTTTTTTCTTTTTAACTTTTCCTTTTTAATATTTTGTTTATTTTCAAAGGCATCGATGAGCTTGCTTTGCTCGGTTTTTAATATCTTCGCACCATGCAATATCCTTCCCTGAATATAGGTTTAATTGGTTTTGGTATGGCTGGGCAAGTATTTCACGCGCCACTTATAAGCGCAGTAGCCGGCCTCAACCTTTATAAAGTCTCCGCACGAAAAGAGGAGCAGCAAAGTATCTTGCGAAGTAAATATCCAAACACCCAAATCTGTACTTCGGCAGAAGAGATCATACATGATCCCAAGGTAGATCTTGTTGTTATCGCTACTTCCAATGATGTTCACTTTTCGCTAACAAAAACGGCACTCTTAGCAGGAAAACATGTGGTCGTTGAAAAACCGTTTACCAATACGACTGAAGAAGCAGACGAATTGATTGCGCTAGCAAAGCAGCAACAACAGGTGCTATCGGTTTTCCATAGCGCGCGGTGGCATAGCGATTACCTCACCGTAAAGGATATCTTAACTAACGGAGCATTGGGAAGATTAGTAACCTATGAAGTGCGCTACGACCGTTTTAGGAACTACCTTCGGCCAAATGCCTGGCGAGAACACGATCTTCCCGGATCGGGCATCTTTTATGATTTGGGGGCACATTTAATCGATCAGAGCCTCCAACTATTTGGAAAACCTCAGGCGTTATTTGCTTCACTCCGTAAGATGCGCGAAGGGGTAGGAGCCGTGGATGATTTTGAAATGCTACTTTATTATCCTAGGCTGAAGGTTTCGCTTAAGGGAAGCATGTTGATTAAAGAACCCACCCCTCGTTTTGCATTATATGGCACCGAAGGTGCTTTTGTAAAACCAGGCGTAGATCCACAAGAGGAAGCATTAAAAGCAGGAAAAACACCTTTAAATACCACAGACTGGGGTGCTGAGCCAGAAGAAATTTGGGGCATACTACATACCACAGCACAAAGGCCAGACGCCCGTCGGAAAATACCAAGTCAGCGGGGAAATTATCCAGCTTACTATGAAAATGTACGTGATGCTATTCATGGCATAACTGATCTTATGGTAAAACCGGAAGAGGCCCGGACAGTGATTCAGCTATTGGAATTGGGTGAACAAAGCGCGCGCGAGCGGCGGATAATCGATCTGCCATGAGGTACGATGCCATCATTGTCGGCGGTGGTGCCTGTGGATTGATGTGTGCCGTACAAGCGGGGTTTTTGGGAAAACATGTTGCCGTATTGGAAAAAAACGATAAAATAGGAGCGAAGATCCTGATTTCCGGTGGCGGCCGTTGCAACTATACGAACCTCTATACAGAAGCGGTTCATTTTAATTCACAAAATGAACATTTTTGTAAAGCAACACTCGCACAATGGACAGTTAATGATACCATTAATTTTTTTGAAACGTATGGTATTCGTGGACAAGAGAAGACCTTAGGGCAACTTTTTCCCATTAGCAATAAGGCCAAAGATATTGTATCGGTTTTCAGTAAGCTATTGCGGGAACTGGGACAAGATGTATACCTTCACGCTGATGTTACTGCCATCACTAAAAATCAGCAAACAGGAGATTTCACTGTTAGCTATAAGCAATCAGGCCAAATCCAAACGTTAGCAGCGCGGACTGTGGTCATGGCAAGTGGAGGATTGCCCGTAGCAAAATTGGGTGCAAGTGACTTCGCCTTAAAAATAGCCGAAGCTTTTGGTTTAGCTATCGTAGCACCTAAGCCCGCCCTGGTTCCCTTAACGATTACGGGCAAGGATGCCGAGTGGTTTAGCGCACTGGCAGGCAATACGGTCTTTTGTAAGGTATCTAACGAACGGATTAGCTTTGAAGAAAATATCTTATTTACGCATTGGGGGCTTAGCGGTCCGGCAATCCTTCAGATTTCGTCTTATTGGAATCCGGGAGAGCATATTATCATAGATTTATTGCCTCGTAAGCAGTTTTCCAAATGGATACAGGAAGAAAGAGAAAAAGGAGGGAAGCGTATGCTGCTACAACTGCTGCAAGATCATTTTACCAAGAAGTTCGCTGAGGCCTTGGGTAAGTTCCTTCCCATCACCAAAAAGATTGCTTCCATGAGCAAACAGGAAGCGCAACAGGCACACCAGCTGTTACACCATTTCGAAGTAAAACCCGCTGGAACCAAGGGATATGATAAAGCGGAGGTGATGCGTGGGGGAATAGATACCGCCGAACTATCGTCACAAACGCTGGAAGCGAAAAAGTGTAGCGGACTTTATTTCGGCGGTGAATGCGTGGATGTAACCGGTTGGTTGGGTGGCTACAACTTCCAATGGGCCTGGGCCAGTGGCTATGTTATTGCGCAACATATATAGTTGTTAGTTATTAGTTGCTCGTTATTCGTTATCGTCTTACACATAAAATAGAATAGACAACCAACCGGCTAACAACCAATAACTAATAACTAATAACGAACAACCATTAAGGTATCTCCACAACAAAACTGCTATCCGCTATTAAGGCTTCTCTATGTGCGATTAACGACTCTAAATTGATTTCTCCAATCACGTATTTAAAGTCCCGTGCATAATAACGCTCCGAAACTTTTTTAAATTCCAATTTATCGACAATAGCTTCATCATTATAACGCAGATAAACTTTCAGTAAATGATCGTTACTGTGCGTAAGCTGAATAGATTCTAAATGTTTTTTGTATTCATAGCGGTAATCATAGCGAAGTGCCGTAATATCAGAAAGTACTGCCGAACCCGTTGGATGTCCACCGGCACCCTTACCGTAGAAAAATTGTTGATCTGCAAATGCGGCCTGTACCACCACACCGTTATATTCATTTTCCACTGTATATAAGATGCTTTTTTCGGTGACAAATTTAGGAACAACATATAAAATTACTTTCTCGTTTCCAATTTCTTTAGCCGTAGGAACTAATTTAATTTTATAATTTTTTTCACGGGCAAACCGAATATCGTAATCTGACAGTTGATCGATGCCAATATTCAGGATATCTTCCGGCTTTACATATAAGCCATACGCATGTGACGCTACAATAGCTAACTTATATTTTGCATCAAAACCGGCCACATCTAAGGTGGGATCTGTTTCGGCAAACCCTAATTGTTGAGCTTGTTTCAATGCCGTATCGTAATCCAAATGTTCATTGAAGATCTTGGAAAGAATATAATTGGATGATCCATTAAATATTCCCGAAACCGAATGGAGCAGCTCATTATCGTAATACTCTTCCAAGTTCCGAATAATGGGGATACTCCCACAGACAGCTCCTTCGTACAATAAACTGGTACCATATTCTTGTTGTATGGCAATCAATTCTTCTAAATGATTGGCAATCATTTTTTTGTTAGCCGATACGACATGTTTTCCTGAACGCAGCGCAGTGGATACAATAGTAAAGGCAGCCTCTGCATCATCAATCAATTCAACAATCGTATTGATTGCTGGATCAAGTAATAGATCATTAGCATTTGTTGTAAACAGTTCTTGGGGTAGTGTACGTTTCTTTTCTGGGTTTTTGATGGCGAAACGCTTAATCGCCAAATTCAGTTTCTTGGTTTTGATGATGTCGTATAAGCCCTGACCCACTACGCCAAAGCCAAACAGTCCTAAAGTAAGCTTTTTGCTCATATTGTTCTAATTCTTCTCTCTATATTAATAAGTATCAAGATACAAGACATAAGATTCTATTTTAACAATAAGCAGTTCAAATCTTGACACAGGCTTACATCTTGATACTGATGTCTTGATACTTGATACCTACGTCTTGATACATTATTTAAATAAACGCTTGCACGGTTTTACCTGGTGCTGCTTGTTTTAAAAAAGCGGCAATTTCCTTACTGATTTGCTTCGTCTCAATCAGGAAACCATCGTGTCCGTAAAAGGAATTAATGGCTATAAATTTAGCAGCGGGAATATGCTTGGCCAAAAATTGCTGCTCTTCCAATGGAAATAACTGATCGCTGCTTATTCCAATGACTAAAGTTTTAGCCGTAATGGCCTGAAGTGCCTGTTCAATACTATTTCTTCCACGACCAACATGGTGTGCATCCATTGCCTTGCTTAAAAACCAATAACTATAGGCATTGAAACGTTTAACTAATTTTTCACCTTGGTAATTCTGATAAGAAGATGCTTTAAAATCATCGATTTTATCCGCATCGGTTTCCAATTGAGTGGCACCATAAGTTTCATAGGTTCGGTAAGACAACAGTGCAATGCTCCGCGCAACTTTTAAGCCTTTAGCACCACCATGAGGTTTATTCGCATAAAATGTCCGATCAGCGCGAATAGCCAGTCGCTGACTTTCATTGAAAGCAATACCCCACGGCGAATGTTGAGCATTAGTTGCCAATAATACTAAGGTTTCTATCCGTTCAGGATGGCTAATAGCCCATTCCATCGCTTGCTGACCGCCTAATGAGCCACCAATCAGCACCTTGATCTTCGCTATTCCCAAATGCGCTGCCAATAATTCATGCGCTGCAGCTAAATCACGAATAGAAAACTGTGGAAAAGCCAAGTAGTAGGGTTGATCTGTTGATGGATTAATACTCAACGGATTCGTGGTGCCGTAAGGTGATCCGATAATATTGGCACAGATAATATAATATTCTTGAGGATTAAATAAATCCTTCTCGCCAAATAAGCCGGGCCACCAATCAAATACATCCGAATTTGCCGTTAAAGCATGGCATACCCAAATGACATTATCCTTACGGGTATTTAAGCGGCCATAGGTATGGTACGCAATTTGCACCCCCTTCAAGCGCTTACCATTTTCTAACGGAAAGGTCTTTGTATAGTTAAATTTATGAATACTCATTTTGTCGCTAAACGTCTGTTCACTTCTATTTTAGCTGATCAAAAGCCTGCTGTAAATCTGCTTTGATATCGTCAATATGTTCTAAGCCTACCGATATACGCAACAAAGTCGGAGTAACCCCAGCTGCTATTTGAGCCGCCTCTGGTAATTGTTGGTGCGTGGTTGCCGATGGCTGAATAATCAATGTTTTTGTATCGCCTAAATTTGCCAGATGACTAATTAAATTCAGGCTATCGACAAATTTTGTTGCCTGTTCTTTCTTTCCTTTAAGCTCAAAAGATAAGACGGCACCGAAACCATTTTTTAAATATTTTTTGGCATTGGCATAGGTGGGACTACTACTCAAACCAGGATAATTAACGGCTTGAACTTGTGGGTGAGCTTGAAGCCATTCGGCTAATGCTAAGGCATTATCCACGTGGCGTTGTACCCGCAATGATAAAGTTTCTACACCTTGTAGGAGCAAAAAGGAGTTAAAAGGGGAGAGGGCAGGACCAAAATCCCGTAAACCTTCTACACGCGCACGAATGGCAAATTGAATGTTTCCAAAGGGGCCATTCGCTCCAAAAACATCGTTAAACACTAAGCCATGATAACCCTCAGACGGTTCACTGAATTGCTTAAATTTACCATTACCCCAATTGTAGTTTCCTCCGTCAACAATAACACCACCAATACTCGTGCCGTGGCCACCAATCCATTTGGTTGCTGACTCTACCACAATATGTGCTCCATGTGCTAATGGCTTAAATAAATAACCAGCCGCACCAAAAGTGTTATCTACTAGTAGAGGCAAGTCATGTTTCTTCGCAACCGCTGCTACATCGTCAAAGTCGGGAACACTGAAACTTGGATTACCAATGGTTTCCAGGTAAATAGCTTTTGTCTTATCGTCAATAAGTGCCTCTATATGCGCTGCCTTATCATTTTCAGCCAAACGAACCTCGATACCCAAACGCTTAAAAGAAACTTTAAATTGATTATAGGTACCGCCATATAAACTAGCGCCCGATACAAAATTGTCTCCGCTTTCTAAAATATTGTTCAATGCAATAAATTGTGCCGCTTGGCCAGATGCCACAGCAAGTGCAGCTACACCTCCCTCCAGCGCCGCTATACGCTTCTCAAAGACATCAGTCGTCGGATTCATAATCCGCGTATAGATATTTCCAAACTCTTTTAATGCAAATAAATTGGCTCCATGTTCCGAGCTATTAAATACATAGGAAGTGGTTTGGTAAATAGGTACAGCTCTCGAATTCGTAGTAGGGTCTACTTCCTGGCCGGCATGTATTTGTAAGGTTTCAAATTTTAGATTTTCTGTTGACATGTTCGTTTCTATTATGGTATTCTATTATTTTCCCTGTTAAAAAATATAACAATAGTACGTTAATCGATGGATGGCTTGAAAAAGATCAAAAAGGAGATGTCCTAACAGCACATATAGCGTTGATAACGATACATCGTAAAAATAGGAAGGTCTTTGGTGCTATAAGATAAGGGTTTGAAAAACACGGTTAAGCTTTTCAAAACAGCAAGGATAATACGCTCGGTAATCTGTGATTTCATTGTCTTTTTTATTTATATGCTCCCATAAATTTGGGACAGGATTTGGCACCTTTTCCAAAACTATTATGGATGGTTGCCAGTGGGTCTCAGAGCCGGTCTCTCGCCACTTCTTTATAAATCAAGACTCTATTAAAGAGGAATTGATCAATACACGGTTAATGTATGCCGCAAATATACACTTTATTTTGATAGTGCAAAACCTTTTTACGTGATAAGTAGGACAAGCGCACATGTTAACATGCCTCTGCTACGAGCAGGAATGACCAAGCAAATTCATGAACAACGATTAGATTAAATAGCTTGTTGGAATCCTAGATCGCTTGCTGGAATCCGCCGTTATTTTTTTGAATGAGTTTAGCTGTTGATGGTGGTAAATCGATCGGACGGGTATAGGTGATCAATTCATTTTCCTTAGATGCATTAAAGAAGCCTAATTTTTTTACCATTCTAGTAGCTGGTTGATTATCCTCGTGAATACATATTTTAATAAAAGATGCGCCTAAACAATACTTAGCCATCTCAATCATCTGGTTAAAAGCGTTTGGCATAATTCCCTTTCCCCAATATTCGGGCAATAACGAACCGCCAAAGAAAATTTCTTTCTTTTTTTTATTCCAGTTGTATAATACGCAGGAACCGATCACCTGACTTGGATTACTTTTCAACCGTATGGTATAGACATACTTACATAACCAAAGCATTCGTTTGGTAAAATCTTCTGCAGACTCATTACCAATCTCGTCATTAATATTAATTTTCCAAAATAGCTCTGGTCTTGCATAGGTATTATCGAATATTACCGCATCATCAATGGTTAGTTTTCGTAAGAGGATGGGGTCAGCTTTTAAGTTATCCATAATTCAAGAATTAAAATATGAGAACCAAATTTCCAGTGTTTTAAATTTAGACAAATTATTTCTATATATAAAATATACGACCTTTTTATACTCGCTTTTTAAATAATCTCACTAATCAACACAACTGGTGAGCAGTAAAGCATATTTATACTGATTTAAAAAACAAATATTGCCTGATAAAATGGCTTTTTACGAAAGGATAGGGGTCACGCTAAGCCTTTTAAGGTGTAACAAAAATCTTTTTAAATAGTTTGACCAAGCGTCTTGAAAAAATAAGATTTCAATAATTTACGTTACGCTCACAATTGTAAGCTTGCATATCAAGGCAACTTTATCTAAGTTTGCCTACAAGATATTCGTGTATGGAAGCTGTTAACAGGTTAGCATTAGTAATCAATGATCCCCATCTTGATCCCGACTTGAAAAGTATAGCTTTAAAAGTTCTTCATGGTGAACGCATTACTTTCGATGAGGGAGTATTGCTGTATGAAAAGGGAGAATTAGGGTACTTGGGAGTGCTGGCAAATTATATAAGAGAAAAGAAGAATGGGAATTACACCTATTTTAATCGGAATTTCCACATTGAACCAACTAATCTTTGCGTTTATGATTGTAAATTCTGTTCCTATTCAAGATTGATCAAAGAACGATCAGAAGGCTGGGAAGCCACCATGGATGAAATGTTGGCAACCATAAAAAAATACGATAACGAACCGGTTACCGAAGTACATATTGTAGGGGGGGTATTACCGCAGTACAATATGCAGTTCTATATGGATTTGTTTCGCGCCATCAAAAAACATCGCCCCGACTTACATGTAAAGGCACTTACGCCTGTAGAATACCACTACATATTCAAAAAGGCTAAAGTAGATTATGCCACCGGCATGCGGATGATGAAAGAAGCAGGGCTCGAATCGATGCCGGGAGGAGGTGCAGAAATTTTTGCTCCAGAAGTACGGGATAAAATAGCGAAAGATAAATGTAATGCCGAACAATGGCTGGCGATTCACGAAGAGTGGCATAAATTAGGCATGCACTCTAATGCAACCATGCTCTATGGACATATCGAAGCATTTCACCACCGTGTGGATCATATGGAGCGTCTTCGTCAATTGCAAGATAAGACAGGTGGTTTTCAATCATTTATTCCATTGAAGTTCCGAAATAAGGATAATCAAATGTCCGATGTACCCGAATCTTCGGTTATTGAAGATCTTCGAAATTACGCCATAGCACGTATTTATTTGGATAATTTTCCGCATATCAAAGCGTATTGGGCTATGATTAGCAGGGATACCGCACAATTGTCTTTAAGTTTCGGTGTAGATGATATTGATGGCACATTGGATGATACAACAAAAATTTATTCGATGGCTGGCGCCGAGGAGAAAAATCCGGCTATGAGCACACAGCAATTGGTAGAACTTATTAAAAATGTAGGCCGACATCCTATTGAACGTGATACGTTGTATCATGTCGTTACCGATTATCAGGATGTTGTATTTGACGAAGCGACATCCCCCAAAAAGAATTACTATAGCTTGCCGGTACTGAATGATTAGTTATTGGCTGTTCGTTAATGGTTATCAGTGGTTGGTAGAACGCACAACTAAATACGTCTTTGATACCCGATACTTAAAAATTAAATGAAGAAACTATTTTACATTATCCGACACGGCGAAACAGACTTAAACAAACAAGGAATAGTTCAAGGCAGAGGAGTCAATACCCCATTGAATGCATACGGAAAACAGCAAGCTCATGCTTTTTATGAAGCATATAAAGGCATTGGGTTCGACAAAATCTATACCTCTACATTGCAAAGAACCCATCAAACCGTAGCTGAATTTATGGCAGATGGCATTCCATACGAACAATTAGAAGGGCTTGATGAAATAAGTTGGGGCATATACGAGGGGAAGGTGCAATCAGACACGATCATAACGGGCTTTAATTCCATCACCCAGCAATGGAGTGAAGGAAAATTGGAAGTCAGTGTAGCCGAGGGAGAGAACCCCTTAACGGTACAAGAACGACAAAAAAAAGCCTTAAATTACATGCTTTCGAAAAAAGATGAACGAAAAGTTCTGGTATGTATGCACGGCCGCGCTATGCGTATTTTTTTATGTCTGTTGATCAATAAGCCACTTTCGGAAATGGACGATTTTCCGCATATGAATACCGCACTATATTTGGTTTCATACGATAACGGCATCTTTACTATTGAAGACCATTATAATATCAACCACTTAACCGAACTCCAACGAACAGTCGAGGAATAAGCTATTATATTAAATTTACTACATGAACAACGTTAAAGTATCTGCCGTATCCTATACCAATACGACACCATTCATTTATGGTATTAAACATACCGATCTCATTCATAAAATAGAACTGAGTTTAGATATTCCAAGCATTTGCGCCCAAAAATTAATTGATAATCAAGTAGACGTTGGTTTAGTTCCAGTAGCTGCGCTCTTGCATATTCCAACGTATGAAATTATTTCCGATTACTGTATCGGCGCCACAGGAGCTGTAAATTCTGTTTTCATTTTTAGCAACAAACCCGTAAATGAAGTTAAAACCCTTCGCCTCGATTTACAATCTCGAACGTCGAATAACTTAGCACGTGTATTGTTTAAGAATTACTGGAAACGATCCGTCGAACTGGTGGAGCATGCCGATGCCGATGCTTTCGTCGAAATTGGTGATCGAACTTTTGGAAAAAAAACACAATATCCTTATGTATACGATATGGGAGAAGAATGGATGAATTTTACCGGACTCCCTTTTGCTTTTGCTGTGTGGGCAGCAAATAAACCCTTACCAGAAGATTTCATTCAATTATTCAATCAATCCATGGCTTTCGGACTGGCTAATCGCGAACGTGTTTTAGAAGCGTTACCTAAACGGACTGATTTTGATCTCGCTCAATATTTGAATCATTTTATTGACTTTGCCTTAACCGACAAAAAAAGAGAAGCTATTACCTTATTTCATCAGTATATTAAAGCGCTCGGCTAATCCCTCATGGCATTAATTGGCTGCCTAGCTTAATCTTTTTCTCCTTCGCTAATGGCATCCGTCAATTTTTCTGCTTTAGGTTCAAGCGGGATCGCTACTTCGTCTTCTTCACCTAAGAGCATGCCCCAAGGTTTAAGTTCAGGTACACGGTCAAAAACCACTTTCATAATGGCGATAATCGGTATAGAAAGAAACATTCCTGTAATTCCCCAGATCATTTCTCCTAAAACTAAGCCTATTAAGGCAATTAGCGCGTTGATCTGAACTTTAGAACCAACGATCTTCGGCATGATAAAATTACCATCAATGACATGAATGGCCACTAACGTAATAATGACGAAAAGTACATGAGTAGCTGATGATGTTGCAAACGTAATCAATACCGTTAGCACTAAAGCGGTAAAAATGCCGATATAAGGAATAATATTAAATATCCCTGTAATAAGCCCCAGTAAAAAACTATATTTTACGCCAATAAAGTAAAAAGCTGTACAGGCCAAAATGGTCACAATAACCATTTGTAAAACCAAACCTACAACATAACGCTTAATGATATACTGAATTTGATAAATAACCTCATATACCGTATCACTATGTTTTTCTTTAAATGATTTTACCAAAAACTTTATAATCAGCCTTCTATGAAATAAAATAAAAAAAGTGTATAGAAAAGAAAATAGGAGTAACAAAAATACAGACGATAAAGACATTAGGGTTTTACTCAAGATAGTGGTTCCTGTACTTAATGACTTTGAAGCGGCTTCGTTAATGTAGTTGATTTGATCCTGATTATTAATATGAAAAGTTTTTGATACCCATAATTGCAAATCGGCAGTAGAAGTCAACACCTGCTCTTTAAAAGCTGGCCAATCTTTCGCTAAAGAAGACAGTTGCGTACCCAATAAAATGAGTAGAGCCGCAATTAATAGCACTAGTGTCACAGAAGAAACCAAGGAGGAGAGGGATCGGGGGAATTTTAATCGGTTTTCTAAAAAATTAGCGAAAGGTAGCAATAAGACCGAACATAAAAATCCAAAGATCAATGGTGTTAAAATGGTATGGCCTAAAATAGCTAAATAGCCTAAAAGTAATATGCTGATTAATACGCAGGCCAACTTAACATAAAAAGGGAATACATAGGTTTTCATAAGCGTACAAATAAAACAGTAAAAGTAATATATTTCCTTAACTTTATCTAATCGTTACGTATGAATAGCTTTTCACTTTAAGCTTTACCATTTTTTTACTTATTTTGCAACTCAATTTATGTTGTCATGACCATAGAAAAAAGAATATCGATAAGACATTTAGTATTGGTGCTGATCATTGTGTGCGTGGCCTTATTACGCATACCTGATATTGGAAAAGCGGTCAACTGGGCTAATTTTACACCTGTTGGTGCTTTAGCTCTATTTGCAGGTACTTATTTCGGTAAACGACCAACAGCTTATGCGATTCCTTTGCTTGCCCTTTTTCTCTCAGATATGGTGATAAACTATGGTTATTATGGTAAAATCGTCCTCTTTTATGAAGGAATAGCATGGGTATATTTGGCATTTGCGGTCATGGTATTCATTGGGAGCATGATTAAGAAAGTAACCGTTTTACAGGTATTGCTAGGCGCTTTAGCAGCGGTGGTTGTACATTGGTTAATAACTGATTTCGGTGTCTGGATTACAGGTAAATATTATCCGTTAACGGCTCAAGGCTTAATAGATTGCTACATAAAGGCCATTCCCTTTGAAAAAAATCTATTATGGGGCAATTTGATTTACTGTACTATGTTATACGGTGGCTTTGAATGGGCCAAGCATTATTTTCCGAACCTGCGTAGTGTACAAGATATTCAAATGGCTTAATCATATGGATGATGACACATCTAGTTGTCTTTACGGGCGCTGGTATTTCCGCTGAAAGTGGTTTAAAGACTTTTAGAGGAGAAGGTGGATTATGGGATTGAAGAAGTAGTTAGTTTTCTTCCTTTTTCTCTAAATTGTTTGGGACTTATCTTTCTGATTGATTTAAAATAGTGGGAAAGATGGCTTATATCCGTAAAGCCAAATTCATCGGCAATTTCCTTTATTGTTAGGGAGGGAATGGTAAGACGTTTCTCGATCAGTTTAAGACGGTATCCATTCACATACTCCCGATATGATATACCAAAATTACGTTTAAAATAAGCGCTGAAGTAACCCGGTGCAAGATGGAAATGTCCCGCAATATTTTTCATCAATAGCATTTCGGGCTCATAAATATACTCATGAATATATGATGCCATCTCTTCGTTTCCAGCCTGTTCTTTGTCTACTCGAACGCCGATTTTCAATGCGGCTTCTCGGATTAATCCAAAAATAGAAAGCAATTGATAATATATTAAAGGAGAAGAAGCAATATCTTTTCGGCTATTGTACGCTACAATGTTTTTAATAATATTGCTTAAAATAGAATTGCTGAGTTCGTCTAATTCGAGCTTTACTTCCTTTAATAGGTTATTACGCATGATTTCTTCCGGCGAAGAGAAAAATAGTGCATGAGGACGATGCTGCTTATGACCAGCGAAATAATCATCTGTAAATTTAATAAAGGTAAATCTGGAACGCTCCTCTACTTCAAAATAGTGTCGATCTTCCGGACTGACTATAAATAGATCCCTAGCTTTATAAGCGAAACGATTGTTGTTCAGTACGTGGATTCCTGCACCATCAACTATGTATATCATTTCATAGAAGGAATGTTTGTGTTTAGGCAAAGGAAATTCCTCTACGTCCCACTCGGTCACCACCAGAGATTCAAATTGTATCCTTCTCATGAGTTTGAAATTTATAGTGTCTTAAATATACAAATATATCTATTGAATAAACAAATTTTGTCCTTGTCTCAGATTTAAATTTGCGTAATAAAATGAACAAAATAAGAATAAAGGACAACTTCAAAGCAGATGTTAATTTACCTGTCTATCATAAAATTGTTTACCCAATTTTATTTTTGACCAGTTTCTCCCATTTATTGAACGACCTACTTCAGTCAATTATTCCCTCGTTATATCCTATACTCAAAGACAGTTTCCGACTATCATTCATGCAAGTAGGTATCATTACATTTGTTTTTCAGATGACAGCATCTATATTTCAGCCATTTGTAGGGATCTATACAGATAAAAAGCCTAACCCAAGATTTTTAATTGCTGGAATGGGGCTATCCATGATAGGACTATTGCTTTTGGCTTTCGCGCATTATTATCTGCTCTTACTCTGTGCTGTAGCACTAATTGGTATGGGATCGTCTATATTCCATCCTGAGGCCTCTCGTGTAGCCCAGCTTGCATCAGGGGGCCACAAGGGATTGGCACAATCGATCTTTCAAGTGGGGGGCAATTCGGGAAGTGCGGTAGGGCCACTATTGGTTGCTTTAATCGTGTTGCCGTTGGGGCAAAGTTATGTAAGCGTCTTTGCTGCTGCTGCTTTTATCGGTATGATCGTTTTATGGAAAGTGGGAGATTGGTACGCTGAACAATTAGCTGTCGGTAAGACCACTAAAAAGTCCCGCCTTGATGATGATATACTATTGTCTCGTAAGCGTGTTTTAACTTCTATCGTCATTCTTTTACTACTCGTATTTTCCAAATACATTTACCTAGCGTGCATGAATAACTACCTGACTTTTTTTCTCATAGAAAAATTTGGCATATCTGTAAAAGATTCGCAGCTATGCTTGTTTGTTTTCGCTTCCACTGTCGCTGTGGGAACTATTCTTGGAGGTAGACTGGGCGATAGGTATGGACGAAAAAAAATTATTTGGGTTTCTATTTTGGGAACAGGGCCTTTTACACTTTTCTTACCCTATCTTCCATTTGGTTGGACGGTTGTTTTTGCCGCTATGATTGGATTGATTATTGCCTCTGCCTTTTCTGCTATCTTAGTATTTGCTACTGAGCTTTTGCCGGGCAAAGTAGGTTTGGTTGCGGGACTATTTTACGGTTTCTCATTCGGAATGGGTGGGATAGGTTCGGCTGCGCTCGGAGCATTGGCAGATCGCAACGGTATCGAGTATGTATTTAAAATCTGTTCCTTCCTTCCGCTAATTGGCATTATTGCCGCATTCTTACCAAAAATGGTGAAAAAATAAAAAACAGTAAAATTTTTTATTTGCCAAAGATTATTTTGGTGCAAATATACCCGAAATTAAATTTTTTTGTATATATAACTAATTTATTATCAGTATAAAATTTATGTTTACTTGTGGTTTTAATACTCATTGTTGATGTCAATTTTAGATTCTCTTGGTAAGAAGCCAAATAATATACTGAAAGTCATTTGTTAAAAGTTTAATATGTTTATAATCAATAACTTACTATTTATTTGCTTAATAATAAATATCATTGTTGTCCGGTTAAATTCCCAATGTTCTTACAAAACATGCTTGGTTTCACTTGATCGCTGTTTTTCTGTTTAATGTCGATAGCATGGTCATGTCTGAA
>NZ_BAABIQ010000034.1:0-111690 GCF_039542865.1 Olivibacter ginsenosidimutans | reverse complement strand
AAGCCGCCGCTTCGCGGACTGCTTACAACAAGCGACTTGGCTAAATAGCTCCGCTTTTGTATCTTCGATACAGCTTCGCTACTTCGCCAAGTCGCCGAGCCATTACAAGCAACCCTAAAAGACGACAGTGCTAAACATGAACAGACAGAAAAACGACATAAAAGCCAACCGCACATTTAGCACATTTGGTTTTGCCCGACACACAAGCCAACGATTCGCAAAACCAAAAGAGCTAAATTTTGCCAACGCACCGACCGACACTAAAAAGTAGAACATGAACAAAAAGGACTTATCAGAAGCGGACATAAAAGAGAAGTTTATCACTCCTGCTGTGACAAAGGCTGGTTGGGACGAACAAACTCAACTTGGACGAGAAATATTTTTTACAGACGGACGTATTTGTTCATCATAATTCAACGTCAAAGTCAGCACACAAACTTGTAATATATTTAGTCTACTAAAACGTAGTGTAGATAAAGAGCTAGTTTATATAGTTAGTCAAATTACGATCTTGCATTTAAAAGTCTTAAATGCTTCGTTAGAATTATGACCAAATTAAAGCCACAAACGTATGTTCACTTGCGCTGTATCTTAATCCCTTCAAATGTATCGAAACAAATTTATTATTAAAATTTTGAATGGAAACTTTTTTTAAACATCAAATTTTATTCTCCCTTGTATCTTCTAAATTGTCAACTCACTAATCATGGGTAGGCTGCAATTTTATCCAGCGTAAAATCATTGCTTGAAGCAGGAGAAACTGTTAGTTCTATAACAAGACGTTGGAAAGGTTAAATGAAAAATTTACCAATTTTTTGAGTAACAAAAAACAATATTTCGATTAAATTCCGTATATTAGAGTACTATTAAAGTCGATTGATTTGATGCTATTTTTAGGCAAATGAAGTCGAGTAAAGAATAGGTTGTTTTATTTTGATATAGTTTGAATCGTGCCCTATTTCGTGCCCTTTTAGAATAAGGGATAATTAAATAGTTGTAATACAGATGTTTAAGATTAGGTGTGGTCATTCTGCCACCCCGACCAGTAAAAATGAAGCCCTTGCGTAAGCAAGGGCTTCATTTTTGCTGAGACCTCCTTCTCTAGGATGGCTGTGGCCTTTGCGTGTGGGCAATGTGCGACATAGCCAATCCTGCCCTTAAATAGCACATTTAGGGGCTTTTTTCATTTCTTTCGTATCAAATCCACCAATAAATATCAAGGTAAATGTGAGTAGTTCGGTGAGTTTTTGTTTTTCAATTATTTGAAGCATCCCTGCACACTGAACGACTGTATCCTCGTAAATCTGGCAAAATACAGCTGTATTTTTCCTGAAATTTCTTTGCTAGTGGAATCATACTATGATGATCTGGACCACCTCCGTGTAAAAAGACAATAGTCGATTTTCGCGCAAAGGATTCTGATTCTAATGAAATCGCAAAAAGAGGTAATCCGTCTTTTCCAAAGTACGTGAATTCTTTCATATTATACCTACCATTATTATCACATCACTGCTTATTCATTTATTGTATAATATTCTCAGTTCACACTTCAAAAAATTTATCACTCTTTATTTCATTATTCTTTAAAATAATATCAATAGTCCCCAAGGGGTACGATTCTGATATAGAAAATATGTAACGTTGCCATTTGTGTTTCTGAAAATTTGTTTTAAAAATAGTTCATATTTTGACAGATATTTCAGCTGTAGTAATTTTTTGATTTATTTTATGACAAAAAAATAGGTCCACAAAATCAATAAGATCTGAAACGGAATTCGAAACCAAAGATAAGAAATGCCCTTTCCGTCGAACGTTGCGGTTTCGTAATTCAACTGTTTGATAGCCGCATAAATATTAGCGGGAAGAACCAAAACGAAAAATACCATCAAAAGTATTCCGGTAGTGATCCTCAAGCTGGGAATGAAGACCCCTACGGCAGCTACTATCTCAATAATTCCTGTCAAATAAATCAATTCTATGCGAAACGGAATAAAATCAGGCAACATCATTGACATCCCTTTTGTATAGAGAAAATGTCCTAACGAAGTAAATAATAGCATTGCAACCAATGCCATTCTACCGGACAATTTATAATCAAAGTTATGTTTAAAAAGCCTTGTTCCTATTAAAAACACGGCAAATACACAGATTAAAACAAATAATGGTTTCATCTCTTTTATTTTTATTTGTAAAGGTATCCTGTCCGTTCAAGCGAATCAATGAACAAATGTTAATTAATTTCTTTTCGGGCACGGCTCAACGATTGCGGACGGATGCTGATATAGGAAGCCAGGTATTTGAGAGGGATATGCGGAATCAATTGTGGTTAATCTTTCACTAAGTACAAATACTTTTTTTGCCGTGTATTCGAGTAATGATATCTCACGTTTCATTTTTTTGAGATAACATTTTCGGTAACTTTTATTCTGATTCGCTCGCCAATCAAGGTATTTTTATGATAACATTTAAATCATTATAAGAAATTTGCCACAATACACAATCTGAATTGGCTTCAATATTTTTCTCGCTGTTAGTCCATCAACTGGTGAACAAAATAATATCGAAAGACCAAGTGATTTTCAGATAGGTCTTAAAAAGACTTTTACTTAACGGTTGAATAAAAAGCTGCTAAACCACGAAAATAACTAATATTCAATATTTTGTAAATATTTCATCTTGATAACTGTTCGTATTCGAACACTTGTTGTTTGTGTTTGGACAATGTGGATACATGTAATCATCTTTGTCATTTGTGGCTGCGAAATCTCAATGCTCATTATACCTAATCAAAAAGGTTGTTTTTAAGTAAAGCATTGGCTATTGGGTAGTTGTGTGTATATTTGGATGGTGTGAAGCTTTAGAAACAAAGATAATCAATGAAAAAAACACTAACCCTGACTTTTATCGTAATCATTACAATTGCCTTAACGTATGCCTTAATTCATTATATTGGAATGCAAGGTTTTTCTTTTGCGTTTAGTCTTAATTTTTTGTTGATGGCTTGCGTACTTACATTTACTGAAGCACTAAAAAGCCAACTTGTTTCTCCTTACTTTAACGAAAAGGAATGGGAACGAAAAGGAAAGATATATGAATTTGTTGGAATAAACCTTTACAGAAAATTACTGGTTGGGATTGGTTGGGAAAAACTAAACAAAAAATCCAAGCCGGCCAAGAAAAATACCGATGTTTTAATACAGCTACATTACAAAACAAAACAGGATGAACTGGGACATATTATTATTTTTATCATCGTTCTTGGGTTCAGTATTTTTGTGGCAGTGAAATTTGGAATAGTCAAATCATTGTGGTTGTTTATAATGAATGTATTACTAAATCTATATCCCATTTTACTTCAACGATACAACCGACCGCGAATAACAAGAGCAATAAATATAAGTAAATATAGCGATAAATCCATTCGAATAGCAAGAGCATAGCAGAAGATCTGATATTCAAGCGTGACAAATCTTCTTGCAAATATTCCAACCGAAAGCCAATCTCAGCACCACGCACATTTATCCAAATTGACTAAAAGTGTACAATGTATCTGTTTTCGCTCGCGAGATAACAGATTTTTTAACAATAACAAAGGAGGAAAGATGAATGTAGAGCTTATCTGGGACGACTTCGAAAAATTCAAAAGGAACTGTTTGAAATCAGAAAGTACAGTACCCTCTCATGGACAGATAAAAAATTCGGATAGGTGTATTTTACAAATGAAGACCAGTGCAATGGTATAAAAAGAGTTTTGAAAAATGTACGTTGAAAATACTTGGTGATCGCACAACAAGAAGATTCATTCAATTTACAAAGCTTTCAGTTAAATAGCATCATCGAGTAAAGTCTAGAATTTCGGAGATGTCGGGAGCATATTGATTGGTCGTGTTTACACGTAATGTGGGAACGGGAATATCGGGTGGGATATATGAAGTTATCAGGGATTGTTCTGCTTTTTTACGAAGTTCTGCTTGATCGCCGTGGTATCTTTCACAATCGCTGTCTGCTGCAATTCTATTGATATATCTCGAGCGCGCTAGCTCAGGTAAAAGATCACAAATTACGATGCGAATGATGGCGATATTCCGATACGACATGATCTTGGGTTGCCATACATGGTGCTGAAAGGCTGCTTCGGCCACTAGGGAGATATGTTGTGAGAGAAGAAGTTCTATCGTCTGAAAGAATGTCTCATAAATAATCGTTGTCGCCGTCCTGTTAACATCGTCGTGAGAACACTTAAACGTGTTCAGATAGCCTTCCTTGAATTCATCTCTTGATAATAATGGGCATTTCATTTCTCGCGATAGGTGGTGAGAGAGGGTGGTTTTCCCCGATGTGGGCCTGCCAGTTACGACTATTAAGGTTGGTTTGTTCATAACAATATTAATATTACGGCAATATACTGTTTATTCATAATTAATGCTGCACTAGACACTATTGCAGTGACAAAAGAATATACGCCAAATTGGTAAGCATTCTGGTGTTGAGGTGAATATATCAAGGTTTAACAAAGGTTTGATAAAGGTTTAACAGGGGTAAACTTTTATTACTACTTCATATACACTGAACGCATAATCTTATAAAAATGCCAATGATATTCAACTGTCTTTAGGATACATTTTTTAATTTGTCCCCGTTTCTTAAAGCTAATCGTTATTAGGATGAACAATAAATTTTGAAAAATGAAAAAGTTCTTATTCGTATTCAGGGGAGACTACCAGTCGATGCCTAAGGAATCGGCCGAGGAAATGCTGGCAACCACACAAAAATGGATGAACTGGTTTAAAGACATCGCTGCCCAGAGCAAATTCGCGGGTGGCAATCACTTAGATGTTTCGGGGAAAACGGTAAAAAGCGGAGGGGTAATTTCGGATGGTCCATATACCGAAATTAAAGAATCCATAATGGGTTATACGCTTATAAAAGCCACTTCGGTAGAAGAGGCGGCAGCGTTGGTAAAAGATTGTCCGATACTTTCTTTTGGCGGCAATGTAGAAATCAGAGGAATAGCAGATCGCGACTTTAGCCAAGAAGATGGCAAAGAGTTCTTATTGGTATTCAGGGGAGATTATAACGCTATGCCTAAAGAATCGCCTGAAGGAATGCAGGCAGCCACCCAAAAATGGATGAATTGGGTGGCAGGTATTGCAGTACAAAACAAATTGGTTGATAGGGGAAATCGCTTAACGGATTCGGGCAAGGTTTTAAGAGGGGATACAATTTCAGATGGACCTTATGCCGAAATAAAAGAATCCATTATGGGCTACACATTGATAAATGCCATATCTATGGAAGACGCCATAGGATTAGCTAAAGGTGCTCCCATATTATCATTTGGAAGTGTGGAAGTCAGAGAAATCAGCGAATTGTAGGCATACCTAAAAGCCTTTCGTATATTTACGTGGGCTTTTTTTTTGTTATGGGCCAGAATGAAATAACTCCACATTTATTTAGGACAGAATATAGCAAAATAGTTGCCGTGCTCTGTAGAAAATTCCATTTAAAACATATGGAGATTGCCGAAGACATTGCAAGCGAAACCTTTTTAAAAGCCTCCGAAATATGGGCAGTCAAGGGAATACCCGATAACCCAACAGCATGGCTTTATACAGTAGCCAAAAATAAAACCAAAGACTATTTTAAACACATTTCCGTTTTTGAAACGCAAATTAAAGAAGCGATAAAATCAGACGAAATGGAAGCGGAGCAAGCGTTTGAGTTCAGCAATGAGAATATTTCGGACAGTCAGTTAGCCATGATTTTTGCGGTGTGTAATCCAATAAATCCGATCGGAGCACAGATTTGTTTGGCGCTCCAAATACTTTGCGGTTTTAGTGTGGAAGAAATTGCCAATGCCTTTTTGGCAAAACCCGAAACCATTAAAAAACGTTTGCAAAGGGCGAGAACCAATCTTCGGAACGATAATTTCCAAATTAGATCATTAAACGAAACAGAAATAAAATCACGATTAGATACGGTTTTGAAAACGTTATACTTACTCTTTAATGAAGGGTATTTCTCAAAAAGCAACAATCAGTTAATTAGAAAAGACCTTTGTTTGGAAGCGATAAGACTAACATTGGTATTGACGGAAAATTTATCAACCAATACACCAAAAACAAATGCTTTATTGGCTTTAATGTATTTTCAAAGCTCTCGGTTGGAAGCGAGAACGAACGATAAAGGAGAAGCTGTTCTGTTCGACGAACAGGACAAAAGTTTGTGGGACAAAAGATTGATTGAAAGAGGTAATTATTATTTGACAAATGCGTGTAAAGGATTCGCCGACTGGACAAAATACCATTTGGAAGCGAGTATCGCATATTGGCATACTACAGCAATGGACCAAAACAAATGGCCATATATTTTACAGCTTTACAATCAACTCATTCTTATTGAATATTCGCCAGTAACTGCACTAAACAGAACGTTCGCCTTTGCTAAGGTTTACGGGCACAAAGAAGCTATTGCTGAAGCTGAAAAATTGCATCTAGATGAAAATAGCCACTATCACGGATTATTAGGTTATCTATATACTAATACAAACCGAGATAAAGCAATCTATCATTACAAACAAGCTATCAGGCTGACCAAATCTAAAACAGAGAAACAAACGCTGACAAGAGAAATAGAACGATTGAATAAGTAGGAGAACATCCGATAGCTTTCTTGGAGGTACTTGTTAAAAGTAATGAAAGTATCACTGGTTTAAAGTGGTAGTTTTGGAAAACCAAGGAGTTTACGTAATTTTAGTAAAAATAATGGTTGATGCCCATGCTAGGAGAACTAAATAAAAGAGAAATCATCGATTTGTTAGAAAGCCAATTCATTGGTCGCCTGGGGTGCTATTTAAACGGCGAAACCTACATCGTGCCTATCAACTATGTATACCAAAACAATGCGATATATGCCCATTCAGGCGAGGGAAAAAAAATAGAAATGCTGCGCGCAAATCCACACGTTTGTTTTCAGGTTGATGAAATTGACAACATGTTCAAGTGGAAGAGTGTGATTCTATGGGGAAGCTTTGAGGAATTGAAAGGTGTGGAACGCCAGCAGGTGATGCAGGGCTTAATTCTGCGTATTATGCCAAATACCAACGATCCTGGGCGGAATCCTTCTCATGCAATAAATCCAGCGCTTCGAGACGCGCTGATCGTTTACCGTATCCACATCGAAGAAGCAACTGGCCGTTTCGAATCGCATAGTGGATAGCCAAGTCTACTCTAAATTTAGGTTTAACCTTTTGCAGCATGATGTTAGTTGGCGTTTTTCTTCATTTGCTTTTTTCTAATAATTAGTGACGTTATCCAAATAATTAAAAGAGATATCAAAATAAGTAAGCTAATTTGATTTATTTCAGGCAAAAAGTTATTTAATGAATGAAATGCGGATACAGCAAGTAATGAAAGAGTGCTGTTTGCAACTTTTCCAATGCCCCAAGCTCCAAGTAATAAAATCCCAAAAAATAGCAAATTAGAAATAGTTAAGTCAAAATTTAAATGCCATATAAACCATAAAGTAGCAACAATTAATACATTCAAATATTGAGGTAATGGTTGAAGTGCTCGCTGTAAAAAACCTCGCCATCCAATCTCTTCTAAAAGACCATAAATCAAAATTGCACTAACCGTAACAAATGATGAAATAGTTCCCTTTATTAAATATTCAGCCCCTACAATGAACGTGATTGGAAGTATCCAATACAAAAGAAAAGGTATGGGTATTTTTTTGTAATTTCCTTTCAAGGTAAGAACGGGTTTTATTTTGAAAATTAAAAAGACAGATACAGCTCCAATGGTAGGACCAATTCCTCGTAGAAGTACTTTAAGGAATTCGCTCGATATACCATTCAGTAGATTTGTCTTATTTGTTAAATAGCGCAGAAATACGGCAATAATGTAAAAAATAATGATAGCGAAATAGTTAATTTTAGGTCTCATTTATTATCCGTTTTGATATAGATTTCAAAAGTAGAGATATGATTTCGCTAAAAAATTGATGATAGGTAAGAAGTGCAGTTTCAAGAAATTTTTTTCCTGATTCTACTTAAACTTTCTGCGGTAATGCCAAGATAAGAACAAACAATTTTCAGTGATGTCCTTTGGAAAATTTCGGGTCGTTCTTTTATCAATTTTAAATATCGTTCTGTTGGCGATAATGTTAATAGGTTTATTTGTTCCCACTGTTTGCGAATAAACATGGCGTCTGAAATTGCTTTGCCGATAAATATACCAGTTGAAGATTTTAAATATAATTCACTCAAATCGCTATAAGTTACCGACCAAATGATCGTATCTTCTAAAGCTTCAGTTTTTATGAGCGTTGGAGATTGCGTTAAAAAAGACAGATAGTCACTAAAAATCTGCTTTTCATAATAGAGATTAATGCAAATATCCTTTTCGTCAGCTAAAACAAAATGAGCGACTGAACCTGAAATGAGTATATTGATGTATTTTTCGGTTCTGAGATAATCTTTTACTATTTCGTTTTTTTTAAATCTGCGTATGTGCACCGACTTTGCAAATTCAGTCCATAAAGTTATATCGGCTTTATAAAAATGGTCAAAAATTTCCTTAATTCTTTCAGGTGTCGGTTGTTCCATAAAATATTAGTTAACATGTTTATACTCCTTTATAAAACCTTTCTAATACAATTAATGCGACGTGAATCGGCTAAATTATTTTGATCAACAGCAAAATTACAAAAAAAGCAAATGAGGAACATTGACGATCCTTAATTTACATGCACTTTCAGATTTAAAGACTTTTCTATACACATGAATTGATGCGAGACCTTTTGTATAATGGAGAACAGATTTCTGTTTTACCTAATCTGGGAAAGATATCAGATTCTTGAGATGAATGAGTTGAAGATTGGTAGCGGATAAGGGTATATAAAACGATATGGTTACACAATACCGTGTAATAGGTTTCTTCAATGCACAGGTTAGTAATGAGTTGTATAAGCCAATGGAGTAGTTTGCAAGGAATTTAAATCCGATTAAACATTTGATCACCATTTTTTGTTGAAAATTTACACTAACATATTGGTTATGAAAACTGAAATGATCAAACTCGAACAAAAGTACTGGGATGCCATGACTAGTCAAGATTATGAAACGGTAAAGAATCTCACCAAATTCCCTTGCATTGTAGCAGGAAAGCAAGGCGTAATGAGTGTTGATGAACCAACCTATAAAAAGATGTTTGAACAGGGTAGCGGGAAAAAAATGAAAGTAAAAAGCATTTCTGACGAACAAATTGAAACGGGAAATGACCATGCATTAATTGCTTACCTGATTGAATTAGATTATGATGGAAAAGCCATGAAATGTGCCTGTACTTCTACTTGGATAAAAGAAAACAAAAAATGGCTTTGCGCAATGCACACAGAAAGCGATTTGGAAAAGAAAGAAAAATAGAAATGAAACTCAGCACTCTAGTAAAACAATATTCATGACAAGGTTGGAAACAATAATCGCTGTAAAAAGCGTTCCTAAAAGCGCAGCATTTTATCAAAAATTGTTAGGTTGTAGAGGGGAACACGGTGGTGAAACTTTTGAAATCCTAACAAGTGGAAAAACAGTCGTACTTTGCTTGCATAAATGGGGTGAACATGAGCACCCGACAATGTTGAAAGCTGAAAAAGAGATGGGAAATGGATTGATACTTTTCTTTAGAGTAGGTAATCTGAATGAAGCGTTGGAAAATGCAAAAAAACTAAAAGCAAATATTGAAAAAGAAATTCACTATAACGAGAATTCACAAAAAAATCAGTTTACGTTAAGGGATTTAGATGGTTATTATTTAATCATATCCGCATAAGAAACGACGGGTTGCGCACAAATCTACCAACAATTAGGAAGATCTTGACTAACTAATTAACCATGTGCTGGAGGTCTGGTGTGCACGACATATAAACGGTTGTAGACAATGTTAAACGACACACTTCTGGTAGAAAACAATGAATTTAGTGTGACAAAATGTAAAAACCAATACATCATTATATGAATTTGAAAATTCTTTCAATTGTTTGGGGAGTCAAAAACATAGATACTGCGATTGCTTTTTGGTGTGAGGCGTTAAACTATAAGTTGAAACGGAAACCCGAGGTGGATTTTGCAATATTAATACCCAAAAACGGCCAGGGTCTTCAGCTGTCATTAAAATTAACGACTTCCGATAAACCAAAAAGACATCACATTGACTTAATAACTCAAGACCAAAAAGCGGAAGTAGAACGACTAATAAAGCTAGGCGCAACAACAATTGAGCATTGGGAATACGAAGAAGATGCCGATTATATCGTTTTACTTGACCCGGATGGGAATTCTTTTTGTGTGGTTCAAGCCTAATCTTATCGTTGAAACAGTAATACCAATTATTGTCGTGTAGTCTTCTGTATAATCACTCTTGTAATCCGTATAAACTACAAAAATCTGTTTTGAAACGTTGTTGTGGATTTTATCAAAAATGCTGTTTGCATAAAATTGCTTCCAAATCCTGTTGAGATTAATTGTCTTTGTTGGTTGTTCTTATAGAAATTCCGATTATTTTAAATCCGTTTGTCATAATTTTAACCCGTTGTTTGTCTTTAAAAACACGCAATCCTACATATGCCAAAAACAATGTTAACGGATTGTTGTTTGTAATCACTTCAATAATATTAAGCAGCGAGTGCATAGCTTATACCCTAATTTCTCTTCTTTCTTGTCTCTACTATGTTCCATCTATTTTTTAATTGTATTTTTTATCGTGTACACGTTTTACTTATGCATGATGAAGCAAATAGCGCTAAGGCTACTTTATTAGGACTTTCTGCTATTTTATTGTGGAATACTATGACTGCCTCGTGCGAAGTGTTGCGGAAATGTTGGAATATAAAACTTGTGCGATAAATATTTATCTGTACCTTTACAGATAATAGTTTATTTTTTTATTTAATTCAAATGCCATGCAAGAAGGCGTAGTAAAGTTTTTCAACGAAACCAAAGGTTTCGGATTCATCACTCCGACAGACGGAGGACGTGAAATTTTCGTTCATTCATCAGGTCTTAAAGACCGTATCAGAGAGAATGATGATGTATCCTTTGAGGTACAACAGGGACAAAAAGGTCCCAATGCAGTAAATGTTAAGTTGATCTAGATCATTTTTCCATATATTGTGATAGACGTCTCACTTCTGGGACGGCTTTTTTATTGGAGTACAGTACAACAATCACCTAATGATGGCACAACAATCACCTAACAACGGTACAACAATCACCTAACAACGATACAACAACCACATTGGAACGAGCCAGCAAGCACACAAGCTTCACTTAATAAACACCCTTTCTAAACCCTGTTTAAGTCCTGTCTAAGCAGAACGAACACCCAACAAAGAGAACATACACCCAAGAGATGACGATGTGTTAATTGAAAATCATCGTGTTTTTACGTATCAATTCTTAGACGATTTTTTCTTAAATAAAAAATGTATATCAGAAAGCGTATGTCCAAGATTGAACAATTGTTGTTCGATTTCGAACACTAATGAGTATAAATTTGTTTGTAATGTGTTTTAAATGAGTATTTTGTTGTAATAGCATGAGATTTTAGGGAATTTGCGTATTGGCTAGATAATCGCCAAACATGTAACTTTTAGGGGCTAATTGAACTAACGATCAACAATAAAATAGTAATCATGTTAGGAATTCAATAGTGGATATTTGCGTTAACGGCAGTTTTAGCTATTTTGATTACGATTTTAGCGGTAAGTTGGCAAGCAATACGAGCAGCATTCCTTAATCCGGTCAAGACTTTGAGAGATGAGTGAGCAGTGAAACTTACCATGAAATATTCAATAGCCAGCAAAATTGATCGATAAATTTTTATTACCTTTACCATTCTAAAACAGAGATATGAATAGAAAAAGCTGCCTTTCTCCACCAGGATTTTAGTATTTCTTTATCGCTCCATTAAGTACAGCTCCGATGTTATCGGTAATCTGGCAGTATCAATAGTTAGTCAATAGTTTTTGTATCGTATTAGATCTCGCCTTTGTAAGAGGCAGATAAATAATTTATGAAGAAATCATATTTCTTGTTACACTTTGCGGTAATTCTTGCCGGATTTACGGGTGTTTTTGGAAAACTAATTTCTCTTAACGAAGGGTTGTTAGTGTGGTATAGACTTCTCTTTTCTTCTATGATCTTGTTTCTGGTTGTAAAACTCTCCAGAATAACCAACTGTATCACCCTGAAGGAAAAACTGGCCATTGCTAAAGTCGGTATGTTCATTACCATACATTGGGTGTTTTTCTACGCAAGTATTAAGTATTCAAATATTTCCGTTGGAGTAGTCTGTTATTGTTTGACAAGTTTTTTTACCACTGTTTTCAAACCGCTGATTGATAGCAGAAGATTTCAGTTATCTGAGTTGTTATTGAGTACATTTACATTGTTTGGCATTGGACTTATTTTCCATTTTGACTCTTCTTATCAACTAGGTATTAGTTTAGGCGTTATTTCATCTGCTTTTGCCGCGCTATATACCATCTATAATGAACGATTGGTAAGAAATTACGATAGTAAAATCATTAATTATTATCAAATGATCGGTGGAACGGTAGGTTTGGGTGTTTTACTTCCTATTTACTTGTATTTCTTTCCTACAAAGAACCTTGTGCCTGATATGAAAGACACCATGTTTTTGATTTTATTATCCCTTTTCTGCACAGTAGGTTTGTACACCTTATTTGCTGAGGTATTGAAAAAGATACCTGCGTTTACGGTCAATCTCAGTTTTAATCTGGAACCGATTTATACAATCATCTTAGCATTTTTATTTTTTAATGAAAGTAAAGAAGTAAATGCTTCGTTTTATGGCGGTTTAACTTTGGTAATGGTTTCCGTTGTGTTGCAAACTCTAATCTCTATTAGGAATAAGACGAAAATAGTTGACAAACAACTTTCATTGCCTATAAATTAAAAAGGTTGATTTGTAATGATTCTATTAATTTAGGTTCATTTCCTATTATAGCCAAGGCCTAACCCTGTGGCCTAAAGCTATATTTATAACTTCTTCCGTTCTTAGTAGCCTGGATAAAATCGTTCTTTAATAAATAGGATAGACGTACGGCAACAGCTTTTTCAACTTTATAAGGATCCATCTCTGGTTGCGCTTTATTGATAACATCAAGAATATCGTCTTTATAACCAGCACCAATTTTTGTTAAAGCATAACTGATCTTTTGATCTAATTTACTATTGATATTAAACTTTTCTTGAGGCTTTAACGCTTTATCGACTCCTTTTTTCCCAAAAGTATCTGTACTATAATCAGCCCCACCACCGCTTAGGCCAAGTGTTTTGGTTTGCCCAATAGCGTTAATAGTCACCTCGATACTCTTTAATTCTTCCTTAAGCTGCTGTTGCCTTAATTTTAAGAATTCAACTACTTGCTTTTCTGTAATATTGTCTGTTTTCATTATGAAACCGTATGTTCATAACAAAAATATAATATAATCGTAATATTTAAAAATATTTATCTATCAAGATGTTATTTTAGTGAAGAAGCACCTTTGTTTTTGACGTGTTGATTAATTCGCTACTGCTAAAAACTTGATTAAGTTCAATGGACATAATGGCTAGTTCTAATAGCTGTAGTTCGTGTTTAATTAATTCCTTTCTTTTCAATAGAAAGTCCAGATCTAGGTGATTGTTTGTGTTAGGCATAAAAATTGAATTTTTTTCTTTACGCAAACCTAAGGATTCGTTTTTAAAGAAAAAAAATATTACACAGACAGTGCTCCTGCCGTGACGAACACCCGGTTTTCTTACACGAAACAATATTTATGGTTCAATTTAAAGGCAAGGCATACCCTATGCTTAGCGTTATTATCCTGCTTTTTCCTTCAGGGCCTACAGTGGTGCTTGTCGGACTGCCGTCTACAATGCTTTGTACTTCTCTTGATCGATAAAGCGTATGGAAGCCCCATGAAAACCGGGCGTCAACTACAAAAAAACTGTCATTTACTGGAAATTCTACTCCCCCGCCAATAATTGCTCCCCAGTCGGTACGATTAAAACGATTATCAAAATCAACTTTTCGGTTATAACTTTCAATTAGCGGTTCATGACTTTCTTGTTTCTCTCTACCAGCGAAAGCGTAAGAAAATGACGGACCAATATTGAAATAATAACGTGTTCCTATACCAAAATCAAATCGCGCCAAGACGGGGATTTCTAGATAGTGGAGCGTGCTTTTTTGAATAACGGTTGTTGTGGCGTTGCTTTCCAAAGCGGATTCCAATAGGTGGTCTGTACGATTGGTGCGCATGCTATAATTGATTTCAGGTTGAATGATGAATGTCCGTAGTTCATTAAGACCTATATTAAGTCCTAATCCAGCAGTTACACCTGGTGAAAAACGTTGATCACTTAAATTAGACGAGGTTTCATCAAAGTTATAGGTGTTGACGTTTAATCCCAATTGTGGGATTAAATATAATTGTTGGCCATAGCAATACGTACTGATTACGGAAATAAAAAAAAGCGTAATATATTTTTTCATAAAGATTTTTATTTTTGAAATGAATACTAAAGGTAACAAGGTACAATGCTATTTGTTTTAGTGGACTAAACTCAAAGTAGGATGATAAAGTGAAAAAAGGTTCTTTTTTTATCTTAATGTAAATTGTATATCTTGCACCCCTATGCTTGTTCAATACGTTAAAAGATTCCACCTTCTTTTTTTTATAATTAGCGCCTGGTATGGGGTAGTTTCCTGTTCCTCAAATGCGAAAAAAGGAGAGCAGACTGAAAATAGTCAAGATGATATATTGGAAGAAGGCCGTCCGCCGTTTACTCCCATTGCTGGTATCGATTTTTTTGAAGTTAGACGTTCGTTTGATAATGGCTTAGCCTTTGACACACTAGGTTTTGAGCAAGAGCCTATTTGGCATATAAATTTTATCAACAATGATTCCGTAAAAATATTCAGCCCTGATAGCAATGCGATGTTGCACTATTCTATCTATTTCGATCAGGATTCTATTTTTCATTTTGGCCGGGAATGGTTTCGTGTAAAAAGCTTAGAGAAAGATAGTTTACTCTTGCAGCGTTTAACCGTAGTAAGTAAGACGGTAAAGGAAGCCCGATCGAATGTTTATATGAAGCTATATTCGGAAAGTTATATTCGCGATAGCTTAAAAACCAGCGTTGAAGAGCTTCGGCAACCAAGAGCAAATGATACAGCTTTCATTCGGTGGCGGTCAACTATTGCAAATGCCAATCCTACCGTAATTGATAGTGCTTTTGCTGCCCGCAGGCCCGTTCAACTGATACCAAAAAATCCAAACGTTACCGTTAAAACGAGATCGTTCAGTGAGGCTGAACGTTTAAATCAAAGCGCAGCCTATGATTACCTATATCCCGAATACGATATTGTCATAAAGAAGGCCTATAAAAACTTTTATTATCCTTTTTCAGTTTTAGTAGACGGTAAAGGCGATGTGCATTTGGGTAAATTTGTGGCCAGCGAGGATTTTGTGGAATCCCGAAAACGTGTTTTAGAAGGCATTATTGATGTATACCTCAAGCATTTGTTTACCATAAAACCAGGAACAACATTGGGTATTCCACATACCAGTCTCATCATGTTAAGGGTCAGGGGGATAGAATAATTTAGGTTTATTCTTGATATGGGCTTCCATTAAATTAAATGAAAAAATTAAAAGGTGATCAAATCCATAAATTCCTGAACTGGGGTTTCCATAAGCTTTGAGGCATCGAGTGAAAGAGCGAGTATTTGTCGCTGTTTTTTTTCGGAGAAAACTCTATTCAGATTGATTTTATATTTTTCGATTAATAAAGGAATTCCTGCTGCTCTTCTCCGTTTATGTCCAATTGGATATTCAACAAGTACTTCTGTTAACATTGTTCCATCTGTAAGGGTCACGCGCAATGCATTAGCAATCGATCTTTTTTCGGGATCGTGATAATCACGGGTAAACTGAGGGTCTTCGCTAGTTCGCATTTTCTCTCGTAGTTGATCAATGCGTGGATCATTGGCTGTCTCATTTTCATAGTCGGCTGCTGTAAGGCGCCCATAAATTAATGGTACGGCAATCATATACTGCAAACAATGGTCGCGATCTGCTGGATTATATAAAGGACCGGTTTTATCGATAATGCGAAGAGCAGCCTCATGGGTGCGAATTTGGATTTCCTGAATATCATCACTGCTTTTGCCGAGGGCTTTTAACTGCTGGTGTATCAAGACCGCAGCTTCAACAGCGGTTTGTGCGTGGAATTCGGCAGGGTAGGAGATTTTAAATAAGATATTCTCCATAACGTAGGTTCCATAAGGGCGTTGAAATTTAAATGCATTGCCTTTAAAGAGTACATCATAAAATCCCCATGTTTTGGCTGTCAATACCGATGGGTATCCCATTTCACCCGTTTGCGCAATTAGGGCTAAACGGACAGCTCTAGAGGTGGCGTCGCCGGCTGCCCATGATTTGCGGCTTCCGGTATTGGGTGCATGCCGATAAGTACGTAGCGCTTGCCCGTCTACCAAGGCTAAGGAAAGTGCATTGGCTAGCTCTTCGCGCGACAGTCCGATCAGTTGGCCCACAACAGCGGTAGACGCAAGTTTAACTAACAAAACATGATCTAATCCTACACGATTAAAAGAATTTTCTAAAGCTATAATTCCTTGTATTTCATGTGCTTTAATCATGCTATGTAGTACGTCACTTATGGTTAAGGGTGGTTTCCCTTCTGCAATAGCCTGCCTGCTTAGCCAGTCTGCTGTTGCCAATATTCCACCTAAATTATCAGAGGGATGACCCCATTCGGCTGCTAACCAGGTATCGTTAAAGTCTAACCACCGAATGATGGTTCCGATATTAAAGGCCGCCTGTACCGGATCAAGCTGATGGCTCGTGCCGGGTACTTTTGCTCCATTAGGAACAATGGTGCCTCTCACAATAGGCCCTAATAACTTGATGCATGCTGGGTAGGTTAAAGCTTCGAAACCACAACCAAGGGTGTCTAGAAAGCAATGGTAAGCCGTGTTTAATGCTAGGTCGCTAGTGAGCTTGTAATCGACTATATAATTGACTATATCGGTGATCACTTGATCTACCGGTGGTCGTTGGTTATCACTGTGAAAAGACATTTTTTTCTACTATAGTTTAGAATAGGAATATATCCAGTTAAAAAAATAATTGAATTTAAATAATATATAATCGTTGTATATACATTGATTACTAAGTATTAAAAAAATTGTTAGAAATAAATTTAATCATTAGTTATCTTTTATCTAAAGGGATAAAAGGACGATTTTCGGGACCGGTATAGTGTGCGCTAGGACGGATGATTTTTCCATCTAAGCGTTGCTCAATAATGTGAGCGCTCCATCCACTTACTCGAGAAATCACAAACAGAGGTGTAAAAAAAGACGTTGGAATCCCCAGAATGTGGTAGGCTACCGCAGAGAACCAATCGAGGTTAGGAAACATTTTTTTCTTTTCCCACAATAAGCTTTCTATACGTTCGGCAATCGCATATAGTTTTAAGTCGCCCATTTCTTCTGATAATGCTTTGGCGACCTTTTTTATAACAGCATTTCGAGGGTCGGCGATGGTATATACCGGATGGCCAAAACCAATGATAACTTCTTTTTTTTCCAAACGTTGTTCCATATCCTGTACGGCTTCATCAGGATCTGCATAACGGCTTTGGATGTCGTAGGCTACTTCATTGGCTCCTCCATGTTTTGGTCCCCTGAGCGCTCCGATACTGCCTGTAATAGCCGAATACATATCGGAGCCGGTGCCTGCAATTACTCGAGCTGTAAACGTTGATGCATTGAATTCGTGCTCGGCATAAAGGTTTAATGAAACTTGCATGGCGTGTATCCAAGAGGCGCTTGCCTCTTTTCCATGGAGTAAATGTAAGAAATGTGCTCCAATGCTATCGTCATCTGTTTCTACCTCGATACGTTTGCCATGATATGCATAATGGTACCAGTAAAGCAATGCTGAAGCATAGGATGCCATTAATTTATCCGCAATAGCCCTAGCTCCAGCTAAAGCGTGATCTTCTTTTTCCGGTAATAGGGTACCCAATAATGAAGTGTAGGTACGTAATACATCCATAGGATGAGCAGCAGCGGGAATCCGTTCCAAAGCGGCTTTAGCAATAATGGGTAATCCTCTTGATTTTTTTAATTTATCCCGGTATACCTTAAGTTCTGCTATAGTAGGTAATTTCTCATAAATTAACAGATAGGCCACCTCTTCAAAGCTAGCCCCTGCGGCTAAGTCCAGAATATCATAACCTCGGTAGTGTAAATCATTACCACTTTTGCCTACGGTACATAATGCCGTGTTTCCTGCTGGTACACCGGATAGTGCGACCGACTTTTTGGGTTTGAAATTAGCGTTTTCTGTCGTCATAATTTATTCTTTTTTAGCATTCGTTTTAGCAAACAAAGCATCAAGTTTTTCCTCGTAGTTATAGTAGCCAATGCTTTGGTAGAGTTCTTCACGTGTTTGCATGTCTTTCAAGACGGCTTGTTGCGTGCCATCTTTCAAGAGATGTTCATAGACCTGCAGTGCTGCCTTATTGGCTGCCCTGAAGGCAGAAAGCGGATAAAGAATGAGGCGTACACCAACTTCCCGAAGTTCGTCAACCGTCCAAAGTGGTGTTACACCAAATTCGGTAATATTAGCCAAAATAGGAATTTGGGTGGCTTCTGCAAAGTCTTTGTAGCGATTGCGTTCACGAACGGCCTCAGCAAAGATAAAATCTGCTCCGGCGTCTTTGTAGGCCACGGCTCTTGCTAGGGTTTGTTCCAAACCTTCTGTTGCTAAGGCGTCTGTTCTAGCGCCGATAACAAATTGATCATCTGATCGCGCATCTACCGCCGCTTTGATCCGGTCGCACATTTCTGTAAGACTTACGACTTCCTTTCCAGGGCGATGTCCACACCTTTTGGCGCCTACTTGGTCTTCGATATGTAGGGCAGCTGCCCCCGCTTTTATGAGCGCCTTAACAGTACGGGCTACGTTGAATGCAGAAGGCCCAAAGCCAGTGTCCACATCTACCAACAAAGGAGTGTCGGTTACATTGGTAATCCTATTAACATCAATCAATACATCGTCAAGAGTAGTAATACCCAAATCTGGAATACCCAGAGAACCTGCGGCAACGCCTCCTCCGGATAAATAAATGGCTTTAAAGCCGGCCTGAGTAGCTAAAAGTGCATGATTGGCATTGATAGCTCCCGCTATTTGCAAGGGCTGAGCTGTGCGCATCGCTTCGCGAAAACGAAATCCTGCTGTTAGTTTATTTGTCATATTTAGTTAAAAAAGCAAAATGGCCACATTATGGTAGGATAATGTGGCCATTGCATGTTGTGAAACCTGATCTTGGTTATCGTTACAACTGTTTAATCTTAATGTTCCGGAAGGCTACTTCATGGCCATGATCCTGAAGGGCAATTTTTCCTTTTGGATATTTGGCAAAACCTTCCCAGTCATGAAACTTGCTTTTTGCCAATAGATTCAGCCACTCGGGGCTGCCTATTTTTACGTTTGCGGTTTGAACACCATTAAGCCAAAGAGTTATTTCACCTTTATTGTATAAAATACGGGCCTGATTCCATTCGCCCACTGCTTTTGGTTTGGAAACTTCTGCACTTCCAATCAAATCATATAAGGTGCCTGCCAAATGATTAGGGTAATGCCGGTCTTCTGCTTTAATGTTGTCTAACACTTGCATCTCAATACCGGTTTCATAACTTGCACCATATTTTGGGTCTTCTTTTACACCAAATATGATACCGCTGTTTCCCCCCTCACTTATTTTCCACTCTAGGGTAAGGTCGTAATTTTCATATTCTTTGTCGGTTACCAAATCCCCGCCTTCCGATTTATCCGATGGACTATTAAATACCAATGCGCCGTCTTGTACCGTCCAAGCAGCTCCAGCTTTATCTTTACGATAGGTATGCCATCCTTTGGTGCTTTTACCATCAAATAGCAATTTCCAGCCATCTTTTTTCTCCTGAGAGGTTAAACTATTAGCTTGTTGTGCAAAAGCTGTAGCCGCTAGAAATAAACAACTACAGATACTTAACGAGATTTTTTTCATTTGGATCATATTCGTTTTACTATTTGTTTCTTGATAATAGGTGCATGGTTAGCCGCTATTATGCTTTGTGTTTTGGTGCAAGTTATAAAATATCTGTTGAATTTGTAGTGGTTTTTTAAGAATTACGGCCTTAGCAACAACTTTGTTTCAAACCTTATTGTGTTTAAAATCGCATTCTTTCATGTACTGAAAAGAAATTTTGAATATGGACAGTTCAAAGGTTTTGAAAAATAGCAGTAAATTTTCTACTTTGGCCTATTCTCATGGACTTAGACATCATCAACCGTATAGCAGCTTATTTGGGCTGGTGTATTATTTTATGCTTAATTACGTTAACTTGTGAGGCACAATCTGCTCAATTACACGAAGTTACTGTTAACAGCGACAATGATGCCTATTTATTTATTAACCAGGATCAGTATTATACCAATGGGATTGCATTTAGCTACCGCAAACTCAGAAATACGAAGTACTTGCGGAGAAACGAAGTGAAGGAGGTCTGGGCTCTTTCTTTAGGCCATAAACTATATAACGCTTATAATGGCTATAGCGAATTGCAATTTATGGATAGGCCATTTACTGCCTATCTTTATGTAAGGGGGACTAACACGAAATTCTATAAAAATGAATCAGCACTGAGTTTTTCTGCAGAGGTAGGGGTATATGGTAAATGGGCCTTTGGTGAGCAGATGCAGCGAGGTTTTCATCATCTATTTGGCTTTTATCAGATTAATGGTTGGGAGTATCAATTGAAAGATAATGCTACGTTGGATATGCGGATGGCCTATAGTCGTTTATTGGCTAGAAGTGCATCTGGGAAAACGGATCTTCAGGCTACGTCAAGGGTATCGGTTGGATTGAATCAAAGTTACATAGGAGTAGGGCCTATTTTGCGTTTGGGAAAAACAAACGCGCTTTATGAAACGGCTTTTTATAATAATCGACTAAGTAGCGGGGCGAAGGTGCCAAAAAAAGAGCGTTATTTTTATTATTGGCCTATGGTATTTTATCGGTTGTACGATGCCAGTATTCAAGGCGGAATGTTATTGCACGACAAAGGGCCTGTCATATTTGGAATAGAGCCTTGGGTGATTAGCCAGCTTCTTGGATTTACCTATGCGCATAATCAATTTTCAATTGATGCTCATCTCCAATTTAATACGAAAGAAGTTAAAAGTACGGCTACGGCTCATCAATATGGGTCAATTACATTGGGCTATAGCTTTTAAGTTGGACGTTTTAAATTTTAAAGTGATTCTGGTTTTCATTTGCCTCGCTGGCTTTTCACTTAAAAATGCTATACATATGACGTAGTACCTAATGGTATAGGGTAAAAACGGATAATGGAGAACAGTTGCGAGTGTCCAATCTATTCCTTAACATTGTAGCCATTTGTGTGAGACATATTATACCAGTAATTTGATTTTAAATAGTTATAAGCCTTGAAACCCCTTGTCGGATTTATCATTAGTTTCTTTTTTTGCCTCCATTTTTCAGTAGCTCAACAATTTACCCTTAATGGTACCGTACGAGATGCTTCAAGCGGCGAAACATTAATTGGTGCCAGCGTAAAGGTGAAAGAGTTTCCATCGACAGGTATAAGTGCTAATGCTTATGGATTTTATTCACTTTCTTTAAATCCGGGGGATTATACCCTGCTCGTTTCATTTGTTGGCTATGAAGCACAAGAAAAAGTGGTTCATCTTAGTCAGGATCTTCGGATAGACCTTGCCTTGCAACCAATGAATCAACTAGCAACAGTGGAAGTTAGTGCCGTATCTTCCAGAGAACAACTGGAGAGCCCACAAATGGGTGTGAATAAAATAAACATCAAAGAAGTTAACAATGTACCGGTGTTGTTTGGCGAACGGGATGTGCTAAAAACCATTCAATTATTGCCTGGTGTCCTTTCGGCGGGAGAGGGTAGCAGTGGCTTTTTTGTTCGCGGAGGAACAGTTGATCAGAATTTAGTGTTGCTTGATGAGGCGATGGTCTATAATGCCTCTCATTTGTTAGGTTTCTTTTCTACCTTTAATTCAGATGCAATTAAGGATGTCGATCTTTATAAGGGTAGTATGCCAGCCCAATATGGAGGAAGGTTAGCTTCTGTTTTGGACGTGCGCATGCTGGATGGCAATAACCAAGAATTTCATTTCGATGGAGGAATTGGACTTATTGCTTCACGATTAAAAGTGGAAGGCCCATTGAAAAAAAATAAAGGATCTTTTATGATTAGTGGCCGGCGGACTTATGCCGATTTATTTTTGAAGGCATCATCCGATACGTCCATTAATAAAAGTAAGCTTTATTTTTACGATCTTAACTTGAAAGCCAATTATCAATTGAATCCAAATAATACCCTGTATTTATCGGGGTATTTCGGCAAAGATGTTTTGGGTTATGCTAGCGATTTCGGGTTTGATTGGGGTAATGCCACCGGTACTCTTCGGTGGAATCACGTATTTACACATAAGTTATTTGCAAATACATCACTGATTTATAGTGATTTCAAGTATAATGTAAATGTTTTTTCGGATAATAATGATTTTAAAATTACCTCGCGTATCCAGAACCTGAATCTGAAACAAGATTATTATTATTTCGCCGGAAATAACAGTAATGTACGTTTTGGATTAAACGTTATGCGACAGGAAATATCGCCGGCGGGAATTGACGCATCAGAAGAATCGGACGTGAATTCCTTAAAAATTGAAAATAGACAGGGGCTAGACTTAGCCGCTTATGTTTCGCATGAATGGAAACCCCTACCAAAATTAAATTTAAACTATGGCCTGCGCTTGAGTACTTTCTTGCTTCTAGGGCCTGGCGATTTTTATACCTATGATGCGGATGGAGACGTGGCTTATACCAAAACTTATGGTAAGGGTGAACTCGTAGAACACTATATGAATTTAGAGCCTCGACTTGCCGTGAATTATCTCCTGACAACAAATAGTAGTGTTAAGGCTTCTTATAACCGAAATACTCAAAATTTACACCAATTAACCAATACCACCGCTGCTCTACCAACAGATGCTTGGGTGTTGAGTAGTAATAATATTAAGCCTCAAATAGCTGACCAGGGTGCATTGGGCTACTATCGTAACTTCATTGAAAATAATTACGAGTTTTCAGCAGAACTTTATTATAAGACGATGCAACACCAAATCGACTATAAGAATGGTGCGGATTTGCAGGCAAATGAACATGTGGAATCGGATCTGGTCTATGGTGCCGGGAAAGCCTATGGTTTGGAATTATACGTGAAAAAGAAGACAGGTAGATTGAACGGCTGGTTGAGTTACACCTTATCTAGAAGTAAACGAAAGTTTGATGCCATCAATAATGGAAAATGGTTCGCTGCTCGGCAAGATCGTATCCATGATGTAGCGCTTGTGGGAATATATCAACTTTCTGATCGATGGAGTTTCTCGGGCACCTTTGTGTACAATACCGGTAATGCAGTAACTTTTCCCAGTGGTAAATATAGTATTGGCGGAAAATCAACTTGGTATTATACGGAGAGGAATGGATATCGAATGCCGGATTATCATCGACTTGATTTGGGAGCTACGCTCGCATCAAAACCGGGAAGGAAATACCAGTCGAGCTGGACGTTTAGTATCTATAATGTATATAATAAGCGGAATGCTTATCTAATTGATTTTAGAGAAAATGAACATGATGCAAATGTTACAGAGGCATATCAGGTAGCCTTGTTTGGTATCATCCCCTCAGTAACATGGAATTTTAAATTTTAATGTTTACATGGAATGAAAAAATTTAGTTATAGCTTCCTTGCAAGTACTTCCTTTTTCTATTGGAGAATTTTGTGGGGTATCGGACTTTTAGGTTTAAGTGCTTGCGAAAAAGTTATCGATATCGATTTGAAAGATAGTGAATCCAAAATCGTCATTGAAGGTAATGTCTCTGATCAGGAAGATACTCACTATGTATATATCTCTAAAACCGTGCCTTTTTCAGCAAGTGGAACATATAACCCCGTTCAACAAGCAGTGGTTGACATTACGGAAAGTGTTAGTGATTCGATGATTATTGTAGGTGGTATAGGCTTGAAAACGGAACGAACATTTGCTGAGGTCAGTCCCGGAGTTTATCAGGTAACCCATTTTAAAGCGTATCCTGGGAGAACATATACGCTGCATGTCAAAGTGGGTGACGAAGAGTATACTGCTTCATCTACAATGCCCATGCCGGTAATGATTGATTCAATCGGAACAGTAACGGATGATTTTTTTGGTGATGATGGAAAAACGGTGGGAGTCGTGTATCAAGATCCCCCGGGAGTAAAGAACTACTATCGCTATTTGGTAACGCTCAATGGAAAACCAACCAATCTGGTTTTTGCTTACAACGATAAATACAATGATGGTAAGCAGGTCCAGCGCAATTTATATCATGAGGATCTGGACTTGAAAAAAGACGATGCCGTTATGGTAGAACAATTAGGTGTCGATGAGGCCGTGTACCGTTACTTTAATGGGATACAATCCAATAATCCCGGGGCTGCAGCCCCGGCAAATCCTGTTTCGAATTTTAGTAATGGTGCTTTAGGATATTTTAGTGCTCATACGGTTTCTCAGGCGGCTACGATTATTCAGTAGCATCTTTTTAAGTACACGTTACATACACAATTGGCAACGCATAACTTAATTTAAGAAGCCGTAATCATTTTAAATGTAAACCCTTGTTGTAACCAATATTCAATAGCTCTTGGCAGCGCATCGTATAGCCGGGCTGTTGCTTTAATATTGTCATGGAAAACGACAATAGATCCATTAGTAACGTTGTCAATTGCATTTTTATAACAGGCCTCAGCACTCAAGCGTTGATCAAAGTCGTACGTAATGACGTCCCACATAATAATCCGATACTTTTTTCTTAACTGACTAAATTGTTTGGGAGTGCATTGACCATATGGGGGTCTAAAGAGGTTTGTTTGCGTATACTGTTGGCATTTTTCAACATTTTTTAGGTATTCGTTGGTAGAGGTTTTCCAGCCTTTGAGATGATTATAGGTATGATTACCAATCTGATGCCCTGCTGCTTTCAGTTGTTGGAAGATTTCAGGATGCTTCACAATATTTTCGCCAACACAAAAGAAAGTGGCTTGGATATGATACTTTTTTAAGATATTTAATATGTGTGGTGTAACATCAGGGATAGGTCCGTCGTCAAAGGTTAAATAAATATGCTTTCCTTGACGAGGATAATGCCAGATAAGTTTGGGTAATAATAATCGTAACCAGATTGGCGATTTGACAACACGCATGGCAAAAATATACTTGATGGAGAAGCGAAGGTAAAACTAAATGAACTAGAATTATAACAATTGATATAAAATTTACTGAATGATATCCTATAAGCCTTTTAAAAAATATGTGGTGTGCGTAGGTTTGGCAATGGCTATTTGTACGCTTTCTCTTCCTGCTTTTGCACAAAAAACAGTAACCATCCGGGAAGCATTGGACCAAGCCCTACAGAACAATTTACAGGTTAAACAGGCAATGTACCAGAGTTCATTGAGTGAGCAAGATGTATTGCAAGCAAAAATGGATCTTTTTCCTTCGGTTAGCGCCGGAGTTCAAGGGGCTAAAAACTGGGGATTAAGTTTTGACCAGACCTCTGCAAAACTGATCAATACTTCTATAACCTCTGTAGGCGGTAGTATATCCAGTAACGTGGTTTTGTTTGGTGGTTTTCAGAAGGTTAACCAAATCTCCATTAATAAATATCAACTTCTATCTAATCAAAGTAATTTGGATAAGATAAAAAATGATTTGGTATTATCCGTGGTTACCAAATACCTGGAAGCGTTAAGTAATAAAGATGTTTCCGTGGCAGCACAGCAACAAGTAGAATTGTCTAAAGCACAATTGGAGGCACAACAATATAATTATGATGTAGGTAATAAAACATTGGCCGATTTATCACAAGCGAAAAGTCAATTAGCTACTGATGAATTGAATTTGACAACCGCGCAAAGTGCTTATGACTTATCTATTCTTGACTTGAAACAACTTATGGAGATGGATCCTTCTATGGATATTGTACTGGAAAAACCACCTTTACCTAACGTGACCAAATTGGAATCTTCCTTTATAGCAGGCGACGTTTATCAGGAAGCTATTAAGCATTATCCGGATATTAAGGTAGCCGAATATAATACGATGGTGGCAAAGAAGAATGTCGATTTTAGTAAAGGAGGATATTATCCCCAATTGTCTGTTGGGGCGGGCTATGGCACCAATTACTCTTCGCAGGCAGTTGACCTCATCACGAGAATGCCGCTAAGCTTTGGCAAGCAATTGGATCAAAATAAAAACACCAATATTTTTGCGCAATTAAGTATCCCAATTTTTGATAACTATCGGCGGAATATAGCAGTCAGAAAAGCAAAAATATCCTACGAAAGTGCGCTTAACGATGAGCAATTAGCTAAGAATAATCTGAATAAAGTGATTAACCAAGCTGTTTTGGATTTACGTACAGCAGAAAAGAGGTATTATTCTACGCAAGAGAACTTTAAAGCCACATCCGATGCTTTTGAAGTACTAAAGCAACGCTATGACGTAGGCTTGGCTAATGCGGTGGAGCTATCTACCCAACAAACAGCAAAAAATAAAGCCGAATTTGATTTTATTCAGGCCAAATATGACTTTATTTTTAAGAGTAAAGTCATTGATTTTTATTTGGGTAAGACCATTACGTTTAATAACTAAATTAACAATAAAAACATATACACATCATCTATATAAACCATGGCGAAGAAGAAAAGAAGTACGCTAAAATATGTGATCATTGGTGCCGTTATCCTGTTGATATTGGTCATTATTGCAGGGAAGATGGGATGGATAGGGGGACCTAAAGCCACACAAATTGCGACGGACAAAGTGGAAAAGAAAACAGTTCAGGAAACCGTTACGGCGAGTGGTAAAGTACAGCCTGAAAAAGAGGTGAAACTCAGTTCGGAAGTTTCTGGGGAAATCGTTGAACTTAATGTAATAGAAGGACAAGTGGTAGAAAAAGGACAAGTGCTTTGCCGGATTAAACCAGATATTCTGCAATCAGGATATGATCGTGCCGTGGCTTCACTAAACACCCAACGTGCTGCCTTAGCCTCTGCTGAACAACAGTTGAAACAGGCTCAGGCTTCGTTAACCATCATGGAAGCTACATTTAATCGTACTAAACAGCTTTATGACAAAAAAGTAATTTCTGCGTCGGAATTTGACAAGGCTAGAACCGATTATGAAGCAGCAAGGGCCAATGTAGAGGCTCAACGCCAAAATATGTTAGGGGCTAAATATGGCATAGACCAATCGCAAGCGGCCGTAAAAGAAGCGGGCGATAACTTGGCCCGGACAACAATCTATGCTCCAGTAAGTGGGGTGGTATCTATGCTGGAAGTGGAAGAAGGGGAACGTGTAGTGGGTACCGCACAAATGGCCGGTACGGAGATCATGCGCATAGCAAATCTTTCTTCAATGGAAGTAAATGTTGATGTTAATGAAAGTGACATCAACCGGGTATCATTGAATAACACGGCTGAAATCGAAATCGATGCGTTTCGGGATAGGAAATTTAAAGGCGTCGTAACGGAGATAGCAAGTTCTTCTTCTGCCAATGCGACTACTACGGAAACGGTAGCTTCCAATACCGATCAAGTGACCAACTTTACGGTAAAAGTTCGGATATTGCCCGAATCGTACAAAGATCTATTGAAACCGGATCAACCCAATCCTTCACCTTTCAGGCCTGGTTTATCGGCAACAGTAGATATCCATACTGAGAAAGACACCGGACTGGCTGTGCCGATACAAGCGGTGACTACCCGTGAAGATTTCACCAAAAAAGATACCGTCAGCACAAAAAATACCGCTAAAGAGGAGGAAACCAAAGCTAATGTGAAAGAATATGTCTTTGTATATGACGCAGCTACCAAAAAAGTGAAACAGGTGGAGGTGACTACTGGTATTCAAGATGATGCGTATATCCGTGTTCTCACGGGTTTGAAAGAAGGTGAAGAAGTCGTTACCAGACCCTTTAATGCCGTTAGCAAGACCTTGAAAGATGGTGATTTGGTAGAGAAGGTCGCTAAAGAAAAGGTGAATTAATCGCTCATGATGATTCAGTAGAGATGCTTACTTTTGAAGCGGAAATATTAAAATTTGGAAATAAGGGAGAAAAAAGCGGTTGGTCTTATATTGAAATTAACCAACATTTAGCGGAGCAACTCAAACCTGGTTTTCGTAAAAGCTTCCGTGTACAAGGAAGAATAGATCATCTACCCATACAAGGCCTATCCCTTACCCCAATGGGTGAGGGACATTTTATTTTGGCACTGAAGGCCGCGCTTCGGCGGGCTTTGAAAAAAGAAGAAGGAGACCTTGTGCAGGTCATGCTGGAAGAGGATGTGGGTTTTAAGATCAACTTACCTGAAGATTTGGAAATTTGTTTAAGTGAGGATCCAATTTGGCTGGAGCGTTTTTTAGCGTTTCCCAAATCCCACCAAAACTATTTTATCAATTGGATTAATCAAGCGAAAACAGAACCTACCCGCACGAAAAGGATTGCCCTAACCTTGGAAGCCATGGAAAAACAATTGGATTTTGGAGCGATGAGACGTATGGATAAGGCAAGACGAAATGCTTAATATTGTTGTATCTTTGCCTCTATGTCCATCTTAGCGCATACTGATACTATTGTAGCCTTGGCCACACCTACAGGTAGTGGTGCTATTGCCGTGATTCGGCTGTCTGGTCCCGAGGCATTGACCATTGTCAATGGGGTATTTAACGGGAAAGATTTAACGCAACAGGCAAGCCATACCATCCATTTTGGAACAATTAGAGATGAAGACAATAAAATTTTGGATGAAGTCTTGGTTTCTTTATTCATAGCACCACATTCATATACCAAGGAGAATGTCGTAGAAGTATCAACGCATGGTTCTAAATATATAGTGGAGAGCATCATCAAGCTGTTTTTGCGAAAAGGGGCACGCGCCGCTCGCGCTGGAGAGTTCACCTTACGTGCCTTTTTAAATGGTGGAATGGATCTTTCACAAGCGGAGGCCGTCGCTGACCTTATAGCATCAAACTCAGCCGCTTCACATCAAGTGGCTATGCAGCAAATGCGGGGCGGATTTTCGAATGAGTTAAAAGCTTTGCGGGAACAATTAATCCATTTTGCATCAATGATCGAATTGGAACTCGATTTCTCGGAAGAAGATGTAGAGTTTGCGAATCGCGATCAACTGAAAACATTGGTTTTACAGATCAATAAAGTGCTGCAAAAACTCATCCTTTCCTTTGAACAGGGGAATGTCTTAAAAAATGGCGTTCCAGTAGTCATCGCCGGAAAACCTAATGTTGGTAAATCAACCTTGTTGAATGCCCTATTAAATGAAGAACGGGCTATTGTTTCCGATATCGCAGGTACAACCCGTGATAGTATAGAAGACGAAATCATTATTGAAGGGATCACGTTCCGTTTTATTGACACGGCAGGTATCCGTGATACAGAAGATTTGATTGAAGCAGAGGGTGTGGCCCGTACAAGAGAAAAGATGAAGCAGGCTAGATTAATCATCTACTTGGTAGACCCTCAGCAAGATGATGTGGAAGAAGTGTCTATTCAGGTTGCCGATTTACTATTATTGCAGATTCCTTTTGTGCTGTTGGTCAACAAAAAAGATATACTCACTCCCGAAGCATTAAGCACTTATACTCCCCTAAATCCCGTATTTATTTCAGCGAAAAGTAAGGAGGGTGTTGAAGAGCTTAAGCAGGAACTACTAAACCAAATTAATTTACGCCATATTAATATCGACGATGTTATGGTGACCAATATTCGCCATGTGGAAGCTTTAGGTAAGACCCAGGCAGCTTTAGATAAAGTATTATACGGTATCGATAATCCTATTACGTCTGATTTTTTAGCCATTGATATTCGGCAAGCTTTACATCACCTTGGGTCGATTACCGGACAAGTGAGCTCAGACGACCTTTTAGAGAATATTTTTAGTCGCTTTTGCATCGGGAAATAAAAGTAGTTTCTGATAGTTTTTATTGTTTTCTTTTTGTTGACTATCAGTATTTTATGATTAATTTTTCTTTCTGTTTAATTCCTTTATTACTATATTAGTCACACCTTTTGTACATCTTTATTTTTAAAAGGTGTACAAATGTACATCTAGAGTTGTGATTATGCGGATAACCTTGAAAGAGAAAAAACTAAAGAACGGTACCATTAGCCTATACATTGAATATTACAAAGGCTCTAATACCGATAGCGATGGCAGGCGTGTTCACCTACGTGATTTTGAATATTTAAAGCTTTATCTGTCTGAGAATCCAAAAACTGCTGTCGAAAAGAAAGAAAATAGGGAAAACCTCAAACTTGCAGAAGATATTTTGGCTATTCGTAAAAGCGAATATTTGCAAGGAAAATACAATATTAAAAACAAAAGTAAAGCAAAGCGGCCATTTCTGGATTATTTTATTGAAAAGACAAATGAGAAAGCAGGTTCTGAAAAGAATTATGGCGTATGGACATCCGCTCTTCATCATTTAAAGATATGTATAAGCCCAAATTTACTTTTCGATGAAGTGAATGATGAATTTGTAAAGCGTATACGGCGGTATTTTGACAAGGAGGCAAAAACCAAAAGCGATCTACCCATTTCTGCTAATTCTAAATATTCCTATTTTAATAAATTTAAAGCCTGTTTGCGCAGCGCGTATGATGAAGGGTACACCGCAATAAACTTCGCTACAAAAGTTAAAGCCTTTGAAATATCAGAAACGCAAAGAGAATACCTGACCTTCGATGAACTTCAAAAACTGTCCGGCACACCGTGCAAATATTCGATCTTAAAAAATGCCTTCATATTTTCCTGTTTATCTGGTCTTCGTTGGTCGGATTGCAATACATTGATTTGGTCGGAAGTTAGAGACGAAGGTGAAAATCTTTACAGAGTTAATTTTAGGCAAGAGAAAACGGATGGTGTAGAGTATCTATATATATCCAAACAAGCGCGGGAATTACTCGGAGAACGGCGATCTCCTAGTGAGCGTGTCTTTCTAGGTCTCAAATACGGAGCTGTGTACAATAATGAGATTGTGCGTTGGTGTAATCGTGCAGGGGTACAAAAACATATTACTTTCCATTCTGCCCGTCATACCAATGCGGTGCTATTACTGGAAAACGGGGCGGATCTATATACTGTCCAAAAACGACTCGGTCATAAGGAAATTAAAACCACAGCCATTTATGCTAAAATTGTTGATCAAAAGATGCGGGAGTCGGCACACATTATTCCAGAGTTAATATTAAGCGGTACAAAAAATGACTAAATCAAATCTGTCATTAGTGAAAATACTTATATGCCTCATTGCTATTGGCCTATACACCTGTTTATTCATTAAATACGATTTTTCCATCTTTAAAAAAGTTACTACAATTGCAGCAGTATTGGGGCTGGCTGGTTATTCTTCCTATAAATTTTTCAGACGATATGCGATGATATACGCTGAATATATGGGAAACAAAAAGACAGTACTTTTTGATAAAAAAGTAGATAAACCGAGAATCTTTATTCATTCTGTTGCTTGGCCTTTGATTGTGCTTTTTATAGGTGTTTTTTATTATGCCAATGCGAGCGGCATTTTCTGGATGGATGTTTTATTATTTTATTCGTTTCAAGTAATAATTATCCTAACTTTCTCTCTACTAAACTTTACTTGGAGCACTTCTTTTGAAAACAGATATAAGCAGAAACCAGTTACCGAAAACAATCTTGGAAATGATCGTGAGTTTAAGACAGCATTGTCAGTGGTGGATCTGACAACAGTTTTTGACGGATTAACCAAATATGGTTTCATAAGCTATGAGGATCACGATGAGTTGATCAATGCGCGTAAAGAATTCATAGCTATTTTTCGCTCCGGCGTACCACCCAACCAGCCACGATTTAAACTGGAATTTAAAAATCCCGATACCGCCTATTTTCTTGAAAAACTACAACTAAATACAAGCAGCCTCACTTCTGTTAGATTTGTAAATATTTTTACAAATCTTAATGGCATTATTAAACCAGAATCTTTATCCTCTTCCTCAAGTCAGGCAAAGAAACGTAGTCACGGTTCTAGGAATATGTTAAAGCTCGATCTTATTTTTGAGCAAATAGATTAACATTTTAGAGAAATACGTTAAGTATGCTTATGTCCATCTTCGGTTTCTATTATCGGGTGCTTTCCTTTGCTGGAGTAAAAACAAAATAGGAAAGCAAATGGAAAATGAACTAATCTTACACAAGCTTAATCGCATAGAGAGATTTATATGCGGTCTCAAAGACATATTCAATGTCGAAGAACTATCCGAGTACACCGGCTTTAAAAAATCCTATATCTATAAGCTAGTGCATGAAGGCAAAATTCCCTATTCAAAACCTAATGGAAAGATACTTTTTTTTGACAGGAAGAAAATCGACCTATGGTTATTGCAAAATAATCATAAATCGGAAAGCGAAATTAGAATGGAGGCCTTTCAGCGTGTTGCTCGTAAGAAGTGAGCATAGCTGTTATTCTTTCACTTTAATTCTACACTTATGGCAACAGCACAGCATCGGTATCTACGTATCGGAACATCCTTCTACAAGAAAGTAAAGAAACCATTACTTTCCAAGGATGTATTGGAATCGCTGATCCCTTGGACTATAGAGGCGATAAAGCAAGATCATCCCAATGAATGGCGTATTCTTCTGAAGGAAATGCCCAAATATGATGGGTTTTGTACTATTCCGGAACATTTGGACTATCATCGTGATTATCAAGGTTTCTATAATCTTTATGAGCCGATAATACATGTTCCCAAAAAGAGTGAATGCGAGACAATATTGCAATTTATTGAACACATTTTTGGAGAACAATACGAATTGGGACTTGATTATTTGCAGCTTTTATATACCCATCCTAGGCAACGCTTACCGGTTCTGTGTTTGGTTAGCAGCGAAGGAAACACTGGAAAAACCACCTTCCTAAATTTATTGAAAGCAGTATTCGGCAATAATATGACGTTTAATACCAATGCGGATTTCCGAAGCAATTTCAATGCAGATTGGGTGTCTAAATTGATAATAGCGATAGATGAGGTGCTATTAGATCGACGAGAGGACAGTGAAAAAATTAAAAATTTAAGTACTGCAAAATCATACAAAGCAGAGGCGAAAGGTAAGGATCGTTTTGAAGTTGAGTTCTTTGGGAAAATTATTCTGTGTTCTAACAATGAGGATAATTTTATGGTAATTGGCGTTCACGAAACTCGGTATTGGGTACGAAAGGTCTGCCAATTCGAACAACTTGATCCCGATTTTCTCTGGAAGATTGAAAGCGAGATACCTGCTTTCCTGCATTATTTGTTGAGTCGCAATTTATCTACAAAGAATAATTCACGAATGTGGTTCACGCCAGAACAAATTGCTACGTCAGCTTTGCGTAAAGTTAAATCGCACTATGTGAATAAGGTTGAACTGGAGCTGTATGAGATCATTCGGGAGATTATGGAAGCTAAAGGGTTGAATGACTATTGCTTAACCAATACACACACCAAGCTATTATTGGAACGGTCGGGCATAAAAATAACAAGATCACAGGTACGTAATATATTGGAAGGTCAGTGGAAATTGAAGCAACATCCTAACGCGTCTACATTCAGCACATTTTTGTACGACCATAATGGGTTTTTATTGGAATTCGATGGTAAAGGAAGGTACTACCGAATTACGCAACACGATTTAGACCGTATTTATGAAGAAATGTTGACTTTTTAGTGTAAGTGACTGTTTAGTAGTGTTTTGTTAAGTCAACATTCAGTCAACAATTGGTCAACATTCAAATTAAAAGTTGACTATAGGTCAACAAACGATTTCAAATGTTGACAAGAAAGTTGATTAAAAGTTGACCTATTAAGTATCTTTAATACAATGATTTATAGCAAAAAGTCAACAAGTCAACAATTTTTGGGGGATTTAAGGCCGTTTTTTATAGGGGTGGCTATTTTTCCTTTTTGCTAGCAAAAGAAAAGACACAAGGTTTTAGCAATAGAGATGCATAAAGCTGCTGGTATGAATTGTTATGCTATAATGTATGTAATAATGTAAGCATGAATTTGCATAAATACATGAATATGCAATGATGTATTTGCGTGATTATGTAAATATGTGTTTATGGAAAAATTTTTTAGTCTATGCAAGTTGTGCTTTTGTACTGACAAACCGCTTCCAGCTGGCTTGCAGACAAAGCAAATGCCAGTCAAATCTACTTCATTTCATTGCGTTAATTTTTCTGGAATTTAAGAAAAGCTCGCAACTTGCTTTTCAAATGATTTATAAGCTGTCGAATACATTGCGATTTTTGAAGGTCGCATTTTTTAAGAAATCTTTGCATTCAAAAAAAGCTTGGAAATATTTTTCAGTATTTCCATCATCAAAATGAAGTAGGAAATCTAACGAGTTTCTCCTTAAATCTTCGATGGTATCAATATGATGCAATATGAGGAGCGATTTTGTAAAGTCGCTCATGGTTTTGATTGAGAGAATGTTCCTGTTGTTCAGTTGATTGATAAATTCCTTTTCAGCTGAGCTAATGCCATAACGGGCATTTTCTGTCGGCATATTTAGAATTTCTTCACCTAACTTGTATTCCGTCGCTTGTTTACTGTTAGCCATAGCTTTCTTTTAATCAAAATAAATCTAATGGATCTCAATCAATAAATCAACAAAATTAGGAGAAGGCGAAAACTTTGTACAGGCAAATAAATGCTGAGTAAAGGGAGGAAAGTATTAAATATGGGAAATCAGGGCAATAACTTAAAGCAGTGGCGTGGCGGTTATTTGGCAATGTATTCATTAGGGAATTTTTCACCCGCCCATAAAACCGGCTTACTAAGGGCAAGTTTCATCTTGTCAAGATAATCGGATATATCACTTAGTTCTTCAAAAACAACGGCAACTGCATTTTCAGTATACGAAACAGGGATGTCATTCTCATAGTATATTTCGTGGATGGCAAAATAGGCATCTTCACTGTTCGAATGGTGATGAGCCATGATGCGGCAGTTCCAATAGGAATTTTTGTTCTTCATATTTATGATTTTTAGCTTTTTAACGAAAAACACTGTTGGCGCTATATTGAAATAGCGATGACAAACGTACGAGTTTCGTTGAAATTTCGCATCAAAGGTGGTAAAGATGTCTCAAATAACAGCCGTTTTATAATACAATTTCTCGCTTCCGTTCCGGTTTTCCGTAAATGGAAATATGGATTCATGATTAGCTTTGGTGTCGCTCGTGTGCCATGCAGTTAAGGGTCTAGTGTAGGCCTATTATTTGTATCTCACAAAATGAGATGGTAACTGGATTTTGTGTATATTGTGAAGCAATTTCAATAAGCTGAACAATGAACCGAATCAAAGAGGTCTTGCAGGAAAAAGGCGTTACACAGTCTTGGCTGTCCGAGCACTTGGGTAAAAGCTATAATATGGTGAATGCCTATGTGCAAAATCGGCAACAGCCTAGGTTGGAGGTGCTGTTTGAGATTGCGAGGATTTTGGGGGTGGAGGCTAAAGATTTAATTGAAAATGTCAGTGTTGTTAATAAAAAGAGAATTTAATGCGGATTAATATATTGAAACCAAAGAAGGCTCTGAATAAAGCCTTTTTAAAAGTAAAGCCCCATCGTTCTGAGATAGAAAGTTTCAAGACCAATCTTATTACTTTACTAGAAAGGACTAATGACACCGAAAGCGAAGAGTTTCATAAAAATCTTGTTATTGACTTTTTAAAGAAAACTTATTACGATGCTAACCATTTCATCAATACCAAAGGTAGAAACGACCTTGTTATTCATAACGATCAAAATGCCAATTCAACAGTTGGTGTGATTCTCGAAGCGAAAAAGCCAACCAACAAAGTCGAAATGATTACAACCAAAAGACTGAACGTAAAGGCGTTTCAGGAATTGGTTTTATATTACCTAAGAGAGCGGATTATACACAAAAACCTCGAAGTAAAACATTTGGTGGCTACCAACATCAACGAATGGTTCATTTTTGATGCTACGCTATTCGACAGGCTTTTTGCTCAAAGCAAAAACCTTGTAAAGCAATTTAACGACTTTGAAAGTGGACGGCTGGCGGACACAAAAACCGATTTTTTCTACAGACAGATTGCCGAGCCTTTTATTGAAAGTATCACTTCCGAAATTGAATTTACCTACTTCAACATTCAGGACTTTAGAAAGCCTCTATACAATATTGATAAAGCGGATGATGGTTCACTGATTGCTTTATTCAAGTTGATGTCGCCGGAGCATCTTTTGAAACTGCCATTCACCAACGACAGCAACACACTTGACAAACGCTTTTACAGCGAATTGTTGCATATTATCGGTTTGACAGAAACAAAAGAAGGCAGCAAGAAACTGATTAAACGGCACAAAGAAGGCGAACGGCACACCGGCACCATACTGGAAGATGCCATTATCCAGCTTGATAGTTTAGATAAGCTCAGTCGATTGGATAAACCAAGTCAGTTCGGCAACACCCAACAGGAACGGCTTTTCAATGTCGCGCTTGAACTGTCCATCACTTGGATAAACCGGATTTTGTTTTTGAAGCTGTTGGAAGCCCAACTCATCAATTATCACAAAGGCGACAAATCGAATTCCTTTCTCAGCTACAGCAAAATCAAAAACTACGACGACCTGAATAGCTTGTTCTTTCAGGTGTTGGCACGCAGATACGATGAGCGAAACGAAGATGTAAAAAAGGCCTTTGAGAAGGTTCCTTATCTCAATTCGTCACTTTTTGAGCCGAGCGATCTGGAGCAGGTTACGTTGTTTATCAGCAACCTGAAAGACGATAAAACCATCCCGATAATTTCTTCCACTGTTCTCAAAGACCAGCAAGGCCGGAAGAGAACAGGGAAATTGACTACGCTCGAATACCTCTTTGCGTTTTTGGACGCCTATGATTTCAGCGGTGAAGGCTCCGAAGAAATTCAGGAAGACAACAAAACGCTCATCAATGCTTCGGTGCTGGGGCTGATTTTCGAGAAAATAAACGGTTATAAAGACGGCTCGTTTTTTACTCCTGGTTTCATCACCATGTATATGTGCCGTGAAACCATCCGCAAAGCCGTTGTGCAGAAGTTCAACGAAACCAAAAAATGGAACTGCAAAGACATTGAAGCACTTTACGACAAAATTGAAGACCGGAAAGAAGCCAACGAGGTTATAAACAGCATCAAGATTTGCGACCCTGCCGTTGGTTCAGGTCACTTTTTGGTTTCGGCACTCAATGAAATGATTTCCGTAAAGAACGACTTGAAGATTCTGCAAGACCGGGATGGCAGACGCCTGAAAGAATATCAGGTGGAAGTGGTGAATGACGAACTGATTATTACGGACGAAGAGGGCGAACTGTTTGAATACAATCCAACGAATAAAGAAAGCCAACGCATACAGGAAATGCTGTTCCACGAAAAGCAAACCATTATTGAAAATTGCCTTTTCGGTGTGGACATCAATCCTAATTCGGTGAAAATTTGCCGCTTGCGTTTGTGGATTGAGTTATTGAAAAACGCTTATTACAAAAATGCCACCGAGTTGGAAACGCTTCCGAACATTGACATCAATATCAAATGCGGCAACTCGCTGGTGAGCCGTTTTGCTATTGACGCCGACCTGAAGCAAGCCCTGAAAAAAAGTAAGTGGACAATTGACAGTTACCGTGTTGCTGTAGCCACATACCGCAATGCCGAAAGCAAGGAACAGAAAAGAGAAATGGAACGCTTGATCGCTGATATTAAATCCGATTTTAGGAGTGAGATTTCGTTAAATGATCCTAAAGCAAAGCGATTACGAAAATTATCAGGCGAATTGTTTCAAATGACTAATCAGACTCAGCTTTTTGCAATGTCCAAAAAGGAAAAGGCTGATTGGAACAAAAAAGTAACGAAGCTGACCAAAGAAACCAAAAAGTTAGAGGCTGAAATTGAAGAAATCAAAGCCAACAAGATTTTCGAAAATGCTTTTGAATGGCGCTTCGAGTTCCCCGAAGTGTTGAACAATGATGGCGATTTTGTAGGCTTTGATGTGGTGATTGGGAATCCGCCCTATGTGAATGCAATGGAGTTGAAAAAAAATCTGGAAGAAAACGAATACAATTTCTATAAGAAAAATTATTCCACTGCAAAAGGCTCTGTTGACTTATATATTTACTTTTTTGAACTTGGCCACACCATATTAAGAGAAAACAGCTTTCTAAATTACATTACACCCAATAGATTCTTGTCTGCCAGTTATGGTGTAGCCTTACGGGAGTTCTTATTAAATAAAACAAGCCTTTTGAATATAGGGGACTATTCAAGCGTAAAAGTTTTTAAAGAAGCATCAACATATCCTATTACCACACTTTTTAAGAAGACCCCAAACAATCATAAATTAACGTCATTTACGTTTAAAGACGAATATCAACCTTTTAGATATAGAAGTTATAGAACAGAAGATTTGTTTTCTCTTAACGATTACATTCTTGGCTTTGTATTAAGTGAAAAATATGAAATTGTCAGTAAAATAATTTCTCAATCCGTTCCACTTAACAGATGTGGAACAATCAATGCTACTTCGACAGCAAAAGAAGCTGATGAATTTAATGCTCACATAAATGAAAGTGGTGGTTTTAAACTCGTAAACACTGGAACAATTGACAAATACTCCACGACTTGGGGTGTTGCATATCTCGTAGATAAGAGGAAAAAGTATTTAACACCCTACTTACCTAAATCAGAAATAGTATTAGGAAGGAATCGTTTGGACTTGTATTCAAAACCCAAAATAATTTTTGCAAAAATTGCAATTACGCCAGAAGCATTTTATGATGAGAATGGAGAGTATGCATCTGTAAATACAAACTGTATTCACACATTCTCCGATGAGTATTTTCCTGAATATATTTTGGGTTGGGTGAACTCAAAACTTTTCCAATATTTATTCGAATGTTTTTTTGATGGGTTAAAAATGTCAGGAGGTTATCTTTTGTACTCCGCACCAAATCTGTTAAATGCGTACATAAAGCCAGCAACAAGAAAAGAGCAAGATGAAATTGTTGTAATAGTTAGAAAAATCATCAAAGCAACAAAGGAAGATAAATCAGAGGATATATATGAACTTGAAAACCGAATAAATCAGTTATTTTATAAGCTCTACGGACTGACCGATGATGAAATAAAAATTATTGATAACGCATAATGATAAAAGCTTTGATAATTTTAGGTGTTCTGGCTGTTTTTATTATAGGCGGGTCAAAAACAGAAGAGTTATAAAAAAAGTACAACAAAAAGGAACCAAGACGGAATAAAATAAGCAATGTCTTTGGAAATGAAACGACAAGAAATGGGGGGCAACATAAATTTAAAGAAATATGGAATTTTTCGGTATAGATTGGAGTGAAAAGCACATTCTGAAAACAAACACTACGCTCGTTTGCACTTCTGAAATTGAAAAAATCAATGCGGAAGAATTGAAAAAAGAGGTTGAACCTTGGCTTTCAGCCATATTTCAAAGTGAACATTTATCATTACTCATAGGAACAGGTTTAACAAGTGCAGTTTCTTTTACCGCAGGCGTAGTACCGCAAGAAATGTCACGTCTTGCACTTGACAATGGTCTTAGTGAAAAGATTAAGTCCAAAGCTGATGAAACAGCTGTAAAAATGAATCGTGGCGAAGCGAATATCGAAGATGATATTCGTATCGCGTTGGAACTAATTAACGGTTTAAAAATTCTCGATGATGAACGGTACACTGATTTAGAATCAGAACTGGATACAAAACTCCTTGCTTTCATAAAAGCAATTCTTAAAACAGAGCGAGATTTTGTCAACAAACTGAAAGCTGATGATCAAAAAGGCATTTTAGCTTTTAATCTACTAAAAAGCTTCATTCTAAGTTTTACAAGTAGAGCGGCCTCGAGGGAACGCCTTAACTTGTTCACAACCAACTACGATAGATTTATTGAATTGGCTTGTGATGAAACAGGAGTGTTACTATTAGACAGGTTTAAAGGGAAAATTCAACCGATATTCCGGAACACACGACTTGAATTGGATTATCATTACAATCCGCCAGGCATCCGAGGCGAACCTCGATATGTTGAAGGTGTTGCAAGAATTACGAAACTGCACGGGTCAATTGATTGGAAATTTACGGGAGACAAAATTATCAAGTCGCTATTGCCTTTTGGTGCAGCAGACACCCATCCTGAAATTCCTCAAAATGTCACAGAGCAGGTAGTAATTTATCCCAATTCCTCAAAAGATATTGAAACGGCATTTTACCCGTATGCAGAATTATTCCGTGATTTTTCATCCGCCATTTGCCAACCCAATTCGGTAATCATTACATACGGATACGGGTTTGGTGATAGTCATATCAACAGAGTAATTGAAGACATGCTTACAATTCCATCCACCCACTTGGTTGTGATAGCTTGGGATAGGAATTACGCTAATGAAGGAGAACCTGTAAATTTTGGTTCATCGAGAGAACGCATAATAAAATTTTTAGAAAACAAAAATTCTGCACAATGCACTTTGTTAATGGGCGAACATTTTGCAGACCTTAAAAACCTTGTTGAATTTTATTTGCCGAAATCTGCAATTGACCGATTGACAGTTAAAATGCAAAAACTGAAAGACAATAGAGGCGACCGAAATAAGGGTGAGGGTAATTCAGCAAACGATAATAAAGGTGAGGAATGAGCAATATCAACCAATACGATTATGACCATTTAAGAAACCTGACAATCGGAACGGTTGATTATGTTTCACCAAATGAAATAAAAGTGATGCTTGACATGTCAGCACCACAAAACACTGCTTTGAATACAGGCACACCTTCCCTTTTTCCAAGAATTAACGGATTTGTATTAATTCCGAATGAAGTTGGTGCATTAGTTGGTTTAATCAGTTGGATTGGAGTTGAACACAGCCAATACCCCAAACGAAAGGGCTACAAAGATTTTGATTTAATTGATTTGCCTTTCCCTTTACGGAAAATGTCCATAACGCCAATGGGAACATTAAAGCAGGAAGGCAAAATTGAAGATAAAACCTACAAATTAGAAAGAGGCGTTTACAGTTTCCCATCTATTGGCGATACTGTTATTCTTCCAACTGACATTCAGTTAAAATCAATAGTTGAAAACAAAGAAAAAAATTCAGTTGTAAAAATTGGCATTGCTCCCATTGCAGGAAATGCAGAAGTTAAAATCAATCCCGATAAACTTTTTGGCAGACACGTAGCAATACTTGGTAATACTGGAAGTGGAAAATCTTGCAGCGTTGCAGGTGTAATCAGATGGTCGCTTGAAGAAGCGTCTAAAAGCTTACCCGAAGGACAAAAGTTAAATAATCGCTTTATCATTCTTGATCCGAATGGAGAATATACAAATGCCTTTAATGACCTGAACTCCGATATTAAAAAATTCAAAGTTGAATTAACAGAAGCGGAAAAGGCTAATTTCAAGGAACTTAAAATCCCTGCTTGGTTGTGGAACAGCTATGAATGGAGTTCATTTTCCAATGCAAGCGGAAGGACTCAACGACCATTACTCAAACAAGCTTTAAGAGAACTCAAATCAAATTCCATTGATAAAACATCTGTGGTAATTGGCAGAGCAAAAAGGTATTTACTTACAAGTATGTTTTCCATTCAAACAGACCTAAACAATGGGCCATCAGCATACTCTGGTAAGCCGGGGAAAAATGAGTTTGGAAACAAACTTCAATCATTTATAGAGGGAATAAACTTCTATTCCCACCAGTTGGAAGAGCCTTATAAATCTGCATTATCAACTGCGTCTGCAAGTCTTGAAGCAATCCGCGTTGGTAAGTTTGGAGGTGTATACAACGACAATCCTTGGTATCACGATTTCTTAGTGGGCGAAGTTGAACAAATTTTAAACACTTATTCTGACCTTCTTAAAACGTACTTTCCTGAAACAATCGTGAATAGCAATGAAGATAATCCTATTCCTTTTGATGTTGAAGAAGTGCCAAACTATATTGACAGTTTAGCAGAGAAAGAAGGAAAACTGCAGTTTGTCGACTTTCTTACTATGCGTATTCGGACGATGTTTGCTGATAGCAGAATGAACACCATTATAAAAAAAGATGATGAAGTAACATTAGAAAATTGGTTAAGCAATACTGTAAATGGCATTTCAATAATTGATTTATCGCTTGTTCCATCCGATATTACTCACTTGATTGTTACAGTAATTTCGAGAGTGGTGTTTGAATCTTTACAACGATATAGGAAATCAAATAATAAGCTTCTACCTACTGTCATTGTTATGGAAGAAGCTCATAATTTCATTAAGCGATACAATGATAGTGGTGATGAAATTTCAGCGTCACAACTCTGCACGGAATCATTTGAAAAAATTGCAAGAGAAGGGCGGAAATTTGGTTTAAGTCTGACACTTTCCTCACAAAGACCTTCAGAACTATCTCCGACAGTTCTTTCTCAATGTAATACGTTTTTACTTCATAGAATTGTAAACGACCGTGACCAAGAATTGGTTAAACGACTTGTTCCTGACAATATAGGCGGACTTTTACAGGAACTTCCAATTCTTCCGACAAGAAAAGCGATTTTATTGGGCTGGGCATCACCACTTCCAATACTTGTTGAAATGAATGAACTCAAACCTGAACACAGGCCTAAATCAGATGACCCTGACTTCTGGGATGTTTGGACAAGAAAATCAGAACGAGAAGTAAATTGGAAAGACCTTGCTGACGACTGGCAAAGTTTAAATAACGAAGAAGGAAATGAATAATACCACCCAAATAAAATGCCCTAATTGCGGCACTTCCATCGACGTGCAAGACATCCTTGCTCACCAATTGGAAGCGAAGATTAAACACCAATACCAGGCACAATTGGCTGAAGAACGCCAACGATATGAGCAGGAACAAGCCAAACTGCAACAGGAGCGCGAGGCTTTTGAACAAAAGAAGAAACAGGAAAACGAGCTGTTCCAGCAACGGCTGGATGCCAAGTTGCGGGAGGAGAGTAAAGCCATTGAAGACCGGTTGAAAACCAAATTGGAGGAAGAGCAATCCGATCAATTCAAAGCCCTGCAACGGGAGCTCAATGATAAATCGGAACAAATCAAAGAGCTAAACCGTGCCAAGGCCGACATTGAACGCCTTAAACGCGAGAAGGATGAACTGAAAGAGGCCGTCGAGCTTGATCTGCAACGGCGGATGAATGAACAACTGCAAACAGAACGCGAGCGCATCAAAAAGTTGGAAGAGGAAAAAAATGAGCTGAAACTGCGTGAGCTCCAGAAGCAACTGGATGACCAAAAGAAGCTCACCGAAGAAATGAAACGTAAGCAAGAGCAGGGCTCCATGCAGTTGCAGGGGGAGGTGCAGGAACTTGCCATAGAAGAGTGGTTGGCCATGCAATTCCCGTTGGATAGCGTAGAGGAAGTCAAGAAAGGAGCACGTGGTGGCGACTGTATACAGGTGGTCAATACCCATAATCGTGTGAATTGCGGGCGTATTTACTACGAGAGTAAACGTACCAAGGATTTCCAGCCAAGCTGGATAGAGAAATTCAAAGCCGACATGCGGGAAAAAGGTGCGGATGTGGGTGTGCTGGTTACCGACGCAATGCCTGCCGGGTTTGAGCGCATGGGCATCAAGGACGGGGTGTGGATCTGTACGTATGAAGAGTTCAAGGGATTGTGCGCCGTACTTAGAGAGACGGTCATACAGATTGGATTAGCTGTTGCCTCTCAGGAGAATAAAGGCGATAAGATGCACATGCTCTATGATTTTCTCACAAGTAATACGTTCCGTATGCAGGTAGAGGCAATTGTAGAGGGATTTTCGTGTATGAAAAATGACCTCGAAAAAGAAAAGCGAGCGATGCAAAGGATTTGGAAGGAGCGTGAAAAGCAGATTGACAAAGTAATCACAAACACCATCGACATGTACGGTTCGATTAGGGGTATTGCTGGAAATGCGATACAACCTGTAGAAGCGTTGGAGTTGCCTGGAGGTGATTTGACGGATGAAGAGGAGTTATAGAAAATGATATTGACTATGCCCGAAACCAATCGCATAGAATACAAACGCGAACTCCATACCGATGTGGATATTGAAAAGGAGGTGATTGCGTTTTTGAATTACTACGAAGGCGGCGTTATCTATATCGGCATCGACAAAACCGGCGATGTCGTGGGTGTCGCGGATGCGGACGGTGACGCACTCAAAATCAAAGACCGTATCAAAAACAATATTTCGCCATCGGCCATGGGATTGTTTGATGTGGTGGTGGAGGAGCGCGAGGGCAAGGACATTGTCAAAATCACCGTAGCCAGCGGCAGCGAAAAGCCCTACTTCAAAAAGAAATACGGGATGACCGAAAAGGGCTGTTTCATCCGTATCGGTACAGCAGTGGAGCCAATGCCGCAGGGTATGATTGATAAACTGTTCTCCACCCGTACCCGTAATTCCATCGGCAAAATCCGGTCGAATAGGCAGGATTTGACCTTTGAGCAGCTTCGTATTTATTACGAGGAAAAGCGTAAGCCACTCAATAGCCAGTTCAAGAAAAGTTTGGAATTGCTTACGGAGGATGGTGCGCTCAATTATGCGGCCTACCTGTTGGCCGATGAAAACGGTGTTTCCATTAAAGTGGCGAAATATCGCGGTACGAACCGGGTAGACCTCATCGAAAACAACGAATACGGCTATTGCTCGCTCATAAAGGCAACGAAAAGCGTATTAGATAAAATCGAATTGGAAAACCGGACGGCAACCCAAATTACGTCCAAAGAGCGGATAGACCGGAGGCTTTGGAATCCGGTGGCCATCCGCGAGGCCGTGATAAATTCGATAGTGCATAACGACTTTACCAGAGAGGTGCCACCCAAGTTTGAGATTTTTGCCGATCGTATCGAAATCACATCGGCAGGCACATTGCCAGAGGGATTGAGCGAGGAGGATTTCTTTGATGGGGTCTCCATCCCAAGGAATCGGGAGTTGATGCGCGTGTACCGGGATTTGGAATTGGTGGAGCAGCTTGGTTCGGGAGTGCCAAGGATTTTGGAGAGTTATGGAAAAGAGTGCTTCCGGTTTATGGGTAACTTTATCCGAATGACGTTTCCGGCTTCGGAAGTGGTCACCGAACAAGTCACCGAACAAGTCACCGAACAAGTCACCGAACAAGTGTTGAATTTATTGGCAGTGGCAGACCAAACCGGACGTACAAGCGCGGAATTGATGGCACTGGTCGGCATAAAGCATCGTCCTACATTTTTATACAATTACTTACAACCAGCGGTTGATAAGGGATTGCTGGAAATGACCATACCCGATAAACCCAAAAGCAGCAAACAACGTTATATATTGACCGCATTAGGAAAGCGGATGATAGACGAGATTAATAAGGATTAAAATGGCACAGACCGAAACCATTATTCCGCACTTGATCAGGTAAATATCGCCAATGTGAAGAACCTGCACGTGGCATGGGAATATCATTCAGGCGATTCTGGGCAGGTTCAATGCAATCCCATTATGGTGGATACAGTTTTATATGGCATAACGGCTTCCAATTATGTTTTTGCTCTAAACGCTGTAACCGGCAAAGAGCTTTGGAAAAATAAATCGAGTGAGGGATTTTCGGGTAATGTCAATCGTGGAGTTGTTTATTGGGAAGATGGAAACGATAAACGGATCATTTTTGCCTATGGTGAATGGTTAACCGCATTGGATGCCCGTACAGGAAAAGTTATCCATACATTTGGGCACAACGGTAGGGTAAGCCTGAAACTGGGTTTAGGTAAAGCTGCTGAAGGAAAATATGTCGGATCGACTACCCCCGGAACGGTGTTTGAAGATATCATGATCATGCCGATAAGGGTGGGAGAAGGGGAAGGTGCTGCTCCAGGTTATATACAGGCTTTTCATATAAAAACAGGAAAATTGGCATGGGTATTTCATACAATTCCACAACCTGGAGAACCGGGATATGAAACTTGGCCGGCAGACGCCTATAAGAATGATGCTATTGGTGGCGCAAATAATTGGGCGGGAATGGCTATTGACCGGAAACGGGGAATAGTATTTGTCCCTACCGGTTCTATGCCTTTGATTTTTACGGAGCAGAACGTCACGGAAAGAACGAATATGCAAACAGTTTGATTGCATTGGATGCGCACACAGGTCAGCATATTTGGCATTATCAGACGGTTCATCACGATATTTGGGATCGTGATCTACCTGCTCCTCCAAACTTAATCCGGGTAAAAAGAAATGGTCAAGAAATTGATGCGGTAGCACAAATCACGAAAACGGGTTTTGTATTTGTATTTGAACGGGAAACCGAGAAACCCTTGTTTGATATCGAAGAAAAAGCTTTTCCATCATCAACTGTACCTGGGGAAGAGGCTTGGCGCACCCAACCCATACCTGCTGCCCCTAAACCTTTTGCAAGGCAGGAGATAACGGAAGACGAAATTAGTCCCCTAGCGCGCAATCGAACAGAGCTTTTGGCGGTATACCGCAGTGCGAACAAGGGAATGTTCCATCCTTTGGAAGTGGATAAGCAAACCCTACTATTGCCTGGGGCTGATGGCGGTGCAGAGTGGGGCGGTGCTGCGGTAGATCCTGACTGTATGATGTATGTAAATGCGAATGAAATGGCGTGGTTGTTCAGCTTAGTAAAAATGACAGGAAGTCAGGGTAGTGAATATAGTCAAGGTCATGTCTTGTATAACAATTACTGTGTAACCTGCCATGGGCCTGAACGAAAAGGCAATCCGGCTAGTGGTTACCCTGCATTAATCGATGTAAAGCAGCAAATGAAACGGGATGAGCTATCGAAGCTGATCACCAATGGGAAGGGGATGATGCCTGGATTTGGTCAGCTTGGAGCAACAGAAAAGCAGGCTATTATAGATTTTTTGTTTGGGGAGGAGAAAACTGAAGCTCCAAACGTTGCTAGAGGGATTGATCTGGCCGAGAAAGATGCTAAGACAACATCGCCTTACCGATTTAATGGCTACAATAAGTTTTTGGATGATAGGGGATATCCTGCGATCTCTCCGCCTTGGGGAACATTAACGGCAATCGATCTGAATACTGGCAATCATTTATGGCAAAGGCCATTAGGGACTTTCAAAGAGCTTAAAGCCGAAGGCTATGCGGAAACCGGTACAGAGAATTATGGTGGCCCGATCGTTACAGCAGGTGGATTACTTTTTATCGCAGCGACAAAAGATGGCATGTTTCGGGCTTATAACAAGAAGACTGGCGAGCTGTTATGGGAATACTCGCTTCCGGCAGCTGGTTTTGCAACACCAAGTACGTATAAACTGAATGGAAAGCAATATATCGTGATAGCCTGTGGAGGTACTAAATTAGGGACTCCTAAGGGCGACAGCTATATTGCATTTGCATTGCGTGATGGTAAATAGTGGGCCCCTTTACAAAGACAGAATATATTTCCATTTATAATGCTGTTTTGAATAGGCATAGCGTGATCTGAAATGGAATACACCCAATCAGTGTAATATTTACGATGAGATTGTCGTTAAATATACCATGATCATATAACAAGTAATGAACAGCAATTCATTGGTCTGCTAAGAGTTGGATAGAAATGAACATTGTCCATGGGGGGACACAATAAAGGGATCGAAATGCTTTATTCATCCAAGCGAATGAAGCACCTTATCCGTCGTATCGAGTGGAATCGAATCGTCATACCGAGTGTAGCCGAGGGATTTCGTCCATGAATAGATTTAAATCGTTGAGCCTTTGGATTCGCCACCACAGTCGAAATGACGCTTCCAATATGTTCGAAGTGACATATTTATGCCCTTTTGGATGATTTATTCAATAGCTATTAAAAGTAAAAAATAACGAAAAAGAAAATGATTAAACAAACGACATTTAAAAGGAACACCATGCGTAAAATCATCATCACTGCTGGGATATGTTTTATAGGCTGCGTAGCAGCAAAAGCTCAGGGTAATACGGTTCCTGTACAAGATACGATGACAGTATATAGGAAAAAGATAGATGAGTTGGATAAAGAAATCATCCACTTATTAGGTGAACGTATGCAAGCAGCAAAGGCTATTGGTGCATATAAAATGACGCATAAAGTAGCTGTAGTACAGCCCGATCGCTTTAATAAGGTGTTGCAGCAAGCCATTACCGAAGGGAAAAAGGAAGGGCTATCGGAGACTTTTGTGAAGCGATTGTATGAAGATGTCCATGCAGAAAGTGTCCGTCAAGAGGAAGAACTGAAACAACACTAAGCATATACAACTGATGTCTTAGGTTGTTCATGTATGATTAAATACATTACAATGACCTTTAATCAGGACATACAACTCTTTTCATAGCAAAAGAGGCCAACTTCATAGTTAACTAAACATAGAAGCTGGCCCCTTAGGGATGATTTTTAGAGATGATAATAATGGTTATCGACTACAATCGGCCGTCCATGTACCTTTATCATTCGATACCAACATCTTTAATGAATTGGCAGTAACGGTGATTCCTGTTAAACCTTCTCCAATGCTTATATAGGTGTTATCGTCTTGTTTTTGGAATTTTACACCGGTAATGTTAGGAATACCGCTACCAAAATCAAAAGAGTAGGAGTCATCAACTTTCACCACTGTTACACGCCCGTCATCATCAGTTATGGTTTTTTCTCCATCATTGAAAGTGATCGTTCCATTATACGTTCCCACAAAAAAATCATTGTCTGCTGGGTCGTCATCTTTACTACAGCCAAGCGCAAACACCATGGTTGCTAGTATAATTGTTCCTAATAATTTAATTTTGTTCTTCATATATTTTTGTTTTTTCTTATAAGTATGTCAAGCACCATGCCAAATTAGATGAATTGTGCGTCTCATGATATAATGTTAAATTCGTTTATCTAATTACATAGATGAAATAGGGATGCATAAATATTCGCTGGCTATACAGCCCCATGATGTTCTTCTTTTTCGCGTAGCTGAAATGAAAAAACAATTGAGGCAAGCAATCGGTGCACACTATGGAAGTGCAAACGCGTTAGCGCACATTAGTTTGTTTGAATGGAAAATAGTAGACGATAAGTATACGGCTGTAGTATCTGGTTTGAGGCAACTTATTGCCGGACTATCTCCTTTTACCATTGTCTTTGACGGATTTGACTATTTTGAACACATGACACATTTTACTTTTTATATGAAATTGCATCCTGAGTCGAGCCAAACGATCATCGAATACAGTCAATATATCAGGCAATTATCTACAGCTACCTTACATAGTAGGTTCTATTCGCCTCACTTATCCATTGGTAGAAGATTAACAAAAGAAGGCTTGGTACTGGCTCAAGAATTATTTACTGAATGTAAAGCAAGCGATTTTTGTGAGGCATTTGTTGTACGTAAATTTAATGCCCAAAGAGGGCAATATGACATTATCGAGAAACTGCCGTTATTGGCAGAAGGGCTTTATGTAAACAGGCAGTCAAGGCTTTTTCATTAGGACAAATTTTTATGAGATAAAATATGCTTATTGATAAGACAATGGAGAAAAACTTATCTTTTGGTGAACAGGTTATTGCATATAATAAACAGCTGCACTATAAAAGCGAACTTCCAGAAAGTTTCGCAGTTATTAATCCTTTTCAGCAGCAAGAAGAAACGCTCATGGTTATGGAACGCTTTTACCGAAAATTTTATGCGGATCACTGTCACCGAAAATTCATTATTGGCATCAAGCCGAACCGCCACGGTGCGGGTGTTACCGGCGTTCCATTTACGGATACCAAACGGTTAAAAGAGGTTTGTGGCATTGAAATGAAAACGGCTTATTCGCATGAGGTTTCATCGGTCTTTATATACGAGCTTATAGCACAATATGGAGGAGCTGCGTCTTTCTTTAGCGATTTTTATATCAATTCTCCTTTCCCTCTGGCTATTATTAGGCGAAATGAACGTGATAAATGGGTTAATGCGAATTACTACGATAACAAAGCACTTTTTAACTGCGTTAAATCATTTATGGTAACAACATTAAAAAAACAGTTGACGATGGAGATAATAAGTGATCGTGTCTATGTACTGGGGAAGAAGAATGCCGATTTTATAAAACAGATAAATAAAGAGGAAAAACTATTTGGCGAAATAGTAGTCTTGGAACATCCGCGGTTTATCATGCAATATAAATCAAAACAAAAAGATGCCTTTATTACAAAATATTTGGAAGCATTTTCGAGTTAAACCATGTCACTTGTCGTTACGATCAACCATGAATTTGCTCTTTTGTACCGTAGGATTGGATTAATTCATTTTCAAATGCCAACCATTCTCTCCAACGTTTTTCTACATCAACATCGATGGTGTATTTGCGTGCAAAGTTTAAAAAGGTAGTGTAGTGATTCGCTTCTGATACCATCAAGTCGTAATAGAATTTGGCTAATTCCTTATCCCGAATATGTTGAGATAGTACCCGAAAACGCTCACAACTGCGTGCTTCTATCATAGCGGCAAATAATAAACGATCAATAAAAGCCGTATTCCGGCTTCCATCTTTTTTGCTGAACTTCATAAGCTGATTAACATAATCGTCTTTTCGCTCCCTTCCCAGCGTATAACCACGCTGCTTAATGATATCAATCACTAGCTGAAAATGCTGCATTTCTTCAATGGCTATGGCCGTTAATTCATGCACCAGATCAGTATGTTCTGGATTATTGGTAATCAGGGATATAGCGTTTGAAGCGGCCTTTTGCTCACACCAAGCGTGGTCGGTAAGAATTTCTTCCAAATTATCTTCTGCAATATTTGCCCAACGAGGGTCAGTCAATAACGTTAATCCAAGCATAAGCGCAATTTTTCACGAGATGGTTAGCAAATTTACTTTAATCTGCACACATAATGAAACCTATCGTTTTACCTTTCCAACTTTTTTCATCGTAAAATGGCTTATGAAGAGCTGAAAATGACTTCCAATGCATTTGAATTGGGTTCCAAGTGGGAGACAGCGTAACCTGCTAGCGGTTTGTAGAAGGAAAAGCCCAAAGAACACCAATAATGGTAAATCTGGACGAGTACCTATAGGGTTAACTCTTGTTTGTTGCTAGGGTGATTAGGTATTTATTAAGTAGGTATAAAACAGGATCATGTGGGTATAAAGTACCTTTATGATTTACCTTAATCCGATTAATACCTGCTTTAAATATATCTCATAGGTTTTGAAATACCGGTGCTATATACTAACGTATCAGATGTTCATTTGCCAGCATCAGCACCTCTGGGTGGAAGTTACAGCATGTACTATTAAGCATTAAAGCAGCTAAGAACTGTGCTGAGCTGCCATTGAAATATCTTCTTGTCAAAAGAGTGTAAGGCTGTTCGTTTTTATCAAGCACAAGTCATAAGCCTTAAGTTAATAGGAATATCGGGAAAAACCGATATATATTTGCTTTATGGATCAGTTAACTATTTTCAAAGCGCTTTCTAATAAGACCAGGTTACAGATATTGGAATGGCTTAAAGAACCGGAGAAATATTTTTCAGCAGAAGAAAATGCCGATTTTGAGCAAATTGGAGTTTGTGTGGGGCAGATTCAGCAAAAATGTGGACTAACCCAGTCAACAGTTTCCGAATATTTGGCTCTCTTACTTCATGCGGGTCTATTGGAGTCGACTCGTATCGGTCAATGGACTTACTATAAGCGTAATGAGGAAGCATTTCAACAGTTAAGTGATTTCATTAAATCAGCATTATAAATAATTAAAAACAGGTGTATGACAACATTATTTGAACCTTTTCAGTTAAAATCATTAAACTTAAGAAATAGAATTGTAATGGCCCCGATGACGCGTTCCTTTTCGCCAAATGGGATACCTACAGCAGACGTTGCGACTTATTATGCTAAGCGTGCTGCAGGAGAAGTTGGTTTAATCCTATCAGAGGGTACGGTTATCGATCGAGTGGCTTCATCCAATGATCCAAATGTTCCGCACTTTTATGGTGAACAAGCGTTAGCGGGTTGGCAAAAGGTTATTCGGGATGTACATGCTAATGGCGGAAGTATGGGACCACAAATTTGGCACATGGGTGTCATGGATAACCACCATTCGGGTTGGCTTCCCGCAGAACCTTTTGAAGGACCTTCAGGTTCAGGTAGACCAGGTTTTACCAATGGTAAGGCAATGACAGAACAGGATATTGCTAATACCATTTTAGCTTTCGGTAAGGCTGCTGCGGATGCTAAACGTCTTGGATTTGACTGCGTGGAGATTCATGGTGCACATGGTTATTTAATCGATCAATTTTTTTGGGAGGAAACCAATGACCGTACGGACGCATATGGTGGTAAAACACTAGCTGAGCGTTCTAGATTTGCCATAGATGTGATTAAAGAGGTGAGAAAGCAAGTAGGGGAAGATTTTACTATTATTCTTCGCTTATCCCAATGGAAACCTTCAAGCTATACAAGCAGCTTGGCTAAGACACCGGAAGAAATGGAAGCTTGGTTGAACCCTTTGGCTGATGCCGGAGTAGATGTTTTTCATTGTTCGCAACGCCGTTTTTGGGAGCCTGAATTTAATGGATCCGATTTAAATTTTGCTGGGTGGGCTAAGAAAATTACCGGAAAGGCAACGATTACTGTCGGCTCTGTTGGCCTATCTGGAGAGTTTCTAGCAGCTTTTAATGGTGAATCCTCTCAACCTAGTTCCCTGGAAGAATTGATGCGCAGGTTAGATAGAGGCGATTTTGATTTAGTGGGTGTAGGAAGGGCATTATTGGCCGATCCGAACTGGGCAGAAAAAATACGCGATGGGCGTACAGTGGAACTGAAGGGCTTCTCGAGAGATGCATTAAGCCAATTGGTGTAAGGCATAGTCGTTGAGTGGTGATTAACTACTCAACGACTTAACGATTCAACAACTAAACTACTAACTATTACGGCTAGTGAATATTAAACTTTTGCCTCGGACTGAAGATAATATTATATTGAACTAACAAAAACGTTATTAAAAATGCAAGATTTTTCCGTCCTTTACAGTGCAATTGAAATCATCACGAATAACCAACATGAGCGAAGAGTTTCTTCAACATATTTATGAACAACAGCAAAAGGTAGAAGCCGTACCTTCTAATCAGATCATTGCCGAATGGGCATTTAACCTGCTAGATTTAATTTATCCGGAACGGTTGACAACCCCAAAATACAGTCTTGATGCACTGAGAGATCGTTTTATCGCTTTGCAGCAAACGCTTGTCGAAATTTTAGACGCCACCAAAGCTTGTAAGGAGTGCAATAATCAGACGGTAGCTAAGCATTTCTTTGAACAGATTCCATCCTTATATCGGGTAATGAATACCGATGTAGAAGCCATATTGGATGGTGATCCAGCGTCTCGAAGCAGGTTTGAAATTATTCGTACCTATCCTGGTTTTTTAGCTATTTCGCTTTATCGTATAGCACATGCATTGTTATCGTTACAAGTGCCTTTGATTCCCCGAATTTTAACAGAACATGCACATTCCCTAACAGGAATAGATATTCATCCAGGAGCGGTAATTGGAGAATATTTATATATTGACCATGGAACTGGGATTGTTATTGGCGAAACAACTGTTATCGGTAACCATGTTAAGCTTTATCAAGGTGTTACCTTAGGGGCGCTTAGTGTAGAAAAATTTATGGCCAATACAAAACGGCACCCCACCATTGAAGATGGCGTGATTATTTATGCCGGAGCCACTATCTTAGGTGGGGATACGGTAGTTGGAGGCAATTGTATCATCGGTGGGAATGTATGGCTAACTAAAAGTGTTCCAGCTAATTCAACGGTTTATCATCAATCAACAGTTAAAGTAATTGGTGCTGGTGTAACGAGCGACGAGTAATCTGAAACAGTAATCAATGCATCTCACATCTAAAATCTCATATCTAACGTCTCACATCTAACATGACCATTATAGAAAGTATCGGAAATACACCTCTAGTAGAGATTCAACGGTTAAATCCAAACCCCAATGTAAAATTGTTGGCCAAATTGGAAGGTAACAATCCCGGAGGTAGTGTAAAAGACAGAGCCGCCTTAAATATGATTAGAAGTGCCCTAGAGAGAGGTGAGATCAATGCAAATACCAGGTTAATTGAAGCGACGAGTGGTAATACTGGAATTGCCCTAGCCATGATTGCAGCGATTTATGGCTTATCAATAGAATTAGTAATGCCTTCGAATTCGACACGGGAACGAACACTAACGATGGAGGCTTTTGGTGCGAAAGTTACATTGTTAGATTCTATCGAAAGTTGTAGAGATTATGCCGAGGAAAAAGGAGCACAGGAGGGGTGGTTTATCTTAAATCAGTTTGCTAATCCAGATAATTACCGGGCCCATTATCTAACTACCGGACCTGAAATTTGGCATGATACGAAGGGAAAGATTACCCATTTCGTTAGTGCAATGGGTACCACAGGTAGTATTATGGGAAATTCGATGTTTTTAAAAGAAAAGAATCCTGCTATTCAAATCGTGGGCTGCCAACCCACCGAAGAGTCGTCTATTCCTGGCATCCGGCGCTGGCCAATAGAATATCTACCGAAGATTTACGATCCTTCACGTGTTGATCGCGTAATAGATGTTTCGCAACAGGATGCTACCGCTAGAGCCAGACAATTAGCAAAAGAAGAGGGAATTTTTGTGGGAATGAGTTCTGGAGGAGCATTACACGCCGCTTTACAGATAGCATCCGAAATGGAATCTGGTGTAATTGTATGCATTGCTTGTGATCGGGGTGACCGTTATTTGAGTAGTGATCTTTTTGGTACCTAAATAGAAGATACATTGATTTCATAGCAAAGATCATGTGTTTGCTGCATTTAAAAGAACCTTTTTAATGTTCTTTCTTTGTCCGCCAAAGAAAGAACCAAAGAAAGCTCCCGCTGTAGATTTTGCTACAATGGTAGTGCCTCCCAATGCAAACCGCAAACTCTAAGGCGGATTTTAGCAGAACGGAGATTTCCTGCCAAGCAACCGGAAAGCGAGCATAATATGCTGTAACATAGCGAAAATAGGTAAAAGTAGTACGCACGGTTAAAAGCACTTACTGTTGTTCACCGAAAATCTCGCCTCCAAAATTTACATTTTGTAGTGGGAAGCACTGCCGTTCCTGTAAATTTTGAAGCGAAGAGTCTTTGGTTACTTTCTGCGGAAGAAAGTAACAAATAAAGGTTCTATTTAATCAAACAAAACCATCGGACTTTCTGTTTTTTAGGTAGCTAACAATAAAAATTGGTTTCATCTTTTTATTTTTTTAGCTTTATACATACCAATTAAAAAAGGAGGTCTGTCATGAACCTGATCCACCGAATTGAGCATTGGGGTGATACGCATCACCCGCGCTGGCTTGACGTTGTTAGAATTGTTTTAGGTGCAGTTATATTTGCTAAAGGAGTAAGTTTTATTGCCGATACAAGTATCTTATACCAATTACTAACCAACGCTAATTTTCATTTATCGATCTTATCTGCCGTGCATTATATTGCTTTTGCACATTTGGTAGGAGGTATTTTTATCGCTTTAGGATTAGTTACCAGGGTGGCGGTGGCTTTCCAATTACCTATTTTGTTTGGAGCGGTATTCTTTGTGAATATAACCAATGGATTTAGTTTTTTAAATTCTGAATTCTGGTTCTCACTGATTGTACTACTCTTATTATTATTGTTTTTTATCGTGGGTTCGGGCACCTATTCATTGGACCATGCAATGGATAAACCCGGAAACAAACGTTGGTTTTAGAATACCTGAATTTCGGTATTTTTTATTAGCATCAATTCATTTAGCTTTGTTAATATAACAAGCTAAAAGTGAATTTGCTATTTCTATATCAATAAATTAAGCTACTTTCCTAAAAAGGAAGTGGCTTTTTTTTATATTCGCTAATTAGGATATAAAATAGTTTATAGCGCTTTATAAAACTATAAATAGGGTTAACTACGATACGACATGTTTCATGAGCAAAGGTTCTAGCCAAGTATAAACCAATTCGCTAGCTAGCGAAAGACTTATTGATACCATATAAAATACACATGCACCAATTAATAAAAAATAAGCAGATGAAATCGATTAAATACCTCCTTTTTTCTTTTGTTCTGTTGACATTCTCTTGCGGCAAAAAGAATGCAAAAGAGTTTAACTCTGATTTTTCGCTTTATAAAGATTATATCACCGCATTTACTTCGGGTATGGTCTCTGCCGAGTCAGATATTCGGGTGGTATTAGCTTTTAATAAAAAAGAGTGGAAACCCAATCAGGAATTGGATGCAGACTTGTTTAGCATTTCTCCCAAAACACCGGGAAAGGTTATTGCGTTATCGCAGAATACCGTGATCTTTAAGCCTGCAAAACGACTGAAGCAGGATACAGAATATCAAATAACCTTGCATCTGGATGATTTAATTGATGTTTCCAAAAAACTGTCAACATTTAATTTTACCGTAAAGACCATTAAGCAGGATTTTGTAGTACTCACAAGAGAGATCCAGTCTTATAATAAAGATTACCAATTTCTACATGCCGTGTTGCGTACCAGTGATAACCTTGATGCTAAATCGGCAGCCAAGTTAGTTGCCGCAGAGCAAAATGGTAAACAGTTACCTATTCGTTTTGACGAGGCAACGGCTGGATCGGAATTTCAATTTATCGTGGATAGTATTAAACGACCTGATGCAGATAGTAAGATTAAGCTGGCGTGGAATGGTAGTAGCTTAGATATTGATCAGAAGGGATCGGAAACAGTAGAAATAGCTGCTAAAGGTAATTTTAAAGTGATGAAAGCAACGGTTGCCGAAGAAAATAGCCAACTGCTGTTGATCAATTTTTCGGATCCGCTAAAAAAGAATCAGAATTTTGAGGGTTTAGTTACGATAGATTCAGCAAAAAATCTGACCTATGCTGTTGATGGGAATGTGCTGAAGGTGTTTGTTAATGAGGAGCTGAAAGGAGAACGCTTGGTTGAGGTGTTTCAGGGAATAGAAAGTACCGACGGACTGAAATTAAAGAAGGGATATGCTAAAAAGTTGGTGTTTGAGCAAACCAAGCCCGGCGTACGTATGCTGAAAAATGGTACCTTGTTACCCAGTTCCAATAATCTTAAAATAAATTTTGAAGCGGCTAACCTGAAAGCTGTAGATGTTAAAGTCTACAAGATTTATGAAAATAACGTGTTGCAATTTTTGCAGGACAACGATATAAATGGCAATTATAACCTGCGTAAGGTTGCTTTACCCGTTGCAAAAAAGAAAATAGAACTTACCCAGAATCGCTTATACAATAACGGAAAATGGAATGTCTTTGCCCTGGATTTGGCCGAACTGATTAAACCTGATCCGGGAGCGATTTACCACATCGAATTTAGTTACAAAAAGGCTTATTCGATTTATCCATGTGCGGTTAAACCGGAAAGCGATACGGCTGAAGATACCAATGATGAAACGACTTTGGAAGAAGACCAAGACAATGCACGTGGAAATATAGGTGACGATTATACGTATTATGACGATTATGATTGGCGCGAAAGAGATGATCCCTGTTCTAACTCTTATTATTACTATGATAATAAGGTGTCGACTAATGTGTTGGCCACAGACCTTGGCGTAATTGCTAAAATGGGAAAAAACAATAGCTATTTCTTTGCGGTAAATAATATTGTTGATACGAAACCTGTAGCTGGAGCGCAGGTTAGCCTTTATGATTATCAGCAACAAAAAGTGGGTGAAGCAACAACGAAGGAGGATGGAACCGCTACCTTTGATAATACTAAAAGGGGCTATTTTGTTATCGTTAAGAAAGATAAACAAACATCTTATATTAAATTAGAAGAAGGACTTTCACTATCGCTTAGCAATTTTGATGTTTCTGGAAACGAACTGGAAAAGGGATTAAAAGGATTTATTTATGGAGAACGTGGGGTTTGGCGGCCGGGGGATACCTTGTTTCTTTCTTTTATGCTGAACGACCAAGCAAATCCATTACCTCCCACGCATCCTGTTAAATTGCGTTTAACCGATCCTAATGGTAAGTTGGTTACCCAACAGGTACAAAAGTATAGGGAAGGCCATCATTACAGCTTTGTTATTCCAACCAAAGCGGATGCTCCTACCGGAAACTGGGAAGCGATGGTTAGTGTTGGCGGTGCACGGTTTTACAAGAGTATAAAGATAGAGACGATCAAGCCCAATCGCTTGAAAATTAAAAATAAACTTGCTGGAAAGGTGTTGCGTGCACTGGCGGCAACAACCGACCAAATTGAGGTCATGTGGTTACATGGCGCTGTTGCTAAGAACTTAAAGGCCGAAATGCAAGCGAAGTTCTATCAGATGAAAACGACTTTCAAAGGTTTTAACAACTATACCTTTGATGATCCGGCCCGTAAATTTAGTACAGAAGAGGTCAATGTGTTTTCTGGAAACATTGATGAAGCGGGAAAGGCTACTGTAGGCATTAAGCCGCAGTTACATGGCCAAGCCCCGGGTATGCTCAAAGCTTCCTTTATTACTAAAGTATATGAAGAGGGTGGCGATTTCAGTACGGATATTGCGTCAGCTACCTATTCCCCTTATCAGACCTATGTCGGACTTAAATCACCCGAACCAAATAAATATGGCATGCTGGAAACAGGAAAAGTCAATCGTTTCGATATCGTGACCCTAAATGAAAATGGTCAGGCCAAGGCAACACCTAATTTGGATGTTCGGGTGTATAAGGTAGATTGGCGTTGGTGGTGGGATGCCTCTGATGATAATCTTTCCAATTATAGCGCATCGTCTAGTAAAACACCCTATAAAAGTTTTAGAGTAAGCACGGGTGCCAATGGAAAGACAAGTATTCAATTTACGGTGGATGAAAACGATTGGGGACGGTATTTTGTTCAGGTAACCGACTTAGATGGCGGGCATGCTACGGGTGAAACGGTATTGATTGACTGGCCTTATTGGTCGGCTAAAACAAAAAATACAGACGGTACCAATGCGAATATGCTCGTCTTTTCAACAGATAAAAGTAAATATAATGTGGGTGAAAAGATGAACGTGTCGTTCCCTTCTAGTGAAGGAAGCAGGGCATTGGTTTCTATAGAGAGCGGCTCACAAGTGGTGGCTACCTACTGGGTAGAAACGAAAAAGGGTGAAACGCAACTAGAAGTGCCTGTTACAGCAAAAATGGCACCGAATGTGTATGTGTTTATTACTTTGCTGCAACCGCATGCATCAACGCTAAACGATGCTCCTATACGGCTTTATGGTGTCGTTCCAGTAGAGGTGCTGGATAAAGAAACGATTCTTGAGCCGGTGCTGAACATGCCCGATGTGCTGCGACCGGAACAATCGTTTTCTTTACAAGTGAAAGAGAAAAAGGGACGAAGTATGACCTATACCATAGCGGTTGTGGATGAAGGTTTATTGGATTTAACGCGTTTCAAAACGCCTAATGCTTGGGATAAGTTTTATGCTAGGGAAGCTTTAGGAGTGAAAACTTGGGATGTTTATAATGATGTGATTGGTGCTTATGGTGGTAAAGTGAACCAAGTATTCAGTATCGGAGGTGATGAAGATATGGGAGGAGGGGAGAACAAAAATGCTGATCGGTTTAAACCGGTGGTTATTTACCTCGGGCCATTTACATTGGATAAAGGTGGAAGTAATAGTCACCAGATAAAATTGCCGAATTATATCGGATCTGTGCGGACGATGGTGGTCGCTGGCGATGCGCCAACAAGTGCTTATGGTAGTGCCGAAAAGGCCACTCCAGTACGTAGTCCACTAATGGTATTGGCTTCTTTACCACGCAAGATCTCACCTACAGAAAAAGTAACACTTCCGGTCACCGTATTCGCCATGGAAAATCAGGTAAAACAAGCACAGGTACAGGTGAAAACAAGCAGCGGAATCAAGGTGCTTGGAAATGCGACGAAAACAGTTGATTTTTCACAGCCGGAGGAGAAAATGGTGTATTTTGACTTAGAAGTAGGGAATACAACGGGTATTGGCAAAATTGAAGTGCTGGCTACCTCTGGAAAAGAAAAGGCATCTTATCCAGTTGAGATCGCGATCACGAATCCTAACCCTGTTACCAATGACTATAAAGAACTGGTTTTAAAAGCTGGAGAGGAAGGAGCTATCAACTGGAATACCTTCGGTGTTAGTGGGAGCAACCAATCGCGTTTGGAGGTTTCTTCGTTCCCTGCCATTAATTTAAACAGTAGACTCAACTATCTGATTCAATATCCACATGGTTGTTTGGAACAAACGACTTCAGGCGTGTTCCCGCAGCTCTATTTAAATGATGTAGTCGACTTAGATAAAGCCAAACAAGAGGCCATTCAACGGAATGTGGTTGAAGGAATTAATAAATTAGCTGGATTCCAGCTAAATAATGGTGGGTTTGTATATTGGCCGGGATTATCGGTGGCTGACGACTGGTCTACTTCTTATGCCGGACATTTCATGATTGAGGCAGAAACAAAAGGTTACGTATTGCCTGTTGATTTTAAAACTAAATGGATTGCTTATCAGCAAAAGGCGGCGAAAGAATGGCGTATGGAAAGTTATCGTGGAAGTGATTTTGCACAAGCCTATCGATTATATACCTTGGCATTGGCAGGCTCTCCCGATTTAGCTTCTATGAACCGCTTAAGGGAAACGGTGGGAATATCCAATGAAACGCGTTTACGACTAGCGGCTGCCTATGCCTTGGCGGGACAGAAAAATGCTGGAAATGAACTGCTGAATCAAAGTACAATCGATAACCAAAATAATGCCTACAGCTATTACTATTATGGCTCTCCTGAACGTAATCGGGCAATGGCGCTGGAAACTTTATTGCTGTTGAATCAAACAGCAAAGGCATTTCCAATAGCGACATATGTCGCCAAGGACTTGTCTTCGGGCATGTGGATGAGTACTCAAACGACAGCATATAGTTTGTATGCTGTTTCCAAATTTGCCAAGACTAATGGTAAAGCTGGTGTTCATGTGCAATATGCCTATCAGGGTAAGAATGAAGAGGTGAAAACGGGAAAAGCTTTTGCCGATCGTCCGCTTGCAGTGAAAATGGGGGCAAATACCATTAAAGTCAAGAATAATGACAAAAATACGATTTATGTACGCGTGCTCAATAGCGGTATCTTACCAGTAGGCGAAGAGCAGGTAATCCAACGTAACCTTTCTGCGAACCTTCAGTTTCAAGATAGAAAAGGAAACCCGCTAACGATAAATGCGCTTCACCAAGGAACGGAATTTGTTGCACTAGTGACCGTAAAGAATCAAAGCTTAGATCGGGTGGAAAATATTGCCTTGACGCAAATTATACCTTCAGGATGGGAGATTGTTAATACGCGCTATACGGATTACGGCGATTTCGGTAAAAACGTTGCCGACTATATCGATATTAGAGATGACAGAACGTCCTTCTACTTTGGCTTAAATGGTAGTGAAAGCCGTACCTTTAAAATCCTCCTTAATGCATCTTATCTGGGAAGGTATTATTTACCGGGAGTCCAATGCGAGGCGATGTACGATCATTCATTTTTGGTTCGGACAAAAGGAGAATGGATTGAGGTTGTTAAGTAGTAATTAGCTAATGGGATGATTAGTCAATGGAATAATGAGTATGCACCATTTTAGAAATGTCTTGATACTGATGTCTTGATATTTGTTGAATATTAATTTATTAAGTAGGTGAGTTGTTAAATAGTTAAGTAGTTGTTGGTTATTGGTTGTGTGTTATGAATTATGCGTTATGAGTTGTGAGTTATGCGTATTGCTTATAGCTTACAGCCTATGGCCTATAGCCTTTTAATTTTTACTTAACGGTAATTGCCGATGTTGAAGCATAAGTGGGAATACATAAAGAACTGGGTATTTGATCATAAAATCAAGAGCATAGCAGTTTTAATTGTATTTTTGCTTTATTATTTCTCTTTACCACGTACACTTTTTGATGAACCCTATGTAACCGTGCTGGAGAGTACGGAAGGTAATTTGTTGGGAGCTAAAATAGCGCGGGATGGCCAATGGCGTTTTCCTGAACAAGATACCATTCCTGAGAAATTCAAGCAATGTTTGGTGAATTATGAAGATCAATATTTTTATTACCATTGGGGTTTTAATCCGGTGGCCATGGTTCATGCATTGCTACAAAATTATCGTTCAAGTCGCGTGGTGCGCGGCGGAAGTACAATCACACAACAGGTGATTCGCTTATCCCGTGAACACCAGCAACGAACGTATTGGGAAAAACTCATCGAACTGATCTTGGCTACTCGTTTGGAATTTCGCTATAGCAAGGATAAAATACTTAATTTGTATAGCGCGCATGCACCATTTGGCGGAAATGTAGTAGGCCTGGAGATGGCCTCTTGGCGCTATTTTGGTATTAAACCTGATCAGCTTTCTTGGGCCGAAACGGCTACACTGGCGGTATTGCCTAATGCACCGAGTCTGATTTATCCTGGGAAAAATCAGCAAATATTGTTGCAAAAGCGAAATCGCTTGCTTCATAAGTTATTGGATAAACGTATTATTGATTCGCTTACCTATAACTTGTCTTTAGCAGAAGCACTACCGCAGAAACCGTATGATCTTCCCCAAACGGCTTCCCATTTATTGGATAGGGTTGCGAGAACCAATGCTGGTAAACGAATCCAAAGTACCATAAAAAGCGATTTGCAACAACGCGTAAATCAGCTGGCTCAGCAGTATTACTTACAGTATAAACAAAATGAGGTATATAATTTAGCGGTGTTGGTTGTTGATGTAAAAAGTAGAAAGGTATTGGCTTATGTAGGCAATGCCCCAACGGATAAGACACATCAAAAGGACGTTGATATTATCACTGCACCCCGCAGTACAGGCAGTATACTGAAACCTTTGCTTTATGCGGGGATGTTAAACGACGGCAAACTCTTGCCAAACACGTTAGTAGCAGATGTTCCAACACAAATATCCGGCTATAGCCCAGAAAACTATAATCGAACGTATGATGGCGCGGTTCCGGCACACGTAGCGCTTTCAAGATCACTGAATATTCCCTGTGTATTGATGCTTCAGCAGTATGGCATTTATAAATTTTATGAAGAGTTGCAAAAGTTTCAGATAAGAGACATCAATAAACATCCTGATCATTATGGCTTATCGTTGATTTTGGGCGGAGCAGAGGCGAATCTCTGGGATTTATGCAAGACCTACGCTAACTTATCGTCTACCTTGAATTATTATAACCATACGGGACGCTATCGGGCAAAAGAGTTGGCCGATTTAGTCATCGATACAGACCAGAACGTAGATTTTGGAAAGGAACAAAAACAGGAACAGGTGTTGGATGCAGGGTCAATTTGGCTCACCTATAACGCCATGAAAGAGGTCAATCGACCAACAGGCGACGAAGCGTGGAAGTTTTACGATTCAGCCTTGGAGCTTGCTTGGAAAACAGGAACAAGTTTTGGTAATCGCGATGCTTGGGCGATTGGTACGAGCAAGGATTACGTTGTTGGCGTTTGGGTAGGAAATGCAACAGGTGAGGGAAGACCCTTACTTACCGGCGTAGGAAGTGCTGCACCTTTATTATTTGATGTATTTCGTTTATTGCCGCGGGCGAACTGGTTTGAAACACCTGTTGAAGACCTCGTAGAAGCAGATATTTGTCAGTTGAGTGGTAGTTTAGCCAAGGAAGGGTGCCCTAAAGTGAAGGCCTATATTCCGGTAAATGGTGTACGCACTAAAACGTGTCCGTACCATCAATGGGTGCATTTAGATCACAGTGAACATTATCGGGTAAATAGCAGTTGCGAACCTGTTGATCAAATCGTTACAAAAAGCTGGTTTGTACTGCCGCCGGTCATGGAATGGTATTATAAAAGTAAACATGCAGATTATGCACTTCTTCCACCTTTTAGAGAGGATTGTGCAGCGGCACTGGGCGTAACGATGGATTTTATTTATCCTAAGGATTACTATAGTAAAATTTACTTGACAAAAGATTTTTCAGGTGAGGTACAACCGGTAATTTTGAAAGTAGCCCATACCCAACCGCACATGAAACTTTTTTGGTATGCCAATGATCATTTTTTAGGCAGTACCGAAACCTTTCATGAAATGCCTTTTAAAGCGAGTTCTGGTACATATCTGATTACAGTGACAGACGAGTATGGAAGCGAACTTAAACGAAAAATTGAAGTGGTGAATGATTAATCACTACAATAATCGATAATCGGTAGCCATTTTAATGACTGATATAATATTATTGACCTCAAATTTTTCCATCAGCTTTTTGCGATGGCTTTCTACGGTATGCGGACTGATAAACAACTGGTCGGCTACTTGTTGGGTAGTTAATCCTTTCCCAATAAGTTGTAATACCTCCTTTTCCCTACGTGTAATTAAGGGTACCGTAATGTGCTGGTCGGCTTCTGCACTAATTAATGCGGCACGCGTAGCCGTACAAAGGTATTTATGCCCTTCCGATACTTCGTGTATAGCCGTTAAAATTTCATCACCTGGGGCATTTTTGATCACATAACCTAAGGCACCATTTTGAATCATACTTCTGATAACGGCATGCTCATTATGTAAGCTGAGGGCGATAATTTTTACATGGGGATAGAGGCGTTTCACGTCGGCACAGAGATTAATGCCATTCATGTCAGGTAAATTGATATCCAGTAAAATGACATCAACTTCCTGCATAGAAATGCCTTGAAGGGCTTCTTGGCCTGTTTTGTAGGTGTTAACTACTAAAATGTCAGGATGGTTTGAAAATAAATTCCTTAAACCGTCGATAACAATGGGATGGTCGTCTATAATAACAATTCTAATCATGATCTTATGGTGCATTCTATGGTAAAGGTTGTTCCATTCCCTGTTTCAGAATGGATATCTAGCTCTCCATCGATATATTCAATACGAGACATTATGTTGGTTAAGCCATTCCCTTTTCGTGGTTTATCGAGAATTTTTTTATCAAAGCCTTTACCATCGTCTTCAACAATTAAGGTTATTTTGTTTTCGCTTTGAATCAACTGTACAAAAATGGTATGGGCACAGGCATGCTTAATGGCATTGCTCACCAGCTCCTGCATGATGCGGTAAAGAATCAATTCTTTTTCTTGTTCAAGCTCATTTTTATAATGGAAGATCTGGCAAACCAATTGTACGCCTTTATTGCGCATGCGTAGGCAATGGGCCTTAATCGCTTCACCTAATCCGTATTTGATCAGGGTTTCTGGCATCAGGTTTTGAGAAATTAACCGAAGTTCATCTACGGCATAATCCATCTTTTTGAGTATAGTGCTTGTTGCTTGCCGATCCATAGGTTCAGGTTTTAGAGTGCCGGATAACTCAATTTTTAATGCGGATAACAAGCCCCCAAGGCCATCATGCAGATCTCTTGATATTCTGTTACGCTCCGATTCTTGCCCATGCAACATTGCTGATAACAGCGAAATCTTATTTTGCTGATTAATTTTCTCCATTTCCAGTTGATGGAGTTGCTGATGTTGCTTTAATTGTTTCTTATGGTGCTGATTGAATTGGAAATACAATACGGCCAAGGTTAATAATAAAAAGGAAATGGCCATTAATAGGCCCGTGTATAAGCGATTTTTCTGTAATGCAAAGGATTTGACTTCGTTTTCATGTTTTAGGGTTAGGATTTGTTTTTCTTTATTAGCTGTTTCGTATTTATCTTCAATTTGGAGTAGTTCACTGCTTTTTTCCTGCTCTCTTAAACTATCTGCCAGTAGCGCATATGAGCGCATAGTGTAATAACCTTGTTTATAATAACCTAGTTTTTCCTGAATATTTGCCATGGACATTAAGGTGCCGAGCATATTTTTTTTACTAAGCTTTTGTTGCTGCAAATGATAATCGGTTTGGACATATTGCAGGGCTTGTTGGTTATTTCCCATGGCTTGGTGTACCTTTACCAGCGTTCCCAATATATTGCTTTGTGCTAGATAATCTTTTTGTTCTTTAGCAATTGTTAGGCCTTTATGTAATGGCATTTCAGCTTGTTTGTACCTTTTGTGGTAATACATATATAAACCTAGGTAATTATAGTACCATGCCCAAATTTCAGGTCGGTCTTTGGCCTTCAATAAATAGGATTTTGCTTTTTTTAGATAAGGAAGCATTTGCTCGGCTTCACCAATACGGTAATAACAAGCAGCTAAATCAACGTAGGAATAAGCAAAACGTGCATATTGCTTCGGCTCGGTAATCTTGACTTCGACACTTTTTTTAAAATAGGGGATGGCTTTCTCATAATTGGCGATATTCATCAGCCATACACCAATGTTTGTAAACAGGTTCCCTAGGGTAACTTGATCGTTCAGTTTTTCTGCTACTGGGATTAGTTGAAAAGCTCCGTTCAAAGCAATCTTTGGGTTTTCATCCGAAATTAACGTTAAATAATTTTGTTTTAGGAGTAAGAAGAGTTTGTTAGCAGCCATATTATGCGGATGCTTGGCTAACAATGCCTCAGCTTTCTTGTAATAGAATTTTGCTGAATCTGGCATATAATAGATTTGATAAAACCGACCTAAAGCACCGTAAGCATTGGCTTGGTAATAGTCATCTTGAGCTTTATTGGCATATATTAATGCTTCTTTTAAAAGATGTAGACCACCCATACTGTCAGATGGACTAATTTGATTGCCTAGGCTGACGAGTAAATGTGATCGAGTGGTATCCTCCGTAGCTGCCTTTAAACGATGCTTTAAACTGTCTATTAGCGTTGAAGACGATTGTCCGTAGGTAAATAGGGGATAAAGCAGTAACAAATACCAAATAAAGGGATACTTTTTAAATTTCATATTTCATCCGTAAATAATTTTTCTATTGGCCGGATGGAGCTTCCCATGTTTAAACCCCAAAGGACTCATGAACACCAATTGAATGTTTAAAATCCGTGAATAAATTTACATTTTCCCATGCAACTAAAATGAAATTTAAACATGGGCGGTTCCCCCATAAAATAACCTCCCTATGGTTGGAGAGCACCCAAGTGGATTGCAAGTTACCTGTTTTTAATGCTGGTTAGGGATGTATTTATAAAAACCCCCATTTTCAGGGATGCATCAACATAGTAAACTTTCTCCGCGCAAATTTACTTATTCCACATAAAAATCACTGAAAACAACTATTTATGTATATTTAATAAATAATTACTTTTGCTTGGTGAAATCGATTAGATTATAACACACATGAAAAACCGGGAGGGTGTCTAAAAATGTCGTCATATCTTGACTTTTTAGATACCCTCTTTTTATATGATTATAAATCCCTTTTTTCAGCTATTTACCCACGTTCCTTTTGCGGTTATTTTTGTTAAATGATGCACAGCAAAAAGTTACCAGTTTATCTGTTATGCATGAGTGTATGGATACCTTTTTTCCTTTTCGGACAGGAGAAAACGCTTACACTCGAAGAAGCGGCTCCGTTTGATGGCTACTTCGCAACGATAGTATATCAGCATAAAAAACAACTGCTGCACCGTTCGGGTAGTGTGATGATTGATAAGGTCTCGCTCTATACAGCCGAAGGACCTATTATTTGCATAAAAAATGGCTTGTACGGCGTTTTGGACAGTGTCGGAATGATTATAATTCCTTTTGAATACGACGAAATCAGAGATGACTATGCGCAACATGGCTTCGTGCTACAGAAAAATGGAGGCTATGGTTATGCCGATTCCATTGGCCGTATACTGACGAAGAAAAGCTACGAAGAGGTAGCCGGATTGTCACATAACACAACAGCCATAAAAGAAAATGGGCTTTGGGGTTGGATTGATAATAAAACTGGTGCTGTATTGATGTCTACACAATATGATGCGGTAAGTTATGAACCCGAGAACGGAAAGCTAATCCGCATTGAAAAAGGTGAAAAAGTCGGCCTAGCAAGCGAGGACGGAAAAGTACTGGTAGAACCGGTTTATAATTTTTTATATGTTGTTGCTAATCAACAACAATTACCTTTATTTCGATTTAGTGATGATGCTGGAAGTGGATTGCTTGATGCTCAGGGAAAAATAGTGACTGCCAAACGATATAATCAGATCGATGTACCACCTTTATCCAATGCCCCACTGTTATTGCCTGTAAAGGATAGCTTGGAGCAACAAGGCATCATTAATGCACAGGGGAAAATGCTTATTGAACCGAAATATGATCGGATTCATGCCTTTATTCAAGGACTTGCAGTAGTCGAACGAGATGGCCAGTTCGGCTTAATCAATCAGCAAGGTAAAGAAATCATTCCGCTTCGCTATTCCAAAATAGGCTATGTTTATCAACAGCAAAATAAGGGAGGCAACGGAATGAATAATTATGATTACCCATCTATGGTGGAAATACCGAATCCTTTATCCAAAAAACAGCGAAAAAAAGAAATTGAAGATCGGATAATAGCCATTATAGCAGAAAATAAAGCAGGGATTCAGGTGTTTAATACCGATGGAAGTAAGCAAGCTGCAATTGATCAGTTTTATCTGTCTATAACAACCTTTAATGGGAAAACCTATCTGCTTGTTACGAAGCAAGGTAAACAGGGACTTGTGGATCTTGTGGGTAATACGATCATTCCTACAATTTTTGATGAGATCGAAATAGGAACAGACACTGCATTTTTAAAGCAACCTTATTTTTCACCTTTAGGTACACATGAACTGCTCGAAGGGTACGCCAGAGTCACGCTGGCAGGTAAAATTGGCCTTTATCAAGTCAATGGTAAAGAGTTGGCAAAGCCTTTATGGGATGAAATCCGATGGGTAAATCGCTGTTTGTTGTCTGTTCGTGCCGATGATCAAGAGGGGTTAATCGATACTTCAGGTCATATTATTCGTAAGCCGGAAGAGGGGAAATTGTTTTATGTAGTGGCAAACGACCGGATTGTGGAGTCTTATTACGATGAGGCACACGACTATCGCTATTTTTTAACTGATCTGGATGGCCATATCCTGTACCAAAATCCAAAATGGGAATATGGGGGCTCCTATAGCGATGGTTATCCCATTTATCGGGAAGGATTATTAAAACTCAATGGCTTCGTTAATAGAAATCTGTTTGTTGATCATGAAGGAAAAGAGGTACGCTTTTCTACCTATGATGAAGTAGGTAGCTTTTATCAAGGATGGGCTGACGTGAAAAAGCAAGGTCAAATTGGTTTCATCGATCGCCATGGGAAGTCTATAGTTGCGGCGGAACTTAAGTTTGAACAACAACTGAATGATTCGCTGTTGGTATTTAGTAAAAATGGGAAGAGAGGATTAATTAAATATGGTTCATTGAAGCCCATACTTGATTTCGAGTATGACCAGATTGAGCAGGTGTATGAAAGTAATCCGCTATTGTTGGTCATTACCAAAAGCGACAAAAAAGGGGTGTGTGACCTATTTGGAAAATGGGTGTTACCGTTTGCTTATACGGATATATCAACGAGTTACCGTGGCGTTTTTGAAATTATGCTGGGTAGTAAAAAAGGGATTGCCACGCTTGATGGTCAGGTATTGATAAAACCAGAATACGATGAAATTGATTACGATAATGGTTATAGCAATGGCGATAATAAATTTCCCGTTATGGTGAAGTCTGGTACAATATGGCATTATATGGACCAAATGGGGAAGAAGTTACCATTTACAATCACGCAAAAGATGGAGTAATATACCTATTCATTGTTGATACATATGTCTTTATTTTATACGATACGTTGGTGCTTATGGATGAATTTCCTACCTATGCTGGTCTTTGCTCAGCAGTATACCGGTGGATCGATTTTTTTACACGGCTTTGCCCGTGTGGAGCGTGAAGGGAAAAGCTGGTATATCAATGCTCAAGGCAAACAGGTATTTGATCGAATTGTAGATTACTGGAATATAACAACAGCAGGTAGCGAGGCTTTGGATACTGGTTCGGAGGAAGCCGTTTACCAAGTGCAGGCAGGAAAAAGGTATGGCGTTTTTGATGCTCAAGGCAACTGGTTGTTAGATCCCATATACGATACAATAGACCATCGGTTAAACCAGCTATGGAAAGTTTCCAAAGATGGAAAGGTCAGCCTTTGTACTACCGATGGAAAATTATTGCTGCCATTATATTACGAAGATGTCCAACAGTTAAACGAAAACTTTTTTGCCGTCAAAGATCAGGGCAAATGGGGCATCTATGCTAAACTAACCCAACAGCTACAGGTGCCTATTCAGTATGATGATGTTGATTATTGTGGCGGATGTGGTTATGCACCCCATTATTTTTTAGCTAAAAAGAATAATAAATGGGGAGTAGTGAATATGGAAGGTAAGGTATTGGCTCCATTTGTGTTTGATCACGATCATTACCAAATGCGAAGCGACGAATGGGTCATGAGTTTTAGTCGGAATGGTACGCGTTTGGTTTATAACCTGGCAATAGGTAAAGCTTTTGAAGAACCTGAATATAGCAATACCTGCCTGTTAAATAATGGCTTTCTGGCATTAGAGAAAGGTGGGCGTTATGGACTGATTGCCGGTAGCGGAAAACAAGTTTTAGATTTTGATTATGAAGAAATAACAGGTCTGGATGAGGATACATTTCGCCCAGTTAATCCTTTTGTTTCTGTAAAAAAGCAAAACGTATTCGGACTTGCGGACACGTCTGGAAAAATGTTGGTTGAACCGATGTATAAACAAGCATTGAAATTGGTACTTCAACAGTTCTTTTGGGCGGAAGCAGAACATGTGCTAATAAATGCCTCGGGAAAAGTCATTTTTGACGCGAAAGACTATAATCGTATGGATGTACTGGAAAAGCTTGGTATACTCATCTTCCGTAAGGCAGGAAAATGGTGGGCCTTTGACCCCGTACAGCAAAGGTTAATCACCAACAAGGGCTATGAGGAAATAGAGGACAGCGATATAGACACTCCTAGCGTTTTATTGGTGAAAGAAAATGGATGGTGGGGTGCTTTGAATATGAAGGGTAAAATGCTCGTTCCTGTAAAATATGATAAAATTGGTTGTGCAGATTTAGGAGCAATGTTGTACGCCAAAAAGGGAAATGCCGAAAATATTTATACGTTAACAGGACAAGCCTTATTGGAAGGAGGTTATGGTTATGAAAAGCTAGATTTTCAGGATACCATGCTCTTTAAATACTACAAAATTGGACAGGCCTATGATCACTATGGTTTGATGGATCGTAATGGAAAAATATGGTGCAAAAATTTGTATCAAGCGATTTATGAATTGGCTAAGGGAAACTACCTGTTGGTACAGGATAGCACCTATGCTTTATTGAACACGAAAACGGAAACAATAAAACTGCTTCCTTTTAAAAAAGTGACTGCTTTAGAAAAGACGAATTATCTTCTCGTTAATCAAAATAATGCGTATTATCTTTTCGATGTTAACCGTGGTAAATTAATTCCTAAACCGTATGAGACGATGGAGGGCTTAACGCATGGCTATGTAAAGGTGTCGGTTGGTGGGAAAGTTGGTATAGTAGATACACATGGTAAAACGGTAATACCATTAAATTATACGGATATATGGGAATTAAAAAATGGCTATTTTATGGTGCTTCAACAGTCGGGCGAACAGTTGAAATACGGTTTTGCAAATGCAAAAGGAAAACTTTTCGTTCCGATTCAATACGACTATGACCGTAATCTATACCGTTATTTAGAAGATGGTTATTTCTTGTTAACACAACGACAGGACGACACATACGCTTATTTACGAGGTGTGGCCGATAGTTCTGGGCGGGTCTTGGTAACACCAAACTATGAGCAGGTGTTTCCTTACAATGGACACCAAGGATTTTTATATATTAAGGATGATAAAGCTGGGTTGCTAAATGCTTTTGGAAGCCCCTTGTGCCAACAAGACTATGATGATGTCATTTTAGCTGATAGACCGGAGCATAAGCCATTGATCATTAACTGGCCGGCTATGCTGAAAAAAGGGGATACGTATTTTTATGGTAATGAAAAAGGCGAATGGTTGCATTATAGTGCGCAACAATTAATTCCCTTTATAGATAATAGAGACAGTAACGGAGGTGGTTTGCCCATTTTATAATTTAGGAAAAGTAATGTATGCCTTATCGTAATAACCTCAATAAAAAGCGCTATCAGGCCAACAAGATTGCTAATTATTCATTGATCAGCATTTTCTTGGTGGTATTTATTTTTGTTTTGATCTTTGCTGTCGATAATGATCAATGGTTTAATGTATTGCTTTCGTTAATACCCTTGTTCGGTATCGTGTCCTTTGTGTTATCATTGATTTCACTAGTTATAAAAACGACTAGTAGGGGTTGGTGGACACTGTTTATGAGCAGTTTATGTATGGTGGTGTTGATAGTGATCGCTATAGCGCTTAGCAATTTATGTGTGATATGTTAAATAATCTATAACATCAGTTCTACCGGACCTTCAATTGGATAACCAGTACAGGTAAGAATATACCCCTCTGCTAAAGCTTTAGCACCTAATACTTCGTTGTAACGCATCCACACCTTACCGTGTGTACATTTGACAGCGCAGGAGCCACATTGACCATTTTCACAACTGTAAGGAATGACCACTCCATTTTTCTTCGCTACGGCTAATATCGATTCGGGATATTGTACCGCAAGTTGCGCATCATGGTCACGAAAATGTATCGTTACTTGATGCTCTTCCTTGTCAGGCGGTTCAGGAAGTATGAAGGCTGGTGCCTGTATGACGAATAGTTCTTTTTTGATGTTTTCAGAGGCGATCCCTTCTGTACGTAGTTTAATATGGATCATCCGCATGTAAGCGCTTGGCCCACATAAATAAAAAAGGGTTTTATGGTTACTATAAAGAGCATGCTTTTGAGCGAGTATATCGAATACCGGCTGGGATAATCGGCTTTCCATTAAAAGGGGCGATTCGCTGAACAGAAACTCGATAACGAAACGTTGTGTAAACTGTTCTTTTAAGCGCAGTAACTCGTCAAAGAAAATGGTGCTATGGGCATTACGATTGCTATAAATTAATAAAATGGTGGCCGCTGAGCCAAAAAGCAATGTTTTAATATGAGCATATATAGGGGTAATTCCACTACCAGCAGCGAGGAAGCAAAAATGCCTATGTGTTGTTTTATCGATAAGAGGTAGCGTGAATAAACCAGATGTACCCATACTGTTGAGTAGATCACCTACTTTTGCGTGATCGACCAGTTTTCTTGAAAATTCACCATTGGGTATTTTCTTGACCGTAATCGTCAATGGCTCGTTGAGAAGAGGAGAAGAACTGATGGAATAGCTACGTCGTACTACTTCTCCATTACTGTGCGTGAAGCATAAGGTAAGGAATTGTCCGGATTCATAATAAATCGCTTGCTTTCCAGTAGCTTCCAACTGAAAAGATTTGGTATCTGATGTTTCTTCTTTAATGGAAATAATACGTAATTGGTAAAGGGAATCTGCCATGTTAGCAAGTAAAAAGTAAAAAGGCAAAAGTAAAAAACTATAGGCTGTAAGCTATAAGCAAAACAACCAACCAACAACCAATAACCAACAACCAATAACGAATAACCAATAACGAATAACCAATAACGAATAACCAATAACCAATAACCAATAACCAATAACCAACAACTACTTAGCTATTCAACAACGCTACTTTACGTTCAACAGCTGTGATTACCGGTGTATAAAAATCTTCACCATATAATTCACTTGCGTGTACTAATCCGCCCGGACTAAAAACATTTACTTCCATGAGTTTGTCTCCAACAATGTCTAGTCCGGTTAAAAACATGCCATCAGCTTTTAACTTAGGGCCTACCAAATCAATAATTTCCTTTATTCTTTTGGTAATACGAGCTTTCCCAGCTTTACCTCCTTGGTGAATGTTGCTTCTTATCTCACCTTTCTTCTGTTGTCGATGAATAGCAGCATAGTGGCCGTTTACAATAATAGGTTCACCATCTAATAGAAATAAACGGATATCTCCTTTGCTGGCCGCGGGTAGATATTCCTGTGCAACTACAAAACCATCACGGCAAATGGCATCGACAATTTGGTTCATATTTTTGGCTTCCTGTTTATTCATCAAAAAAACGTTCCTTCCTCCTGATCCCTGTAGCGGTTTTAAAATAATCTTATGGCCGTTTGTTTTGTAAAAAGTTTCAATATCAACAACACTACGTGTAATAATGGTTGCCGGCCTAACTTCTTTCGGAAAATATTGAAAATACAGTTTGTTTGAAGCTTGAGACAATGCTGTAGGATCATTGAGTACAACGACACCTTGTTTTTGGGCTAATTGACCAAATACGATACCCGCATGTTGTGCCCAAGGACGCTTCTCTAAATCCGCCGAAGGGTCATTCCGTAAGAGAATAGCATCAATACCCGAAGTTTGAATTGGTGTTTTTTCTGCTTGTTTTATAGCATCAATAAAGGTTTCCGCCGATCGAAACTGCCTATCGGGGGCTTTCCGCACCAATCCGCCCATTTGTTCATTGGCTAAATAAGCTAAATCGCCAACACCCATATAATACACTTCATGTCCCATTTTATGGGCTTGCAAAGCTAAGCCCGTAGTGGTATAGTCAGGGGTCTCCTTATGTACTTGATTCACAACGAATACTATCTTCATCAGTAAGTGAGTTTAAAGGTTATGTTTTCACATATAACAGGTATATGTCCTATTAGTTTAGCATAGTAAAGATATTTCCACCTTTTTTTATATCGTTTAGTTTTTTTACATAGGGATCATTTAAATATCGAGGTTTGATAGGGATTTTTGATAATAAGCCTCTAAAGGTTAATTCATTAATAACAGGGATATAGTCTTGCCTAATTTTTCCAATCAAGAGTGGTGCAATATCTTTTCCTTGCTTAATATAGTCAATTAAATGGAGCAATCCTTTTAAGTAAACAGCATCTTTAGTCAAACCTCCACCACGGTAAACGCGCATGGTAATATGAAAGGCGTCTTGGGGCTTAAATTGATATTTATCGGTCAGCAAAAAGAAGGTGTCTACAAACGTATTTCCGGTAATCATATGATTCACAGCAATAACACGGGCAGCTAAGATGCGCAGTCGTTCATTGGTTAAGCCGCCGCTGAGGTATTCGGAAAATACGGCTAATCCTTCTTGCAATTGTTCATAACCCGGTACACCAATATAGAATAGCTTCAATGGTTGCGCTTTTCCATTATAATAGGTAACGACATGCGTGCCAATTTCGTGCTGAATTAAGGCAAAGGCTCGCCGTTTGGATATTTTGTAATTTCGATTAATATTTAATGTTCCTCTAGAAACCATAACGCCCTCTACATCATCGCGGACTCGAACAGCCGTTAAAATCGATGCATCTTGTTGCTTTAACCACAATAATTCATCTTCTGCCAGCTGGGCAAATTGCTGCGCATTCAATAACTCTTCCGTCGCTTCCTCTGGTCTGGGATCTGCTGCCACTAATATCGCTTGGGCTACCTCTAAGAGATGCTCATCAATATTGCCAAAAACCTGTAAACTGCTGTGCATAAAATCGGGCTTTTCCCTCTCGAGCATCATGTTGAGCATCCGGTCGATTTCTTTTCTCTTATCACGGAAAAGAAAAGCAATGGTAGGATCTGAAATATCTTCTATCGGTAAATTATAAATCTTACGTTTAATGAGTTCGGGTTCAATAGGCATGGGCCGATAGTGGAAAACAGGTGATTTTAAGTAGTTGTTCTTAGCGAAATTTTTCCAGGCTTCGGCAACATTTATAGGGGTTACCAGCAACAAAAAATCAAATAAATTGCTGTAATCCGCAAGTTCCTGATCTATTTTCCAAACGTTATCGTCGAGAACGGTGGTGCCTAGCATTTCAAAGTGCGTGATGTTATAAGAGGTGTTCGTCCGTACAAACTCGAATAAACTTTTCCGCAAGGCTTTACCGAAAGCGGTCCGCAATTCCCGCACAAAAAGGGGATAAGGCTTACCTGTCTGCGTATCATTATAAATCGGTACAATTTCTACACCGATGAGAACGATTTCCGACTGTTTAGCAGCAGTTTTGTCAATTAACGAGCTTGCCCTAGGTGGAGCAACCGATGTCTTTTGTTTATCTAGTTTGGCTGTAATGAATTGATTGCCGATGCGAAGGCTACTCAATTCTTCTGTTAATTTCGTCGCCATACTCAAGGCGCCTTTTTGATTGAGGTGTATGGTAAATGCCTTATTGGTTACATGGTCAGCTAACCAAATTTCAACAAGCATAAATCCGCCAAATTTATCAGCTAAATAATCTGCTATGACATTAACGATCAGGCCAACGGGGCAGGCTTCGTTATCTGGAGCAATAAGATAAGCAGACTCTGTGCGGGTAAGGTTATAGGTAAAGAAGTCCTTACCCGTTTCCGGAATTCGGTAAATGAGGAGGAAGGGAACATGCTTATCCATCTTTAAGGTACCTTTACCGGGTAAGGAAATTCGTATGGGATCACCTTTTTTTAATTTATCTTGAATTTGATTGATCAGTTTTTTTGCTGTTTCTGCCATGTCTTACTGCGTGTTACAGGGTCGTCGGTTTATATTTTGCCAATTCAGCACTAAGTAAGGGTATGCTACTGTTAAGGGCATCATGGATATCATGTAGATGCTTAATGTCCACACGCCCAGTCCATTCGTCCATAAAGGTTTTTTTAAACTCAATGGATAGCGTACAGCCATAATGCCCATAATGCTGATAAATCCAATTGGAGAATTCTCCACCTTTAAATTTAATATTTTCACGTACATCAGGTGTATGCCCGTGAATGGTGGTATGTGCCAAAAAATCCGTAAAGCGGTGGATAAGATCTTGCCAGTGGGGGGCATTATGTGCTGTGCCAATGTTAATTTCTGGATTTTTTCTTGCTGATGAAGCCTCCTGCTGTACCCCTTTCCGCTTATAATTATAGCTATGGATGTCAAGTACAACAAAGGCACCATGAATGGCTATGGTTTCTTTTAATAACAACTCGAATTTACGATAAAAGAGATCGTAATAGGCCAGCAAGCGTTTTTCGAGCGCTGTTGGTAGTGGTTCCTTCCAAACCTGTAAACCCCAAGCATCGTCTGGCGTTTTGTAAATGCATTTATCCTTTGGCCTGTTAAGATCGGTTAAAAATCGGGAATGACCTGCAACGACGCTATTTATAGGTAAATCAGCGATATACGCTGTGTAGGGATCTTCCTCCCGCATCCGCTCATGATCTTCCAAAAGCAAGTATGGATGAAATGCGGATGGAATGTAATGGCCATCGTGTAAGGCTGTGGCAATAATAGGACTTGTTTGTTTATTGATCTGAATCCGGGATTCCATAGGCTTTTTTAAATCATCTCTTCTACTATTTATAATAACAGCTCGGTGCTTTATTTGTTTTGCGTTTTAGGTAGCGTAATATGCACTTGCCTTGTTGAGCTTTTGGTTGTTGCAGCAAATTTTAACTAAGTTTACAGAAAATAATAAATGCATGGTAGGAGAGAAAAAGATCTTTGCACAAACTGTATTTACTGGTAACAGTGTGTTGAAAGAGCAACTTATTACCTGTACGAATGGTTATATTCACGCTATAGAACCAGGAGAAAAAGAACAGGCAACTATTCTCGTCGCTAACCTGGCCCCAGGTTTCTTCGATATACAGGTAAATGGTGGTGAGCATTTTCATTTTACAGCAAAACCGGATACCCTTTGTTTAGCAGACATGGAAAAAGCTTGTATAGACGCTGGGACAGCTTATGTTTTGCCAACGTTAATTACTTCGTCTATAGAGAACATTTTCAAAGGTATTGACGCCGTGCGATCGTATCAACAGCAGCATCCTACATCTGCTATCTTAGGTATGCATTTGGAGGGACCTTTTATTCATGTTAAAAAACGAGGCGCACACCTAACCAAATATATTTTAAAGCCAGATAAAAAACTCATTGAAGAAATTGTTCAGTACGGCCATGGGACTATTTTACAGATGACCATTGCCCCTGAGGTATTTGATGAAGACACACTCCATGTATTATTGGATGCAGGAATGGCGTTGTCTGTAGGACATACCAATGCTACTTATGCGGAAGCGATGGCGGCTTTTGATCTAGGCATTCATCAGGTGACCCATTTATTTAACGCCATGTCTCCGCTGCAGCACCGTGAACCAGGGGTGGTGGGTGCCGCCCTCGATCACCATGCCGTGTTTACACCAGTAGTACTTGATGGAAAACACGTGTCGTTTGCTGCAGCACGCATTGCAGCAAAGGTTAAGCGGGAAAAGTTTTTTCTCATTTCAGACGCACTTTTTCTCGGCAGGAAAAAGCAGCACTTTCAATGGGAGGAATTTGATGCGCAGCTTATCCAGGACGAATACCTAAATAGTGAGGGTAATCTAGCCGGAGCTGCTATTTCATTGGCTGATGCTGTGGTCAATGCCGTGCAATACTTGGGCGTTAGTGTACAAGAGGCTGTTGAAATGGCTACTTCTCGTGCGGCGAAAGCGGTAAAACAAAAAGGTATAGCTAAGATAATGCCTGGATATCCTGCTCGATTTACCACGTTTACGGATGCCTTAAACGAATTTAAGGTACTGTCTCTTTAGGAAACGAAGGGATTGTTTTATGGAAGGTTACGCGTTATAAATTTTCCTAAGAGCGCATATCCTTCGGCATTAGGATGTAGCCCGTCAGAGAAAAGGCTTTCCTTTATTCGTCCATCTTTTTGCAAAAAAAGCGGACCGGCATCGGCAAAAGAAATTTGGAGCTGCTGGGCTAATTGCTGATACTGTTGATTAAGTTTAGATACGCGTTCCTCCCGATCTTTGCAGGGTAAAATTCCCATTAATAGCAGCCGAGCTTTCGGCTGGCGTACGTGGATCGCCTGTAGCAGATTTTCCATTCCGCGTTTAATTTCATTATCGGTATTAGTACCCAGGTTGTTAACACCTAGCATAACAACAATATATTTTGGGGAAATTCCTTGAAGTTCATCATGGTAAATACGCCAAAGCGCGTTTTCAATCTTGTCCCAACCAAAACCTAAATTAAGTGGACGGTATTGATCAATGTATTTACTCCAGGAGTCTTTTCCACGCGCAGGTCCAATGGGTAACCCTCCCCAAAAGTGTGTGATGGAATTACCAATCAATACCAAGTGAGGTTGATAGCGTTGGTTTAATTTTAAGATGGCTTGATGCCTGTCGGTCCAAAAGTAAAGTGGAGCGTCTCTATATTGGGTCTTGGGTATGCACGTAACCAGCGTATCGTCATGTTGTTGAAAAATTTCATTGATTTTTTTAGTATAGGCGTCTGCATAGTGCATCATACCAATGTCATTCGGATGGGTTCCGTCAACCATGCTTTCTATATCTTGCCCAATGGCTTCTCTTTCTAAATAATATAGCTTTTGCAAACCTGCTTGCTGAGTGAGCGAATCAAACACTTGATGTTGGATAGTATTGACACGTTCATAGGCGATTTTCCGTTCGGTATTACTGTCGCCGTCTGTGTAACCATCATGATCCGTTAATAAAATAGGTACTTCGGGATGTTTCTTACGCAAATCGTGAATGGTTTGCACGATTTTGTTTTTTAGAATGGCCGTAGTATACGATAGGTTAGTAAGATTGGGTAGACAATCCAAGATAAATAGTCGAGCATCTATTTCGGAGAGTAAGGCAACGACTTCAGGCTCCAAGCGCCCATTCCCAGAAAAAGCTAAGTTCGCAACAGGAAAATCCAATTTTCTGGATAATATATTGGTCCATGCCATTCCCGGTCTTGAAGCACAGGCACCTTGGGCGATGGAGGTACCATAAACAACAATTGGTTTTTCGGTACGAACGGGCAAAGGATCAAAGGTACAGCTGTCGGCTACCTGTATAGTCATCCAGCTTACGGAATTATAGAGAGGAAGATATAAGGTGTATTCTAAAGCTTTCCCTTGCGCATTTGTCATGTTAAAGGCATATTGAATGGTATCCTTAAAAGAATAGGGGCCATGACACCATCGCCAGTTTCCATCTTGGTCACGAGCATATAAATCAACACCACTGACGCCCGTGGCAGGCATATGCGGCATTTGCAGATTACCTTTAACTTGGTATTTAACTACGATCTTTTGTGCATTGGTACGAAATCGCACTTGTTCACCCGCGGTACTAGTGGAAAGATCCCATACGACTTTTCGGACAATATTTTCTGCACGGGCAGGAAATCGATCATATGGATCTTTGGTTTCCCGTGGCCATAATTGACCTTCTAGGTACCGATTGGTATCAGACGAATGAACTGGTGAAAAAGTCTTTAATTCTTGTGCTTCCAGAAACATGGAAAAGAGTATACAACAAAGTAAGCACAAATATATTTTTTTGATGAGTTGATATTTGGGCATAATCGATTTATAATTTTGAAGGAGCGATTAATTTATTTGTAATTATTCTAAATAAAATAATATCTTTGCGCTAACAAAGAAACGGCCATACAGTTCGCACCTGTATGACCGCCTAACGTTTTGTCAGGTAAACTTTTAACACTTAGTCAATATTAAAAGCAATGCAAATTAAGAAAATTTTGCTATTAGGGTACTTCTGTATCCATTTTTTTTCGATCTATGCCCAACAGCAACCTAAAGGATCAATTTCAGGTAAAGTTAGCGATGCAGCAGGAATAGCGATACCAGGCGCTTCCGTTTCATTAAATGCGGGAAACATAGGGGCCAAGACAGATGAACAGGGTAGCTATAAGCTCAGCTCTTTGAAAAGTGGTCAATATCAGATTACTGTTTCAGCCCTAGGTTTTAGGAAATCTGTAAAATCAGTACGAGTTGCCGAAGGTCAACAGGTTATACTTGATTTTTCGTTGAAAAGCGAGATGACTCAAATGGATGAAGTGTCGGTAATTGGCCGTACCACCAATCAAGAGGTTAACCGGCAAGCATATAATGTTACTTCGCTAGATGCCGCTAAGCTGCATAACACCACCTTAGACCTCTCGCATGCGTTGGATCGTGTATCGGGAGTCCGTGTACGTGAAAATGGTGGAGTAGGATCTAGTTTTAATTTTTCGCTCAACGGGTTTACCGGTAAACAAGTGAAATTTTTTATTGATGGTGTACCCATGGATAATTTCGGATCTTCTTTTCAGATTAACAACATACCGATCAATTTAGCCGAACGTGTAGAAGTGTACAAAGGTGTGGTTCCCGTTTGGTTGGGGTCTGACGCGTTGGGCGGTGCTGTAAATATTGTCACTGCCGGTGGTAAACAAAATTATATTGATGCTTCTTATTCCTATGGTTCTTTTAACACGCATCGTTCTGCTGTAAATGTTGCGTATACTACGCCGAAAGGATTCACGTTTCAGCTAAATGCTTTTCAAAATTATTCGGATAACGATTATAAGGTAACGATATTCAGTGCGCAAAATTTGGCTGGGCAAACTTTTCAAAACAAGAAGTTCAAGCGCTTCCACGATCAATACCATAATGAAACGGCCATAGTAAATGTCGGAGTAGTGGATAAGCCTTTTGCTGATCAATTACTTTTGGGTGTTACACTAGGTAAAAACTTTTCTGAAGTACAAACAGGTGCACGTATGGAAAGTGTCTTTGGGGCTTGGCACAGACGCGGTAATATTGTGATGCCGAGTCTGAAATATATGAAAAAAGACCTTTTTACCAAAGGATTGGATTTGCGCATTACAGGTAACATCAATGTTGGGCGAGAGCAGAATATTGATACCGCTTATGTTCGGTACAATTGGTTTGGTGAGGCAAAAAGATATAATGGCGTGGGTAGCGAACGAGAGCGGTCCATGTATAAATATAGAAACAATAACGGTATACTCACCACGAACTTGTCGTATACCTTGAACGACAAACATTCGTTCAATTTAAATGATGTACTCACTACCTTTAACCGTAAAGGTTCGGACGAATTGTTTCCACAAGATGCGGCGTATGATCAGCCCCGGAAAAACAAAAAGAATATCCTTGGCTTAGGGTATCGCTTCACCGCCAATGAAAAATGGAGCACTTCTGTTTTTGTTAAACACTTTTATCAACACAACAACTATTCGCAGAGTTATAACCCAAGCGGAGGATGGGGAGATGTTGCTTATAATGAATTAAACAGCAGCTTCAATAAATTAGGCTACGGTTTAGCCACCTCTTATTTTCTTACGCCTACTTTGCAGCTCAAGGCTTCCTATGAAAGAAGCTATCGGCTGCCAGAAACCGACGAACTTTTCGGTGATCTTTTGAACCTTGAAGGGAATATTGATTTAGACCCCGAGAAAAGCGATAATTTTAATTTGGGCTTGAGTTATCAGACGAACATCAATCAAGTACATCGGTTCAGTATAGATGCTAATTTGCTGTACCGTAATGCACATGATTTCATCCGTCCGATGTTAAACCGCAATGAAGCCAAACAAGTAATGGGCAATTTAGCGGACGTAACTAACCTTGGTGTTGATGGCGAAGTGCGCTATTCATTCAAAAACATTTTTACCGCAGGCGTAAATATGACCTATCAAAATCTCCGTAACAATACCAAATATGAACAAGGATATACCATGGAGAGCCCACTATACCGCGACCGGATCCCGAATATGCCCTATCTCTTTGGTAACGGAGATGCGTCGCTGTTTTTTAATAATATAGGCAAGATGGGAAATACCTTAAGTTTCGGATATAATATTCTTTATGTGCATGCCTATTATTTATCATGGCCAAGTCAGGGAGATAAAGAAACAAAAAGAGATATCCCGAGGCAATGGAATCAGGATGTCAATGTGACTTATTCCTTAGCAAATGGGATGTATAACGTGAGTTTGGAATGCAAAAATATCGTTGATAATAGATTATACGATAATTTTTATTTGCAGAAACCAGGAAGGGCATTTTATGTCAAACTACGCTACTTTTTAAAAAAATATTAACAAAAGATTTCAACAATAGCAATGATCATGAAAACACTTTATAAGCTATTATACGTTTTTGCTTTCCTGCATATTACCGCATGCGATAAGCCTCTAGAATATTTTGATATCAATGATGGGGATGACCATTTAACCGGAAAGTCAAAATACGTTGTTACAGCAACACCAGTTGGAACGGAAGGTGTAGCCGATTACCTCTTACTGGCAGATAACTTGGAAAGTGGCTCCATAACCACGCAGGGCAATGGAATTGAGCAGGACGGTTCTTACCGCTATTACGTGACACATAAGAATCGTTTTTTTAGCATGCTCTATGGACAGGGAAATCCCGGTGCAGTTACTACATATAGGTTGGATTCTTTAGGCCATTTAGTCAAAGTCTCTAATTTTCAAACCGAAACGGTTCAGGTTTTTGCTCCAGCAGGTGATGACGTCTTATTGATGAAGGTTCCTAGATCGGGCAATGAGTTCTGTCAAATGTATCGGGTAAATGCCCGGCAGTACAGCATTGTTGGTGAAGAACAAGTGAACATTGTGCAGCTTGCAGGAAATGGTGAACGGGCACATTTTACTTGGGCCACACAAGTTGGAAATAAAGTGTATGCTCCCTATATGAGTATTAAAGGATGTTGTGGAGATGCCTTCGGGACGGCCTTCCCAGATAGTAGCTGGGTTGCCGTGTTTTCTTATCCCGACTTAAAAGTGGAAAAGGTCATTCGTGATAACCGTACCAGCTATATTGGAGCTTATTTTAATAATGGTTTGGTTGAAACGGAGCTGGGTGAAGTTTACGCTTTTTCACCTGCTGCGGCTACCAATAGTTCTAAGGTTACCACAACCAATCCATCTGCAATTGTTAAAATCAATCCAAGTACAGAAGAATTTGATCAGCAGTATTTTTTTAATATAGAAAAAATATCCGGTGGGTATCATATCGATGCATGGACATATTTGGGTGAGAATAAATTTATCCTAACCATGTATCCTGAACCCAATAGTATCGATGGTTTAACCAGGAAATTTGCCGTTGTAGATGTTGCGGAACAATCGTTTAAATGGGTAAGCGGAACTCCGGATGATATTACTAGCGTTACCTCAATCAATAATTATGCACCCATGGACGGTATTACGGGATATATAGGGATTACTACCGCTAGCGAAGGCAGTTATGTTTACGTGTTTGATGCCAATCTTGCCACCGCAAAAAAAGGCTTAAAAGTAGAAGGCGGTACAATTACAGCTATTCATAAACTGAACTATTAATCCGGTAAACTTTCATTAAGCATCAAGTTAACGTAGGTAATGTTTAAATCAAATGAAATGAACAGTAAGCCCAAAAAACAAAGTTCCCGCTCACTTTTTTATCGTATCTCGGCATGGTTACATTTGTGGTTAGGACTCATTACCGGAATTATCATGGTGATTGTTTGTGTGACGGGTTGCATTTGGGTATTTCAAGACGAGCTAACAACATATATTATAGAACCGGAAACCCGAGTGGCTTATCAAGAAAAACCGGTATTATCGCCTTCGCAACTTCAGGCAAAAGTGGATGAGCAGTTTCCCGGCAAAAAAATTTCCTATGCCTCTTACCAGCAAGGTAAGGCGATATTTGTTGGATTGGGACAAGGGCGAAGAGGAGGAACTAGTCTGCGTATCCATCCCTATACGGGAGAAGTTATCAGTGTAAAAGAACGTAAAGAAGGTGAAACCGATTTTTTTCGCTTTATCTTAAATGGACATCGGTTTTTATGGCTGCCCTATGAAATCGGTAGGCCTATTGTTAATTACAGTACACTGATCTTTGTCATCACCCTTATTACAGGGATGGTGCTTTGGTGGCCGAAGAAATGGAATAAAAGTACACGAGAGCGGAGCTTTTTTATTAAATGGAAGGGAACGTTTAAACGGGTGAATTACGATCTCCATAATGTCCTTGGCTTTTATTCTTTATTTATCGTTTTTGCCATCGCTTGTACAGGTATAGTTTACGGAATCGAATGGTTTAGTAAAGGGCTTTATTGGACGACAACGGGAGGGGATTCCCTCCCAAGCTTTGTACGCAACGAATCTGATTCGTTACAACTGGGCAAATTCTATACGCCACAAAAAGCGATGGATATTGCTTGGAATAAAGTTATTGCTCAGCATCCGGATGCAAAAGGATTTTATTATAATTTTCCGGATACTAGCAGGCCGAAATCAACATTAAATATTACCATTTATCCAAGCGCTGGTAAGTTTTATGATAATGTCAGTTATGCATTTGACCAACATACCTTAAAGGAAATGCCTAAGCATAAAGTTTATGGAGCAAGATTCGAAGATGCTTCATTTGGTGTGAAACTGCGGAAAATGAATTACGACATTCACGTGGGGTCAATTTTAGGCTTGCCAGGTAAAGTGATTGCTTTTTTTGCTTCGCTGATTGGTGCTAGTTTACCGATAACAGGTTTTATCATTTGGTGGGGAAAGCGGAAGAAGAAACCTAAAAAGAAAGTAATCCCGAAAAAGGAACATCAACTATCGGGTACAGAGCTTCGGGATCTGATGAATAAGGAAAGAAACCTAAAAAGACCTGTTCCTCAATCGTATAAGCCGGTACTGAACATCGGTAAAACAAAGCTTTAGGCATTGGGAAATATGATTTTCATTAATTTCAAAATCGTTTTTGATGTCATTTTGTTTTCAATATATTGTAAATGTGAATATTATGTATTCAATTAACTTTTCTTAAGTTTTTGGTATAGGATAGACAAATCGTTATTTTACATCTATTTTGTATATTTGTCTACATATATGGAAAACACCATGCAACCAATACAAGAGGGATCGAGAAAAGAAGTCATGCATTACTTAGAGCCATTTATGCTCAATGAGATGAGTGATTACTTAAAACCTGTTGAGGATATGTGGCAACCTGCTGATTTTTTGCCCGATGCTTCAAGAGACACCTTTTTCCAAGAAGTTAAAGATTTACAGGAAAGTGCTAAAGAATTACCTTATGATTTGGTGGCTGTCTTGATAGGAGATACGGTTACCGAAGAGGCTTTACCTACCTACGAATCTTGGTTAACTATGGTGGAAGATGTGGAAAAAAATGAACAGGGGGGATGGATGAAATGGGTTCGTGCTTGGACAGCCGAGGAAAATCGCCATGGCGATTTGCTAAATAAGTACATCTACTTATCAGGCAGAGTGGACATGAAACAGTTCGAAATATCTGTTCAATACCTCTTGCAGGACGGTTTTGAAATTGGTACCGGAAGAGATCCCTACCGGAATTTTATTTATACTTCGTTTCAGGAGCTTGCTACTAATGTTTCCCATAGAAGGGTAGCAGGTTTGGCCAAACAATCGGGCGATAAATTGTTGGCTAAAATGTGTGGCGTCATCGCTTCAGACGAAGCACGTCATGCAAAAGCCTATATGTCTTTTATATCCAAAGCTGCAGAGGTCGATGCCAGTGAAGTGCTCGTCGCCTTTGAAGATATGATGAAGAAGAAAATTGTAATGCCCGCTCATTTTTTACGAGAAGCTGGAGAACCTCAAGGTGAGCTTTTTTCACATTTTTCAGATGCTGCACAGCGCTTAGGTGTATATACCGCTATTGATTATGTCGATATTTTGAAAGATTTATTGGTTGAATGGAAGGTAGATGCGATGGCTAACTTAAATGAGGCAGGCGAAAAAGCGCGTGATTATTTAATGCGCTTACCAGATCGACTGATCCGCATCGCTGAACGAATGAAAAACCCAGTAAAGCAATATAATTTCAAATGGATACAAGGAGGAAGATAAAACGTTTAATTTTATCTTCCGACCAAAATAGTGACTTTTCGAATAATCCTTTTAGGGTATATTCTAAGTCAGTCAAACAAACAATCTATTAATTTTTACGCTTTTCATTGTCTGTTCTCGCTCCTGAATCGGCTGAACGGGATCCTGCATTGGGTAATCCCTGATGTCTTTTTAATATTTTTTGATCTCGAAACGCTTTGTCTGATGTTGATGCGCCCATAACGATATTTTGTCCTTCATCTTGGGTGCCAGAAATACGCTGTCCCCTTTTCATACATAACCTCCTTTTTAGCTAAAATAAATTATAAGCTTAACAGCTTGCCAAACAAATTGTTTATTTGTTCGTTCAATTCGTTACCTTTGTGCCTATCATGGGTACATTACTGGATTTTGGTGTTAAGCCTTACAACCATTACGGCGCATACCTTAAAGAGAAATATAATAATAAGCGCGTTTTCAAAATTATCGTTGATGGTAATCTTACTTGTCCTAATCGCGATGGGAGCAAAGGTTTCGGTGGTTGTGCGTATTGTAATGTCGACTCCTTTACTCCTGATAGTGCCCGTAAACTTCCTACTATACGGGAGCAAGTAGAAGAAGGTATTGAGCGGGCAATAAACAGCTATCGTGCGGAAAAATTTATTATTTATTTTCAACCAAATACCAATACCTATGCCCCTGTACATTATCTAAAAGCAATGTATGATGAAGCATTGAGCATTGCTCCTGAACATGTTGTTGGTCTGTCTGTAGGAACTCGTCCGGATTGTATTGATTTTGAAAAAGTAGCGCTATTGGAAAGCTATACTGATCGTTATGATGTAGATCTAGAGATGGGTATGGAATCCATCTATAATGAAACATTAAACCGTATCAACCGAGGCTGCTCGCATGAAGAATTAGAAAACGCCTTGAATTTGGTGAAAGATAGCCCACTAGATATCTGCGTACATACTATTTTTGGTTTTCCATGGGAAAGCAAGGAAATGATGTTACGGTATGCCGATGAAATCAACCGTTTTCCACAAATCAAATTCGTTAAACTGCATCATTTACATATTGTTGAAGGTTCTATTATGGGTGTGCAATATAGACGTAACCCTTTCCCAGTTTTTAGCTTAGAGAGCTATGCCGATTTCTTATGTGAATTTATTCCGTTGTTGCGTCCAGATATCATCATCCAACGTACCTTTGGTCTGGCGGATCAGGAACTTCTTATTGCACCAAATTGGGGTTTAGGGAAGTCGAGTATCCAGTCCTATATCGATAAAACCCTTGAACGCAGAGGAGCTATCCAAGGAACCAGTTACACTTCAAGTCCTATATTATAAAGTTGCTAACACGTTTTAAAATCATTATTTCGCTATTTTTGGTTTTTTTTGCTAACAAAAAATGTATATTCGTAGCGAAATCCATGATCATTTTATTCACTGTTGAATAACCATGGGCCGCTGATCATATTAAACGTCTTATTGAATGAGTACCTTACCAAACACATCTCGTAACCAACAGTATATTGTACCTATGGTTACCCTTACATTATTGTTTTTCATGTGGGGTTTTATCACTTGTATGAATGATATTTTAATCCCTTACCTAAAGCAACTCTTTAGTTTAAGCTTTTTTGAATCCATGCTGGTTCAATTTTGTTTTTTTGGAGCTTATTTTATTGGGTCATTGGTTTATTTTATGGTGTCTTCCAGATGGGGTGATCCCGTGAATAAAATAGGTTACAAGAAGTCTATTATTGCCGGCATTATTCTTTCTGCTCTGGGATGTGCCTTGTTTTGGCCTGCTGCAACATCTTCGCTTTACGGATTGTTTTTGACCGCTCTTTTCGTACTTGGTTTAGGGTTTACTATACTACAGATTACTGCTAACGCTTACGTCTCGTTATTAGGACCGGAAGACGGGGCTTCCAGTAGGTTGAATTTAACTCAAGCTTTTAATTCCTTGGGTACAACTATCGCTCCAGTATTGGGTGGACACTTAATTTTTGAATTTTTTTCAGACGGGAGTGATACGATCAGTCCGCAAGCAACCCGAATTCCTTACATCATATTTGCTGGTATTTTATTGTTAGTTGCGGTTTTGATTTCTGCAGTCAAGTTACCAAATTTTGAAACGACTGATGAAAAGAAAGAGGAGCGGGGTTTAGGAGCACTTAAATTTATACATTTGCGTCTAGGTGTTTTGGGAATTTTCTGTTATGTCGGTGCAGAGGTTGCGATTGGTAGTTTCATTATCAGTTTTCTCGAGCAGGTAATGGGGTATACAGAGTCTATCAGCAAAAATTACCTAGCGTTGTATTGGGGTGGAGCCATGATCGGACGCTTTTTAGGCGCCATATACCTGAATCATAATATTCAGGCCGCAAAAAAACTAATTTATATGATTGGGATAGCTGCTTTAGTTTTTCTGCTCATTTTTAGTTTAGTTGATTTGACATTTTCTCAAGTGAGCTTCTTCCTGATTTTTATTGCCCTGAATTTACTGGCCTTCTTAGTGGGAAGAGCAGCTCCAGCACGGACATTGGCTATTTTTGCGGGTATAAGCGCAATTTTATTAGCTTCAGGTACCATCAATAGTGGAAGTTACGCCATGTACTCCATATTGGGTATTGGCATCTTTAATTCCATTATGTTTTCCAATATTTATACCCTTTCTATTGCCGGACTTGGAAAATATACCAGTCAAGGTTCTTCACTATTAGTGATGGCTATTTTGGGAGGAGCCGTTATTCCGGTTATACAAGGTGCTTTAGCGGATCATTTAGGGGTACAATTATCTTTAATTTTACCTATCGCGTGTTACGTTTATATTTTTGCATTCGGTATTTATTGCTCTAAAAAGTTTAAGAATATTGAGCATGTTGGACCAGTAGCGGGAGGACATTAGCATTTCATGAGCTAATTGGCGAACTCGCCAATTAGCTCATGCATTATTTTTCATCATTGATTTCAATCCAATGTCCATCAGGATCCTGAAAATAAATTTGGTGAACACCATCTACCCTTGTGGTAACTTCTCCCTTTTTTCCCGGCCAATCAAAGTAATCGACGCCACGGTTATCTAAATTGGCAATAAATGCCTGAATATCTGAAACACTGAAGCATAAATGATCATTTTTATCGCGGGCAATTCCTCCCTTTGCTCCTTGGATGAGGTGTAGTTTGCCCGCTTCGCCTAGGGTGAACCAGGTATGTAAACCATCATGGAAAGGTTCGGGCGTTATCGTTAGCTGTAAAACATCTTTATAAAAAGCAGTACTGATTTGGAGGTTTTCGACATATATAGCAATATGATTGAGTTTTAAATTCGCTTTTTGCTGTGCATGCATGTGTATGGAAGAAAAGAGGAGTGTACCTAAAACAAATGTAGACAATGCTTTCATTTCTTTGATTTTTAAATAATTTAATGTGGTGTAATTTAAGTGCAATATAGAAATTAAATCAATAAAACAGCAAGCCAGCTGATTTTGCTAAAATTGAGGTATAAATAGGTTATCTTTTACTAAAAAAATCTAATTTTTTTAGTAAATTGCATTCATTAATAGAAGGGAAACAATGAAAAGTGGTCACGCGGACTTGCCCTTGCATTATGGCAAGGTACCACCTTGGCTCGCACAACGGATGAGCTTATTAGGAGGGGCAATAGTAGAAGCTATCATACTGGAGTATGGCAGAAAAGTGCTGCTAAGTAAGTTAAGCGACCCGTGTTGGTTCCAGTCCCTGGGCTGTGTGCTAGGAATGGATTGGCACTCTTCAGGGATTACCACTTCGGTCATGGGTGCCTTAAAAGGAGCAGTGAATAGACGTGCACAGGAACTAGGGGTTTTTATTTGTGGTGGCAGAGGTAAATATTCCCTGCAGACACCTCATGAACTTATCCGCATTGCGGATAAGCTCGGCATTGCAGGCGATGACTTCGTAAGGAATAGTAAATTAACGGCAAAAGTAGATAATGCAGCAATACAGGATGGTTTTCAACTGTACCTGCACTCCTTTATTTTAAGCGTTGACGGTGATTGGGCGGTTATACAACAAGGGATGAATACCAATAATAGGATGGCGAGGCGCTATCACTGGCATTCTGCTTATGTACAATCGTTTCTTGAAGAGCCACATCGTTTTGTTTATGGACATAATCAAGGCAAGCTATTGAATTTGACGCATAAAGATGCACGCGCAACAAAACAAGGTATTTTAAGTATCTGTAAAGAAGACACCGGTAAAATAATCAATGAAGCAAGGAAGATCATAATGCCTAGCCACCATGATGTAAGAATGAAGGATGTAAATCTGAAACGTTTAGGTGCTGTATTGAGCATAGTGCAGGACAGAAATATAAGTGAAATGGAAGATTTGTTATTGTTGGAAGGCGTTGGACCAAGAACTTTGCAATCGCTTACCCTAGTTAGCGAAGTGATTCATGGTACTGCTAGTAGGTTTGACGATCCGGCTCGCTTTTCATTTGCCCATGGCGGCAAAGATGGACATCCGTTTCCTGTACCTACAACAACGTATGATGAATCAATCCAGCTGCTACAAGAAGCCTTAAATAAGGCAAAGCTAGGCTTTAACGAAAAATCGATAGCCATAAAAAACCTTTCAAAGGTCGCTCAACAGCGGGAAAATGATTTTATTCCAAATAATAACTTTGATGAGCTTATTCAGCAAGAACGTGCGCAATCATGGAAATATGGTGGACGAACAGTATATGGTAAGGCCCAGGCACCAAAAAATAAGATGACTCAAGAAACAAATGTCCAATTAAGTTTGTTCTGAAAACCTATGGATATTTCCCCTAATGCATATGATACACTAAAAATTCCGGAAGCAACGGTTGTCCAGCGGAATTTACGTAATAGTTTAACACAGATTCCGCTTAAACGGCCACCCATTACGATAGGCGGAGCAGATATTTCCCTCAATCGCTTTAGTGAAATTATTTATGCTGGAATTGTTGTTTTGGATTATGAAACACTCCAACCCTTACATTACGCCTTGGTTCAAGGGAAAGCTTCCTTTCCTTATGTACCGGGTTATTTAGCTTTTAGAGAAGTGCCCGCACTGATAGAAGCCATACAATTGCTAAAAGAGAAGCCCGATGTTTTAATGGTTGATGGTCACGGTATTGCACATCCTAGACGAATGGGTATTGCGGCTCATTTAGGAGCACTTATTGATATTCCTACAATGGGATGTGCCAAAAAGAAACTTTATGGAAATTATGAAGAACCATCTCCAACAAAAGGTGACTTTTCTGCTTTATTGGCTGCCGATGGTGAACGTCTAGGTTATGTTTTACGTACCAAAAATAAGGTAAAGCCCGTTTATATTTCTCCGGGAAATCATATTGATTTAGCCGATTGTTTACGGATTGCCCAACACTGTATCGGCAATTATCGAATACCTGAACCTACAAGGCGAGCACACGAATTTGTAAATCTATTTAGAACGGGAAAGCTATCTGCAGGTTATCACGAACGACCAAAAGATACGCTTTTTTAAGCCGTGAATAACTGTTAATTAATGAGGTGTTTTATAAGCTTGTCTGGCAAATAGTTTCCAACCATTCGGATATTTTTGGAAAACCAAAAGTACACCTAACTTGACTTTTCCAGGCACACCTCCGTCGTTGGTGTCGGCTGTTAAAATATGGTGAACAAGCGCTACATTATCAGATAATTTGATGGATTGCTTGCTTAAATTAATATGAACAAAATCTGATTTACCGCTTGTTAAATTGCCAATAAAAGTTGCTTTATCTTCATGTCTACCGTCAGAATGCCAATAACTTAAATTATCAGCAGTGATTGTGTCCAAGGCGGTACGATCGCCACTGATTAATGCTAGGCGAAGATTTTCGACAGTAGTCAATACTGCCTTTTCTTCTTGTTGTGCATAAACCATAGTGCTAGATACCAGCATGGTTAAAAAAAGTAGCATTTTAAGTTTGATCATAGTGGTTTATTCTAAGTCCTACAAACTTATATAAATTACCATGTATATACAAATGGGCGGAGGAAATCGTGAAGGTATAAATTTAACTCGTAGCAGCTCTCAACACGATGATGTAACAAATATGCAACAGTATTGATCTAATAGTAAAACATAACATATGTTAGTAACGACAACACCCAATATCGAAGGTAAAAGAATAGTCAAATACATTGGTTTAGTTAGTGGTGAAACCATTATTGGCGCCAACTTTTTTAAAGATATTTTTGCTGGAATCCGCGATTTTATTGGAGGAAGAGCCAGTGCTTACGAAAGAGTTTTAAGAGAAGCTAAGGATACGGCTATTTTGGAGATGCAGCAGTACGCTGCTGCGGTAGGCGCTAATGCAATTGTCGGGGTAGACTTAGACTACGAAACAGTGGGCAAAGGAGGAAGCATGCTGATGGTGACGGTTAGTGGAACAGCAGTAGTTTTAGAGTAAGCTATAAGAAACACCATATCTTCGCTATAAATGGCTTGCAACCCATATCCAGTCGGTGATCATACCTCGCGGCTGTAGTTCGTGTTTTGCTTTTTTGGCAATAATAGTTCATCTTTAAGAAAAAAAGACATGAAAGTTCGGAAATATACCGGTGAGCTGGTTGATTTTGATTTGGATCGCTTGAAAGGATCACTATTAAAGTCTGGTGCATCTGAAGAAACGGTCGAGGCAATTTGGGATAAGATGAGCCGATCCGTTTTTAACGGCATAACGACGAGGCAGCTTTATAAGATGGCTTTTCAGCTTCTCAAGCAACAACGCCACTCACTGGCAGCAAGATATAGTTTGAAGAAGGCACTTCGAGATCTGGGGCCAACGGGTTATCTTTTTGAAAAATGGGTAGCGAGGTTATTTGAATATATGCATTATCAAACCGTTACCGGACTTATCCTGGAAGGAAATGCGGTAAGCCATGAAGTAGACGTTGCTGCACAAAAAGAAGACGAACTTTTACTGATTGAGTGTAAATTTAGGAACACGGTCGATGCTAAAGTAAATGTTACGAATCCGATGTATTTTTTATCAAGATTTGTAGATCTGAAAGAAAAATCATTCAACTTTTTTGGGAAATCCACAAAATTCAACCAACCTTGGCTGATTACAAATGCCTATTTAACAAAAGATGCAATAGATTTCGCTAATTATTATAAGATCCATTTGCTTTCATGGGATTATCCTGAGGGAAATAGTATAAAGAATAGGGTAGACCATGCAGGTTTATACCCTTTGACTTGTTTAACTAGTATAAACGCCTCGGAGAAAGAAAAACTTATGTCGGCTCATTATATGTTAGTTAAAGATATTTTGGATAATCCGGCATCTTTAGATAGTTTAGAAGCAACACCTCAACGGGTAAACAAGATTTATAATGAGGCTTATGAATTGATACACGGATTGGACACTTAAATGGCCCTTGGCTTGGAAGGCGTGTTTGTTTTTTGCAAATTTATTCATTAACTTGCGTTGAAGATCGATGGATCACCCTCATGAACCTCAATACTATGGAAATAGGTGTTATTAAATGGTTTAACAATAGTAAGGGTTTCGGTGTCGCCGACACCACAAATGGTCAAGTATTTGTTCATATCAAGAGCTTTAAATTAAAACCTAATAATTTATCACCCCGAGATACCATACTTTTTAAGAAAAGAGCTGATCCCAAAAGTCAGAATGCAGTTGCTATCCATACCCGTTTAGTAGGAGAAGTACATGATTGGGAATTAATCGCCACATTAGCTTTAAAAGAAAATCCCACGGTTAAAATAGGGCACACCTCAACAAAGAATCCAAATCTACATCTCGCGGAGCTTGCCGCTTATCAATACCTAAACGGAAAATCCAGAGATCAGATTTTTGATGAAGTTGTTCATTACTTTTCCAATAAACTACCAGACGATAAATTTTTAATGTATGGAGAATTTATCGAAAAGGTATTTACAAGAAGTATGGGCCTAGAGAAGCGGAATGAGCTGTTATCCAAAATATTTCATTTCTTTGGTAGCCAGGTTAATGAGCGGAAATTATTTTTAGTATGGAAGTTTAATAAGTTTAGCTATATCGGTCAGGACGGTGCAGACGATTTTGAAATACCAGAATCCATATTAGTATTATTTGCGGATGAGCTTGGTGTAACCGAACTTCAACGAATTCATACGTATAGCTACGGTGGAATCTTCTGTAATGAACTTATCGCCAAAAAATTGGAAAATGCCGAAAACCTGACGACAGAAGAAATTAAAAAGCTAGAAATGATTAATCACGTAAAATTCTTTAAGGAATAAAATTTTATTCCACTTTATCGTCCAAATTTCCAAATGCTGCTATGGAATTTTTAGGTAATATACATCTATATAGTAAAACACCTAAAATTTTGATATGGCAGAACTCGTTACTGGTAGAATACAACCTAGGGTTGATCTTACCCCAATGGTGGATTTAGCATTTTTATTAATTACCTTCTTCATGCTCACCACTCAGCTAAACAAATCAAATGCAATGGATGTCGCCATGCCTGACATATCAGTCCCCACTGAAGTGACAGACTTTTCCGATCAGCGTACGGTTACGATTCTTCTTGGAGCTGACCACAAGATGGTCTGGTATTGGGGCTTACTGAACAACCCAATTGAAGGTCCAACCGTTACCGATTTTGAAAAAGGTGGAATTCGTCGTACAATAATGGACAAGTCGAAAAAGATTGCTATGCAGGATCAACAACGTAAAAAAGGGCTAATGGTCATTATAAAGCCTAGTGATCAATCGAGTTATGGTGATTTAGTTAATGTTTTGGATGAAATGAAAATCAATGCAGTTAAGCAGTATATGATGGGAAATATCGATCCACAAGAAACAAATTTGTTGACGGCAAAAGGTCTTTAATGCCGAAGAGATAGCGCAAATAAAAAAAAATAACACATCTGTATAATAATCGTTTCAACCTACCGTTATTGTATCAATAGGTTTAGGTTGATAAAAACGTATATGTTTTTACCCGGCATCCCAAATGCCGGGTTTTTTTATTTTAATAACCCTAACAATCGATTTCTAACTAAGAGACAAGCACCTAAAATCCCTGCTTTATCCCCGAGCTTTGATAGTTTTAAATGCGTGTCGTTATGCACTAAACTGAGCGAATATTTGTTGATAGCGCTTTTTACTGGTAAAAATAGATAATCGCCGGTAGTCGAAAGAATGCCTCCCAAAACAACTAGTTCAGGATTGAATAGGTTCATTAAAAGCGCTATTCCCTTTCCTAACTTTTCGCCAACATTAGCAATCAATTCTATGGCTAAGGTGTCATCATGTATAGCCGCTTGGATAATATCCTCTAATTGAATGTCTTCAGGATCAGCAAAATCTCTTGTGAGAATACTAGCTTCGCCATTTTTTAAACGGGAAATGAATTGTTTTCGTAACGCCCTGCCGGAAACTTCCGTTTCTAAGCATCCCTTTTTTCCACAATAACAGATGATCTCATTATCAAACATAGGGATGTGTCCGAATTCACCGGCAAAACCCGACTTCCCATAGTAGAGTTGGCCATTGGTCATAATTCCGGTGCCTATGCCTCGATCAATATTCAAGAAAAGTACATTCTTTTCATTTTTTACAATATCCGTATTGAATTCAGCATATGCCATAGCCCTACTATCGTTCTCCAGAAAAGTATGTAACCCAATTTTTTCCTCAATTACTTTGGTAAGTGGCTTTTCGTTAAAATTAAAATAGTTATAGCTATACCCACTCTTATAATTGATTCGCCCCATTAAGGTAATACCAATACCTAAGATTTTGCTTTTAGCAACAGCCGTATTTGCCATAAAAGCATTAATGGCATCACAAAGAGCTACTAACGATTGTGGCGTGTTCTGGAGTAGGAAGGGAATGCCCTCTTCAACTTTAATGAAATTTTTTTTGAAGTCCATTAGCCCGATATTGAGGTGGTAATTTTTGACCTCAACGCCGATAAAAAATGCAGAATTAGGCCGGAGACCATATAGATTAGGCTTTCTTCCGGCGTTTGACTCGCTTTTCCCATAATCTTTGACTAGTCCATCTTGAATGAGATCAACCACCAATTCATTAATCTTTGGTATGCTAATATTTAATTCTTTACTGAGATCCGCTAATGTTGTGCTTCCTTCATTGGCAAAAAAAGACAGTATCTGTTTTTTAAGTTCCACATTTTTATAAGCCACGCCGGTGTATTCTTCATGATGAATTTGCTGAAGGAAACTAGTCTGGTCTTTCATCTGTTATGGATATAAATTTTAGGTAAAGATGTTAACCGTAATTCTCTCATTGCCAATAGTTCTATGGGACCACCCCATTTTATTTCTTCTTTCAATCCAGTATCCAATATCACGTTTCGTAAAATGTTCAATTTCTTTTGCCATTGCGTTTGTGCAAGATAGAAATCATTGGCGGTTTTAAAAGTTTTCATGTTATCAACATTCAACAACCGAATATACCGAATATTTTGGTAAATTATTTAACGACTAAATAGGATGATACTTTTATCCATCTAACATCAATTTTGAACCTAGATAACACCAATACACAAGCAAGTCCTCTATTTAAATTTAGCATAACTTTAATGAGTGAATAGTTATACCAATTAAATGACTATTTTATTGGTTTCATATTGGACTTACTATGGACTCAATATGGACTCATTTGCCAATTATACCTTATTTGATATCCTTTTGGTCTGAGCTAAAAACCTAAATATATGGGCATAAAAATGAAGAATAGGTTGCTGTGATCTGAATACGATTCCCTAATGGTCTATATGAGTAGTGTTATAACCTGGATGCCATTAAAAATGGCTGTTTTAAATAAATGATTAAATATTATTTTTAAAATAATGGTCTGATGTGTATTTTTGAGCACTTATAATCAGTAAAGATGGCGAATAAAGATAAGGATATTTCAACAGAAGAGAAGATCAAAGAAGCAGCAAGGGTTGTTTTTACAAAAAAGGGGTTTGCTGCAACGCGCACGAGAGATATAGCTGAGGAAGCGGGACTAAATTTGGCTTTGCTGAATTATTACTTCAGAAGTAAAGAGAAGTTGTTCCATATCATTATGGAAGAAAAATTCGAACAATTTTTTGGGATGATTATCCGGATACTCAACGTAGCAGAAACATCGCTTGAAGAAAAGGTACAGGCCATTACCAATGACTATATTGATATGCTATTGGCGAATCCAGATTTACCGCTATTTGTACTCAGTGAAATTAAAAATAACCCCATTATATTTAGTGATAGGGTATCGGATAGGTTATTGCAATCAACATTTTATCAGCAACTCCGTGCCGTACGCCCTGATATTAATGTCTTTCATTTTATTCTTAATTTGCTAAGCATGATCATTTTTCCCATATTAGCTCAGCCCATTATCTGCCAAATAGAGGCGTTTAAAAAAGACGATTTTAAGAAGTTTATTATGCAGCGGAAAAAAATGATTCCTTTGTGGTTTAAAAGTATGCTATCTACCGAGCTTGTCTAAAATTTTATCCCTGCTGCAATCGCCCACTCTTTTAGCTATTTCCGAATCATGTAGCAATTAACTACGCACCTAAAAAGGTTTGGTTGGGGAAAAGATCCATAAAATCCGACTTCAGAAAACAGGTAAACAGGCTCACCGAACGTTCAAACGTTATATGGCTTTTGAGATAGGTAATGATTTGTTAATCCAAAAATTTAATCAAATGATTAGAAAATATTTTTAACTTTCGAAAATACCCTTACCTTTGTATTCACGAAGATGGTGTTTAAAAGCACAATTTTTTTGCCTAGAGACTAATCAAATGATTAAAAAGAATGAATAAACTATGTTTTTAGAAGTATTTAAACTGTTAGCATTTAGAACACTAGTACTTTCTAGTAAGTCAAAAGACTGCAAAAAATCTGCCCAGAAAAAGCCATTTAAAAAAGATATTCAAGGTTCTGTATATATAGGTGTGTTTCTTATAGGAGTTCTCCAAGGGAATGCCCAAACACAAATATCTTTTACCTTGGATGATTGTTATCAACAAGCGCAAACCAATTATCCTTTGGTTAAAAAAAGGACATTAATTAAGCAGAGTGAAGATTTTTCTATTGAAAATGCCGCGAAGGGTTATTTACCTCAGTTTAGCGTTAATGGTCAAGCTACGTATCAATCTGCAGTAACAACCATTCCAATTGCGGTACCAGGGATTGATATTCCTCAATTGGATAAAGACCAGTATAAAGTTTATGGAGAACTTACACAATCCATTTACGATGGCGGTGAAACGAAGCAAAGAAAAGCATTGCAGCACGCTACTGCCGCTATCGAAGAACAGAGTTTAAGTGTTTCGCTATACCAGCTGAAAGAACGCGTACATCAACTCTTTTTTGGTATCTTATTGATTGAAGCACAACTCCATCAACATGGATTATTAATAAAAGATATTGATCTCGGCCTAGCGAAAACTCAGGGTGCTATTGATCATGGTACAGCATTGCGCAGTAGTGCAGACGTGTTGAAGGCTGAAAAATTAAAAGCGGAGCAGCAATCCATTGATTTAAAAGCGACTCGTATTGCGTATCTGGAGATGCTTAGTCTATTCCTGAATCGCGCATTGGACACGAACACGGTATTGATCAAACCACAGCCTGCAATCTCGTTTTCGGAAATTAAACGTCCGGAACTGGATTTATACGATCATCAACTGGAACGTATTGACGTGCAAGAGAAAACTATTGAAGCTAGAAACCGACCGAAGTTTGATTTCTTTTTTCAAGGAGGGTATGGTCGTCCGGCTCTAAATATGCTAAAACCCAATTTTGAAGCTTATTATATCGGAGGTTTCCGTATGCGTTGGAATCTAGCCAACTTGTACATATCAAAAAATGAAAAAGCCATTTTAGAAAATGATCGACTATCTATTGATGCCGATAAAGAAACATTTCTATTTAACATTCAATCTCAAATGAAACAGGAGTCAGCAAGTATGAAACGTTATCAAGCGTTATTGCAATCAGATGATGAAATCATCTCCCTTCGTGAAAGGGTAAAAAATGCAGCTTTAGCACAGCTGGAATATGGTGTTATGACCACGAGTGATTATCTACGGGAAGTAAATGCTGCTGACCAGGCTAGGGTAAATAAAAGTATACATGAGATCCAACTGTTATCATCCCAATACAGTCATCAAAATACAACCGGAAATTGATATATAGATAGCTAAATTTAAACTATGAGAACGATTTTATTAATAGGGTTTATTGCGCTATTATGTTTTTCTTGCAAAAATAATGAACTCGGATACGATGCCTCAGGAGCATTTGAAGCGATAGAAACTGTTGTTTCTGCCGAAGCAAGTGGAACGATAAAAGCACTGACATTGGAAGAAGGGCAAGATCTTGCTGCAGGCGCTGTGGTAGGTTATATCGATACAACTCAGTTGTTTCTGAAAAAAAGACAGCTGGAAGCTCAAGTCCGTGCAGTACTCAGTAAACGGCCAAATGTTGCCGCGGAATTGGCGGCATTACAGGAAGAGTTACGACATGCTAAAAGTGAGAAGGAACGATTGGTCAATTTGGTTCATGCGGATGCTGCTACTCCCAAACAGTTAGACGATGCAGAGGCACAGGTAAATATTATCCGTAAACGCATAGCGGCACAACAATCGTCGTTAGGAATCACATCTGCTAGTTTACAGGAAGAAACCAATCCACTTTATGCCCAAATTGAACAATTGAATGATCAGCTCACTAAGAGTAAAATCATCAATCCCATCAAGGGAACGGTGCTGACCAAATATGTTGAAGCGAATGAAATGGCGACTGTGGGAAAACCTTTATACCGCATTGCTGATATTTCAACGATCATCCTGCGTGCCTATATCGGCGGCGAAAAATTTTCGAATATAAAGATCGGACAACAAGTGCGCGTTCAGGTTGATCAAGGAAAAGATCAATTTAAAGATTATGTTGGAATCATTGAATGGATAAGTGATAAAGCGGAATTTACACCCAAGACTATCCAAACTAAAGATGAGCGGGCTAATTTGGTATATGCCTTAAAAATACGTGTAAAAAATGATGGTTACCTGAAAATAGGGATGTACGGGCAAGTTGTATTGGATCAGAAAACAGAGCACTAAATGGAAATATAGTCGTATGGGGGAAGCAGTAAAACTTCAACGTATCGTTAAAACCTATGATAAGGGAAAAGTGAAGGCTGTTGATGCCGTTTCGTTTTCGGTTAACGAGGGGGAATTGTTTGGGTTGATCGGGCCGGATGGAGCGGGGAAAACCTCTATCTTTCGTATTTTGACGACCGTGATTCTAGCTGATCAGGGGGAGGCTTTTGTAGATGGACTGGATGTTGTGAAAGATTACAAAGCAATCCGGAGTAGTGTGGGGTATATGCCTGGTAAATTTTCTCTGTATCAAGACTTGACGGTATGGGAAAACCTGAATTTCTTTGCCACGGTATTTGATACCACTATCGAGAAAAACTATAACTTAATAAAAGATATCTACGAACAAATCAAACCTTTCCGCAACCGCAGAGCCGGAAAATTGTCGGGTGGAATGAAGCAGAAACTCGCCTTATGTTGCGCATTAATCCATAAACCTAGGGTATTGTTATTAGATGAACCAACGACAGGTGTCGATGTTGTATCGCGAAAGGAGTTCTGGGATATGCTCAAAACGTTAAAACAACAGGGGATAACGATTTTAGTATCTACTCCATATATGGATGAAGCCATGCGGTGTGAACGGATTGCACTAATACAAAATGGTAAAATCATGAAGGTGGATACACCGGAAAATATTATAGCAGCATATCCCACTAAACTTTACGCGGCTAAATCAGATGATATTTATCACTTGCTAAAGCAATATCGAGAAAATGAACAGGTGGAAAGTTGTTATGCTTTTGGCGAGTTTTTACACGTCACTTTGCGCAATCAACAAAAAGATGGACGGGCTCAATTGAAGCAATTAGCCGATGCAGCGGGACTAAAAAACGTCATCATAGAAGAGATCAAACCGACGATTGAGGATAGTTTCATCCGTTTAATGGCAGACAAGCAAGGTGTAAACCAAACCAACTAAAGTGCATATGGATAACGTTATTGTTTGCAAGGAATTAACAAAAAGATTTGGCGATTTTACTGCAGTCGACAAGATTTCTTTTGATGTGGAAAGAGGGGAGATATTCGGCTTTTTAGGTGCAAATGGAGCTGGAAAAACAACAGCGATGCGGATGCTATGTGGTTTGTCCTATCCTACAGAAGGAGAGGCATCTGTTGCGGGTTACAATGTATACAAGGAACAAGAACGGATCAAAAAAAATATAGGATATATGAGCCAGAAGTTTTCCTTATATGAAAACTTGTCGGTATGGGAGAATATTGAGTTTTTTGGTGGGGTATATGGCATGAAACGTAATGAGATCAAAGAACGTGGGGAACAATTGGTAGCTACGTTGGGACTAGTACATGAAGCCAAAAAAATGGTGGGTGCACTGCCCTTAGGTTGGAAGCAAAAACTGGCTTTTTCGGTTGCCATTTTTCATCAACCGAAAATAGTGTTCCTAGATGAACCTACAGGTGGAGTTGATCCCATTACTCGTAGACAATTTTGGGACATGATTTATGAGGCTACTGCGGCAGGCATAACCGTTTTCGTAACTACCCATTATATGGATGAGGCTGAATACTGCAATCGTATATCGGTGATGGTAGATGGAAAAATTGAAGCCTTGGATGCTCCAGCAAAGCTGAAAGAAAAATATGATGCGGATTCCATGGACGACGTTTTTTATCAATTGGCTCGGGGAGCGAAAAGAGGAGATAACTGAGAATAGATACTGGGTACTCAGTACTAAATACTTGTTAAATGAACCTGACATGATTAAAATAATTATCTAACACATAGCGCAATGATTATTTATTTACGGATTTTAACTATTGCTTTTGTGTTCATGAGCCCTTTCGGGGTTTAATCATCAAAGGCTTCATCTGGCCACTTAAAACAAAATATTAAACAGATGAAACAACTATTGGTTTTTATACGGAAGGAGTTCTATCATGTATTTCGCGATAGGCGAACCTTATTAATTATGTTTGGTCTGCCCGTTGTCCAAATTATACTTTTTGGCTTTGCTTTATCGAATGAAGTGAAGAATATAAAGGTCGTTATTGCCGATTATGCAAAAGATAACAATAGTCGTAAACTCATTGATAAAATAAGCACTTCTAAGTATCTGATTATACAGGAAACCAACATAAGTTATGCTCAAATTGGAAAGGAATTTAAAAAAGGTGCTATTAAAGCGGCACTGATTATTCCACCCCATTTCAGTAGCGACTTAATTCATTTAAAAAAAGCGGAGATGCAGTTGATTACAGACGGTTCTGATCCGAATATATCAAAAACAGTGGTGAATTATATGACAACGATTGTACAAGATTTTCAACACGAAATAAGTACACCTAAGACTTCGCCCGCTTTGCATATCGTATCTGAAGTACGCATGCTTTATAATGAGGAAGGTAACGGCTCTTTAAACTTCATTCCAGGTGTAATGGCCTTGATTTTGATGATTGTATGTACAGCGTTAACCTCAGTCTCGATCGTTAAAGAGAAAGAAATGGGAACGATGGAGGTGCTACTGGTCTCTCCCTTTAAGCCAGTATTTGTACTTATTGCTAAAGCAATACCCTACTTATTGCTTTCATTGGTCAATTTTACGTTGATTTTGTTATTAACGGTTTTTCTGCTCAACGTAGAGATTAGAGGAAGCATCTTGCTGCTTTATTTGGAGAGTACACTGTTTATTGTTACTTGCCTTTCATTAGGTTTACTCATCTCAAATGTCGCGAATGCCCAGCAGACTGCTTTATTGATTTCATTAATGGGGATGATGTTACCAACACTGATTTTCACTGGTTTTTTGATGCCATTGGAAAATATGCCTAAGATTTTCCAACTTATTTCGAATGTTATTCCTTCGCGCTGGTATTACCTCACCGTGAAATCCATTATGTTGAAAGGTCTTGGATTTCGTTATGTGTGGAAAGAAACCCTCGTTTTGCTACTGATGACAATCGGCCTATTGACGATAGCATTAAAAAAGTTTAAGGTAAGGTTGTGATTAAAAAACAGATTGATCAATCAGTAATAGTAGCTATATGAATGTTCTTCGCTTTATATTACAAAAGGAGTTTCGACAGATTTTTCGTGATAAATCTATTTTAGCCATGATGTTTACGATGCCGATTGTTCAGCTGGTGATTTTGCCATTGGCCATGGATTTTGATATAAAAAATATCAAGCTTTCTATAATTGACCATGATCATAGTTCTTATTCTCAAAAGCTCATCCATAAGATTGGTGCTTCTGGCTATTTTAAATTAATTAGTATGGATGATGGTTACCAGCAGGCTATTGTGCATCTTGAAAAGGAGGAGGCTGATGTTATTATGGAAATCCCATCAAACTTTGAACGGAATTTGGTGCGGGAAGGAACAGAACGGCTTGCTATTTACGCAGATGCCATAAATGGAACGAAAGCAGGTATAGGAAGCGGGTATCTAACCATCGTAATCAATGATTTTAGTAAGGAATTGGACTTCAATATAGATGCGTTCCAAAAGGCAAAAGAGGAAGGAGGGATGTTAGAGATTAGGCAGCGAAGCTGGTTCAATCCGCTTGAAGCCTACAAATTTAATATTGTGCCGGCTGTTTTAGTGTTGTTGCTGACCTTAATAGGTTGTTTTATGACCGCTTTAAACATCGTCCGGGAAAAAGAAATCGGCACCATTGAACAGATCAATGTAACGCCTATTAAAAAGTGGCAGTTTATTTTAGGTAAAATGATTCCTTTTTGGGTGATTGGTATGTTCATTTTTACAATTGGTTTGGCGGTTTGTTATTTTGTATATGGGATATATCCTCAAGGGAGTTTATTTCTTTTATATCTGTTTGCCTGTTTTTATTTAATTGCTGTATTAGGGTTCGGTCTGCTCATTTCTACCTTCAGCGATAACCAAGTGCAGGCTATGTTTATTGCTTTCTTTTTTATGACAATATTTATGCTTATGAGTGGGTTCTTTACGGCAACGGATAGTATGCCGGTTTGGGCGAGAGCCTTGTCTGACCTGACGCCGGTAACGCATTTTGTGAAAGTAGTGCGGATGATCATGCTTAAAAACAGTGGCTTTCAGGATGTAGCTTGGGAATTTTTTTACCTCATCGGTTTTGGCATTGCGTTAAACGGATGGGCCATTTGGAACTATCGGAAAACGAGCTAATACGTATAATAAAAAAAACCAATTTTCGATTTTAATCGAAAATTGGTTTTACAATAACTTCATTTTTTTATCCGTAATTTTCTTTTCTTCCACCAGCGTCTACCCAAGAAGATTATCAGGATGATTACGACAATAAAGGGCCATATATTGACTAGACCGACGAGGAACCAGACAAAACCATCCCATCCACTAAAAAAACCATCTTTAAATTTGTTTCCAAAAGCCGTTTGTGTAGGAATGGATTTATAGTAGGTAATGGTAATGGTAGAATAGCTGGCTTGGTTAGCTAAATAACGGAGTCTTCCTTCTGTACCTTCTATATCAGATCGTAAATCACCGATTTGCTTTTCAATCTCCAGAATTTCCGAGATTTTATTGGCTTTTTTTTAATAAGTCAAGATACCGCTGTTCCAGCTCTTTTTTCGTTTTGAGACGTGCTTGTATATCCACAAATTCTTCCGTCACATCTTTGACTTGGATATCTTTCGTATCAAACCGATCTATTCCTTTGGTAGCATCATCGATAAAAATGTCGAATTGCTTGGCAGGTACCCGTACGATAACGGTGTGGTTTAAACTACCAGAGGTATTGCTTTCATTTTCAGAGGCAATATACCCTTGGTGTTTTTTGATGGCCTGCATGATTTGTTTTTTCGTTTGTGTCAGATCGGCTGTCTCAAAGGTCAATGTTCCTTCTTTGATTAGTTTTCGTTCAATAGGTTGTGCTTCCGTGATTTCAGCAGCTTTAGTCGATGGAGCGGGTTCACTTAAGGCTACTTCCGCATCATTCATATTTCCCCCAACTGATTCTCTTGAGCTATTGTTTCCGCATGAAATCAATAGAAAAACAACCATAACGATTGCGAACAAGGTTAAAAAGTGGCTGACTGTGGGCGTTTGTTTCGTTTCCATATTGGCAAGTGCTTATTTTTCCTTATGGATGTTTTAGCTAACGAAATTCCATAAATAGGCGATCAAAAAGAAACCCTATTTCCGATGTCCATCGAAAATAGGGTTCGCGTCAACAAGCTATTGTTGCGCTGTGCATTCCTACGCTGGTATTATCCAGTTCAGGTTCTGGGATTTGCATTCTCAGCCCAATTAGGCACTCCCTGCACATTTGTATAAGATATAACAAGGTTGTTTTTAAAAGGTTTTAAGAAAAATAAAATTTTTGCTTAAAAGGCTTGAATTCGATATAGAAAGTTAACGGTACATGGCGTAGGAAATCAGCTCTAGGCTTTAGACCCTAAATGTTTAATTTGTCACTAGAACGAGTAGCCCACATTAACCGTCCAAGCACGATTCCGTTGTTGATAACGTGTACTTGTTGATAAATCGGCAATGCCCATCATATATCCAATAGCGATATTGTATCCTCTTTTTACTTGATAACCAATATTGAGGTTTACACCATAATCGAATCGTTTTTGGGAGCCGTTACTTCCAAAAGTGAAATCGGTACGGGTACCTGTAAAGCTATCGTCAAAATTATTGGCACCCATTAGTCCTAAACCTCCATAGGGTCCTGCAGCAATGAAGAAGTTACTGGAGTCTTTCAAAGGAAGTTTAGCCATTACGTTTAGGGGAACCTGAAGCCAAAACGTACGTTGCCTGACATTCGTTTTGCCAAATTCTGAATAATTTAATTGCGCGCCCAATAATTGAAAAGATAAACCAGATTGGATGGCAAAATAACGTGAAGGTGATGCCTCTGCCGTTCCTGTCACAGAAAACCCTAAGGTATTTGACGCTTCTCGTGTGGTGCCTGTACTGACGTTGGATAAACGATAACCAGGTACAGATGCGCCTAATTTAATACCGTATTGATATTTCCAGCTTTGCGCCGACAACTGTTGATGAAAGAATCCAACTAGGATGCTTAATAAAATGAACTTCTTCATGAAACCGGTTTTTATTGGCCAAAACTACTTAAAGAAGTGTTAATAAGTATTACGAATTTTTATGTTATCGCTTAAAAAATGTTAAATAGTTCTTAACTATATTTTTGTTGAAATTGTTTGCCGATGATAAACTTGATTTTTTCTTTTGAACAGACCACAATGGAATTAGGGTGTTTAAAAGGTTCGTGTAAGTCTAGGAATTGAAAAAAATATCGCTCATGGTAGACATGCTTCGTGCGGGTGTGCTGTAACCATGCGAGATGTCAGCTTGTAACAACTTATTCCGTTTTGGTTAATTTAACATCTCCAATGGTGATGAGTTTATGTATTTGTGCATTGCCTGCATAATTGATGTTGACGTCCCCAAAAGCCCAAACTTTTATTTCTTCTGTGGAGTTTAGGTTAAAAGTGCTACCGCCGTACGAAGTGACTTTGCTTGTGGTATTTAAGAGTTCTTCAACATCAATTCTGCTTTCACCATAAGCCTTAAAAACTTGTGAGTTGGTTTTTCCTTTATGGATGATGAGGTTGTTTTCTCCGTATAATATAGCCTTCAATTCTTTGGTTTCCAAACTGTCAATGATCATGTAATACTTTTTACTATCCATTCGAAAGTGAACAATACCTGTCCGTTTATGAACATTATTGAACAATAGCTAACACCATACCATCATGTTCTTTAGTGCCCACGGTTTGAATAATCGTAGAAAATACTTTAGGATTCCCACGCAGTGATTCGTTCAACTTTTGGACACCAATAACCTTATCATCTTTGGTACGGGGATCTAATACTTGTCCTTCACGAATCACATTGTCGGCAATAATGAGTGTGCCCGGCCGAGCTAATTGTATAGCCCAATTGAAATATTCCAAATAAGGCGGCTTGTCGGCATCAATGAATATGAGATCAAATGGACCTTCTCCCGCTGCTTTTATTTGGGGTAATAAATCTAAGGCTTTACCTACTCGGATATCGACCACATGGCTTAAATTGGCCCGTTCTATGTTGCGCTGCGCTACTTCGGCATGTTTTGTGCTAAACTCAAGCGAAATGAGTTTACCGTTTGAAGGTAAAGCTCTTGCTAACCAGATGGTACTATAACCTGCTAAGGTACCGAGTTCCAAGATGTTTGTTGCTTGAACTAATTTTGTTAGCAGCTGTAAGAGTTTTCCTTGGCTAGCAGATACGCTAATAGCAGGCATATCTGCTTTTTCTATAGACTTGTGGACTTCCTTAAGTACGTCATCCTCTTGGGCCGTCCGTTCGTTGATATATTGTTCAACTTGAGCAAATAAATGGTTATTCATAAGTAAAAATCATTATATTAAAACGAAATAGCTCTAATATAATGATTTTTTGAATGTACTGCTTATTTAGTATCAAACAGTTTATCATTTAATCCAACAACCTCACCGTTTTTTATAGCGGGGACAAGTTCAACTTCATAATTTGCTTTTCCAGGTCCAGCTACAACGGCAAAGAAATGCTCGCCTCTTTTTTCATTGCCCGTTTTCCTAAACTTGAGAATGCGTAAACTTTGATTGGCTATGTCTTCTTCCTTCACCAATAATTTTTCGCTGGAGTTTGCCAAGTTATTCGTAGAATTGGCTGTATTCGCGACTGATGCTCCTTTAGAAACGGTACTTCCTGATTTAACGTCTGAACCGACTTCGGCTACACTTTTTCCTACGCTGCTTACACTGGAAGCCATTTTACTCATCCAACCAATTTTTTTCTTGGTGGTGTTTTGGATAAATTTAAACTGACTAGCGGAAGCGGCGGGCTCGCCCGTCATTAAATCATCGCCTACTTTAAATGTGATGCCGTTTTCGTCCTCAAAAGTGTCATCATCGATTAGCCTTTGGCCATAAGAAAACAGCGGAAAACATAAGGCCATTATTAAGCCAATCTTCGTAATCAAATTTAAGTATTTCATAACCCTTAATTTTATATATATATTAATATGTCTCTTGTTTATCAAAAGGTTATGTCAAATAAACGGCTAAACTTTTAGGTATGCAATGCGTGCAAATCAGTAATTTTTATTCATGGTTTTCTGGTATTTACCCAATTAAAAGATATCTCATAAGCAGAAAAAATCGATATCAATGCTTGTTCATAGAATTCATTAGGGATTTATTTCATTAGTTTTTTCTACTATTGTATTACGATTACTATCTTAGGCCACAATTATATACGTAATCATTATGAACTATTGTAAACATGTTATTTTTTTTCTACTGGTTCTTTTTAACAGTCCGATAGAAGCCAAAATTATCCTTCCGGCATTATTTGCTGACCATATGGTTTTGCAGCAGCAAAGCACCATATTGTTTAGTGGTACGGCTAATCCGTCAGCTACCGTGGAAATCACTACCTCTTGGAATAAAAAATCATATAAGACAACTGCAGATGAAGCTGGTGCGTGGCAATTACCTATTCGGACGCCTAGGTACGGAGGTCCATATCAAATTGATTTATCTGATGGGGAAAAGCTTCGTTTACAGAATGTATTGATTGGTGATGTTTGGTTCTGTTCAGGACAATCCAACATGGAAATGCCCCTGGCAGGATGGGGTAAAATCAATCATTACGAAGAGGAAATTGCAAAGGCCAACTATCCTAATATTCGCTTACTGCAAGTCATGCATACAACGGCCCAATCACCGGCAAATACCGTTCCCCTATGGGATGGCAGTTGGCAAGAATGTAGCTCGAAAAGTATTCCAGAATTTTCAGCTACTGCTTATTTCTTTGCTCGCGAACTCTATGAAAAAACGCATGTCCCGATAGGACTTATTCATAGCTCTTGGGGTGGAACATACGTAGAGGCTTGGATGAGCGAACAGACATTGACACAGTTCGATGCGTTGAAAGGAGCATTTGATCAAATGAAAGCAACTGCTGGAGATGTTTTCGATCGCAAAAATGGTAACCAGCCCACCGTATTATATAATGCCATGGTAGAACCCTTCATTCACTTTCCGATAAAGGGTGCTATTTGGTACCAAGGCGAGTCGAATGCAGATAGGGCAGTGGCTTATCGGGAGCTTTTTCCTGCAATGATCAAAGATTGGCGGAAAAAATGGAATATTGGTGATTTCCCTTTTTATTTTGTGCAGTTAGCCAATTTTATGAAAAAAGAACCTGAGCCAGCAGCCTCTAACTGGGCAATGTTGCGGGAAGCGCAGACCTATGCATTGAAATTACCACATACCGGGATGGCCGTTATTGCGGATATTGGTGAAGAAAAAGATATTCATCCGAAGAATAAACAAGATGTTGGAAAACGTTTGGCTTTACAGGCACTTAAAAGTACATATGGAGAAAAGATAGTAGCGCAGGGGCCTATTTTGAAATCGTATAAAATTAAAGGTAATGAAGTGACGTTAGACTTTGACGTTGCTCCGCAAGATCTGGTTTTGAAGGGAATCGAGGGTGCCCATGCATTTGCCGTGGCTGGAGAAGATAAGCAATTTCATTGGGCAGATGTAAAGCAGGAGGGTTCAAAGCTCATCGTGCGTAGTACTCAAGTAGCTCATCCTGTGGCTTTACGCTATGCTTGGGCCAACAATCCGAATGCTGTCCTATTCAATACCGAAGGTTTGCCGGCTAGTCCGTTTAGAACGGATAAGTGGGAAGAATAGACTCAAACAGTAAAGCAATTAAATACGCGGGGCTCATACTAACAAGGGTATGAGCCCCGCGTATTTTTTTGTTGACTTAATCCTTCCTCTTTAGGTGCTTTTTTTGTTTCTTTAATCGTAATATTATCTATGTTTTTAAAATGTTTGTCCATTTTAATCCGTTGAATACTGCTTACTTTTGGTAAAGAAATGAATCGATTATATAAATCTTTAACTTGTAAAGTAGATGAAATAAATTTTAACCAAACCTTTTGTTGCAGAATTAACTAATCTGCTCGTCTAGCGTAATATCTGATTTACCGTTATTTTAAATTGGTAACGATGGTTAGTTATTGCTTAATAATAATAGTTATTGTAAAATAATCCATTATTGGATGGGGCTATGATATAATCGATGCGTGCCGGGATTTCGTAGCAAGATGCACTAACATTTAGTAAGTAACCTGCAAAAATGCTTATATGAATTAATATGAAACAAATTTGCACCTTTTTTATGTGTTTTTATCTTATCTATTCCTTGTTTACAGTCATTACGATGAAGTTTACGCTGACTGATACCTTAGGGCGACAACTAGCGGGGGGTATTTATACAGTGTAGTAACACTATTGTCAGTGGTTTAGGAGCCGTAGCAAACCCTGTTTTATAATATCAATAATTTAAAAACCACTAGTGTCCGGGAAAAATAAAAAGGAGCAGTAGAAATTAATCGAACTGCTCCGAGATTTATACTTTTGAGTTACGACACAAAAAAGTATGAACAAAAGTAATT
>NZ_BAABIQ010000033.1:0-106568 GCF_039542865.1 Olivibacter ginsenosidimutans | reverse complement strand
TTTCAGACATGACCATGCTATCGGCATTAAACAGAAAAACATCGTGCAATAGAAAACAAATAACCTTTTTTTGCCGCTTCGAAATTTAACCGGACAACACTGAAAGTTTAACAAAATCAATAGATATCTAATGTGCGCCGGTTACTTAGAATTTAATAAACTAGTTTAAAAATCTTTTGCATTTTTTAATAATACTACTATTTTTGCAACGATTATCGGGAACGTTTTCGGCCAAGAAAATACTTCCCTAAGACCAATATAAGCGGGGTAGTCCAATTTCTTAATAAGGAGTATTCCTGCCAAGTTTAACTAATTGATAATAAACTATGTATTACCATTTAAAAACCGTCCCCTAAAAATTATTTTTTTAGCGCCTTTATTGGCACACGCTAAATTTAGATGGTCTGTTAAATTGACCATTAAGCTATTTATAACCTTAAAACTAAACGAATGAAGAAGAATTATTTTACCAATTTTCTGGTTAGCCTCATTTTATTGTTTATATCATTCAATGCTGTGGCTCAAAATGCTAACATTACGGGCCGAGTTTTAGATGAAACCAATCAACCCCTTCCAGGCGCATCCATTCAGATAAAAGAATTGAATAAGGCGGTGGGGACAAATGAAGATGGATCTTTTAGTATTGCAAATATTGCTAATGGAAAGTATACTTTGGTTGCGAGCTTTATAGGCTATTTACCACAAGAGAAAACAATTACAGTTACAGGACAATCAGTAACCATAACGTTTAACATGCAACCCGATGCTCAAGGGCTGGACGAAGTAGTTGTTGTCGGTTATGGTACACAACGGAAAAGTGATTTGACCGGCGCCGTAGCTTCTGTTGGTGCTAAAGATTTTAACAAAGGACCGTTAGTTGCCGCTGATCAGCTAATTCAAGGGAAAGTCTCGGGCGTGCAAATGATTAATAATAGCGGACAGCCGGGGGGAGCTACAACCGTTCGGATTAGAGGTAATTCGGCCGTGACAGGAACTGGTCAACCGTTATATGTAGTAGATGGAGTAGCCTTAGACGGAAGATCGGCAAGACCAAGTCAAGGTACCGGAATAGGGACAAGTCCAGCAGGAAATCCCTTAAGTTTCATTAACCCTTCGGACATTGCGTCCATGGAAGTTTTAAAAGATGCTTCAGCGACAGCTATTTATGGTTCGAGAGCAGCTTATGGTGTTGTTTTAATTACAACCAAACGCGGGCAGGAAGGCGGTTTAAAGGTGGATATCAATTCTTCTGCTGGTGTTAGTAACTTGATGCGCAAAATTGACATTTTGGATGGCAATCAATATCGAGATGCCTTAAATAAATATGGACTGACTACAGGAGATTACGGCGATAACGTGGATGCGTTGGACGCGATATTACGTACTGCTTATAACCATAATCATAGCCTTTCTTTGAGCGGGGGAAGCGAAGATAATAGATATCGGGCATCTTTCGGTTATCAAGATCAGCAAGGTATTGTCCGGAAAACTGGATTTAAGCGTTACACGGGATCCTTTAATGGTAACTTCAAAATGTTAAAAAGTAAAAAATTAGGATTGGATGTTAGCTTAATAAGTAGTCAGAATAATGAACATATCGCACCTATTGTAACCGATGCCGGTGCCGACGGCAGCTTATTAACGCATGCACTGGCTTGGAATCCTACTAGACCTTTGCGGAACCCCGACGGTAGTTTAGTTATCGAACAAGGCAACATCATCAATCCACTTGCGATGTCTGAAGCCTATAACGACCGGGCTAACGTGACAACTGTACTAGCTAGTTTGTCCCCCTCCTATAAATTCAATGATTGGTTGGAATACCGTATGTTATTAAGTGTAAACTATAGTAGAGGAGAACGGCGCTCGTCCACAAGAAGCTTCATCAATATATCCGGTATCTTGGCAGATCCTGATAATGGCTTCTTGGGAGGTTATGCAAGCATAGGAAATAATGAACTGATTACAAAGCAGCTAACACATACACTTTCTTTTAATAAAGAAATCGCGAACGATCTTAACTTGAATGCTGTCATAGGATACGAATATACAGACTATGTCAATCGAGGAAGTGATATGAATGCCAAAGGTTTTGGCGATTTACCGGTAGATTATACTGATGTTATGCAAGCTACGGCGCCAGCTAATCGCGTACTTAACTCCTTTAATGATCCTACGACACAGCTTCAATCGTATTTCGGCCGGGCTACCTTTAATTTTAAGGATCGCTATTTATTGACAGCTACCGTTCGTGTTGATGGTTCAACACGTTTTGGGGAAAATAATCGCTATGGTACATTCCCCTCATTTGCCGCCGCATGGAACCTGAAAAACGAAGACTTTTTAGCGGATGCTACCTGGTTGAGTCAGCTAAAATTAAGAGCTGGTTGGGGTAAAACAGGTAATCAAGAATTCCCATCTGGGGCTTCACAACGAAGGTATAATTTTGGGTACCAAGGTGGAGAGCAGAAACTTATCGTATATAATAACGAAAATATAAACTTAAAATGGCAAGCTGATGAACAAATAAATGCTGGAGTGGATTTTGGTTTTTTCGGTGGGCGTTTAACTGGATCGGCTGACTATTTTTATAAGAAAACAACGGACTTACTCTTCCCTCAGTCACCTTATCCACCCGCAGCTCCAGACGCTCCTGTAACCTGGTTAAACTTACCAGGAAAAGTGATCAACAAGGGGTTGGAGCTTAATTTGAATGGAGTCATCGTGGAAAATGATAATTTTCGCTGGGATTTGGGAGCAAATGCAACGTTTATTAATAATAAGGTGCAAGATTTTGGACCAAATATTATTCGTACAGGTAGTTTAAGTGGACAAGGATTGAGTGATGTGACTGTAGAAGTTATTCAAAACGACTATCCTTTATATGCTATGGTCACACGGGAATATCTAGGTCTGGACGATGAAGGTTTTTCAAAGTATACAGACGATGGTTTTGTTTTTTATAGGGTGGGTAATCCGAACCCCAAGGTTTTGTTAGGCATAAGCACCGGGTTAGATTATAAAAAATTTTCGTTCACCGCAAACTTTAATGGCTCGCTCGGACAAGATATTTATAATAACACGGCAAATGCCGTATTACCTATTTCCAATCTAGGTTCTCGAAATATAGCAACTGAATTGATGAATTCTAGTATTTTGGAATCGCCTTCTAACCCAATTGCGGCTTCATCACGCTATATTGAAAAGGGAAGCTATCTAAAATTGGCCAATGCAACCGTCAGTTATAGCGTAGGAGATATTGGCAACTCTATTAAGAACTTAAATGTATTTGTAAATGGCCAGAATTTATTTGTAATTACCAAGTATAAAGGGTTTGACCCAGAAGTAAATGTAAATAAGGCTGTGGATAATGTTCCGTCGGCAGGTATAGACAATGTAACCTATCCAACCGCTAGAACATTCAACTTAGGTGTTAATTTTTCACTATAAAATTTAGAGGAAGTATCATGAGTAACAATTATATAAAAATCCTTTTACTTGCATTACTAGCATTTACAGGATGTACAAAGTTGGAGGAAAATCTTCATGGACAAACCGGGTCTGGAGGCGTTAACAGTGATAATGTTCCCGCTTTGTTAAACGCAACATACTTATCTATGCGAAACCCTTATTATGGTCCATACGGTTGGTGGGCTCTTGAGGAGTTCCCTACCGATGAAGCGATAGTGCCGACAAGGGGTGGAGATTGGGATGATAATGGTGCTTGGCGAGCGCTTCATTTGCATCGCTGGGAATCCGACCATACACGCATCAATAGTGTCTTTAAAGATGTTTTAGGGGTAAGTTATGCGGCAACGGATGTCCTGCAATACAGTCCAAATGCTTCTCAAGAGGCCCAAGCGCGGTTTTTAAGAGCATTTGTTGAATTTTCTATTCTAGATGGCTGGGGGCAGGTTCCTTATCGGGATCCAGGTGAAGATGTAACGCAACCTCCGCGGGTTAGAAATGCTCAGGAAGAAATAGACTATTTAATTGCTGAAATTAAAGAGATCATGTCAGATTTGCCAACAGATAGAATTGATAGAGCTACTCCTGACGCAGCGAAGATGCTTTTAATGAAGATTTATTTAAATAGAGGTGCCTTTTTAAATCGCCAATCACCCACTTTTGCTAATGAAGATATGCAAGAAGTGGTACGTTTAGCTGATGAAATCATCAATAGTGGTGAATATGGCCTAATAGATGACTATTACCTGAATTTTGCTCCCAATAACGGGCAATCAGAAACGGAGAATATATTTACTGGTGAAAACAGGGGTGGAGAGGATGCAGCAACTGGTATGACGAATATGTGGGTAGCAGGTTTGCATTACAATCAAAATCCAAAAGGTAATAATGGCTTCTGCACATTGTCGGATTTTTATAATAAATATGAGGAAAGTGATGTCCGCCGAGGTGGTGAATATGCAGGTGTAACCAATATAAGTGGTGTCAGGGTTGGTTTTTTGGTTGGTCAGCAAGTAAATCAAAAAGGGGAAAATCTAAAAGATCGCAGGGGAAACCCATTAGCATTTACACCAGAGGTCAGTATTATTGAAAGAGATCCGAATCACTTGGAAGTGGCGGGTATCCGCGTGATTAAATACCCTATAGACTACGCCAATGGATCTACGAGTTTACTTAATAATGATTGGGTGTTTTATCGCTATTCGGATGTGCTGTTGATGAAAGCAGAGGCATTACTGCGTTTGGGGCAAACCGGTGAAGCGTTAACCTTAGTTAATCAGGTAAGAACGAAGAGAGGTGCATCAAAACTAGCACAACTCGATGAGCAAAGCTTATTAGATGAGTTGGGTCGGGAATTTTTCTGGGAAGGCCATAGAAGGACCGATTTAATCCGCTTTGGGAAATTTTTGGAAGAATGGCAAGAAAAGCCAGCTTCTGATCCCAAAAACCTTTTATTCCCGATTCCATTAAATCAGTTGGGAAATCCTAACTATACACAAAATCCGGGATATTAGCTGTTCCGTTAATAATAAAAGAGGGTGTCTCAAAAGTATTAAACTGTTCGCTCGAGGCACCCTCTTCTTTTTTATTAACTCTTTTATTTTGACCGATTGAGTTCTTGTTGTTCCCGTAAACTGGCCACATTGTTTTTTTCACCAAAGTCAGTCGTTTTGGCGCCAAATTCTTCTACCAAGCGTTCTATCGCACTTAAGTTATCAGCAGTACGTTGATGAATTTCTGGTAATGTATTTTCCAGATTTTTGTCCTCTACCTCAATATTTTCTACTTCAATGTTGCTAATCTTTTCCAAAATTGCCTGCTGACTGTTCTTTAAGTCCTCTAGCTGACGGACAATTTTTTCCATCAATTCAAACTTCTTTAACTTGTCCATAAATCCATATTTTTATTTACTCTTTATGAACAAATAAATTTTAAACTTTGTTTGTAGAATATTTGTTTGAGTGTTGGCTTATGTTAACTTTGTTTTAGATAAAAGGGAGAATGGGACAGGTAAATATTAAAGAACTAGCTGCTAAATTGGGCTTGTCTACTTCAACAGTATCTCGGGCGTTTAGAAATAATAGCGATATTAATCCAAGCACCAAAGAAAGGATACTCCGTGTAGCCGAAGAGTTAGGATATTCACCCAATATTTATGCGAGTAGCCTACGTGATTCTAAAAGTAAAACCATAGCCGTTATTATTCCTGAATTTGGTAATAATTTTTTTTCACAAGCCCTAAAAGGTATCGAACAGCAAGCGAGATCAAATGGATACCACACCCTAATTTATGTGACAGAAGATGATGTTCAACAAGAAGCCGTTCACATTCGATCGATGTGTAACGGAAGAGTAGAAGGAGTAATCATGTCTGCTTCTGGCGAGGGCCTAAATCATATCCATCTGAATTTATTGAAAGAACATCAGGTACCTTTAGTGTTCTTTGATCGGTTCTACGAAGACGTAGAGGCCACTATTGTTACGGGTGACGATTATAAAAGCAGTTACAAAGCAACTAAACATTTAATCACCAGTGGCTGTAAACGTATTGTCTATCTTGTGATTAATAAACATATTTCTATTGGCAAAACACGGATGCAAGGGTATACAGATGCACTAAACGATGCAGGGATTGCACTAGACGAAGCCTTAATCATTGAGTGTACCAATAATAGAGAAGAGATTTACAATATTTTAAAACAGGCATTCTCAACATTGAAACCCGATGGCGTTTTTGCCGCTGTTGAACGCTTGGCTATGTCTGCCTTAAGGCTTTGCAATGATCAGGGCATAGCCATACCACAAGACCTTAAATTGGTCTGCTTTTCTTGTTCCGATATTGCCGATTTGTTGAATCCCGCACTAAGCACTGTACGGCAACCGGCCTATGAAATGGGATTTAGAGCTGCCGGAGTCCTATTCGATGCACTAAAAAAGCAACAAACATTTACACCTAAGCACATCGTTCTGTTGTCTTCTGAATTAATTGTTCGTACATCGTCGAGGTCTTGATACGTAGTTCTTCTACAACCGTAATCCTTTCTTCGTGGTTTCCCAGGTTATTTGGATCAGGTCCGGTCATCGTGGGATTGCTTTCTAAGGTATAGATTGTTTATAAAATGCTACTAAATTCATACTTTTATTTCCTATAGCGATCAATTAATGATAAATCAACTAACTAAGCCACGGTTACGTACTGCACAGCTCGTTAATATGAGCATCGGATTCTTGGGTATCCAAATGGGTTTTGCCTTACAAAATGGCAACGCTTCCCGCATATTACAAACCTTTGGCGCCGACGTAGATGAGCTGTCTCTATTTTGGCTCGCCGCTCCATTGACCGGAATGATTATCCAACCGATCATTGGGCACTACAGTGATCGGACTTGGACTAAACTAGGTAGACGGCGGCCATATTTCCTTGCCGGTGCTATTTTAACGGCTATCGCGTTAATACTAATGCCAAATGTTGCCTCATTAACGCGGTTTTTGCCTCCTTTAGTGATCGGGGCTGGGATGCTCATGATCATGGATGCCTCGATGAATGTTACGATGGAACCTTTTAGAGCATTAGTAGCGGATAATTTGCCTAAAGAACAACGTAGTAAAGGTTTTTCCATACAAACATTTTTGATCGGTTTGGGTGCAGTAATTGGATCATGGCTACCTTATGTATTGGCAGAATCTGTCGATATTTCCAAGACGGCAGCAACAGGCCAAGTGCCCGATAACGTAATCTTCTCATTCTATATTGGCGCAATTGTTTTGGTGATTACGATACTATGGACGGTTGTTAAGACAAGAGAGTATACACCCAATGAATTAGCAGCTTTCGAAGCGGATCCTTTGGAACAGGAATCCATCACCGGACTGAAAGCTATTTTTATCGATCTAATTAATATGCCAAAAGCAATGAGGCAGTTAGGCGTAGTACAATTTTTCTCTTGGTTTGCCTTATTTTCCATGTGGGTGTTCACTACACCAGCTATTGCAACACATGTTTATGGTGCAGCGGCAAATGATACAAGTTCGCTAGTATTTGCCAATGCCAGCAATTGGGTAGGGGTATTATTTGGAATATATAATGCAATCGCAGCATTATACGCACTTGTTTTACCCAAACTGGCACGACGATTTGGGCAGGAAGGAACGCACGCATTTTCACTACTATGCGGTGGCTTGTCGTTAATCTCCATTTATTTTATACATAATGCGCATTTTTTGATTATTCCTATGCTGGGAATCGGTATAGCCTGGGCAAGTATTTTGGCCATGCCTTATGCGATTTTATCGGTATATCTTCCGGGAAAGAAAATGGGTGTTTACATGGGACTTTTTAATTTTTTTATAACCTTTCCGCAACTAGTTAATGGATTCTTTGGTGGTTTTATAGTGAAATATTTTTTTGACAGTCAAACTGTTTTTGCGCTAGTTTTGGCTGGTGCCTTTATGTTGTTAGCGGCTATTTCCGTTTTAAAAATGAGACGCACCTAAACTGTTCTTTATCAGATGATTTTTTGAAAATATGTCTTTTCCCTTATCCTGTTCATAAGGAAGTGAATGCTTTTGCATTTCTTATAACTAATTAAATAGTTGTAATGATTATTTTTTTAGTTAACTTGCGTTACTGAAAAAATAATCATTAACGCATACATTATGAACATTCAACGCATCTACATCGTTATCATCATTACTTTTTTACGGGTATCGCTAGGACATGCACAAGACGGGAAACCCGATCAGGAAATGCTCATTAATCTTTATCAATCGCAGCAATATGCTCAGGCCGCAGCGTATTTAGAAAACTTTTACCAAGAGAATACGGATGATGTGCGCTTATTACAGGGCTTGGCTTATTGTAACCGAATGGCAGGTAATTATGTAAACGCTGAAAAATATTATAAAGCCTTGCTTGCCATTCGTGAGGATGATCTTAGCGTTTTATCCAGCCTTGCTGCCATTAATTACCAACGAGGGCAGTTGAAGCAATCGAGCGAATATTATAACCGAATATTGACATTGGATAGCACACATCTTGCCAGTTATAAAGCTTTGGCAAGTATTGCTCAGCAAGCGGGAGACATGGATAAAGTATATCAATATCTTTCAACCGCTAATCGCTTAGCTCCTAAAGATATGGATGTAGTCTATGATCTAAGCAATTTTTACATCACTTTGGAACGCTATCAGCCGGCAGATTCCATCTTAACCAAGGCATTAACTTACGACCCTGAAAATGTCATTTTACTCGGTGTAAAGGCGCAGGCGACTTTTGGCTTACAGCAGTACAGCAATACCGTTACTATTGGCGAGCAACTATTGGATCTTGGAATTCAATCTGCTGATCTATTGAATCTATTAGGACAAGCTTATTATCATGACAACCAATATGATAAATGTATTGATATGCTGCAACAACTAGAGGAAAAGGGCGGTTTAAAGGAGGCGCAATTATATTATATTGCTATGAGTTATAAAAAACTAAGCCAAAATAAGGAAGCCATTCATTATTTTGACAAGACACTTAAAGCCGCCATTTCTCCTAACGTGGCTAATTACTACTTTGAAAAGGCGGATTTATATGAAAAAACAGGCCAAAATATAAGTGCAGCAACTGCCTATATCAAGAGTTTGCAATTTCAAGTGATGCCCATTACCTACTATAGTCTTGGTATACTCTATGATCATAAGCTAAAGCGAACAAAGACAGCTATTCAATATTACCAGCGTTATCTGAAAATGAAACCAAGTAAGGATAATGCGCCTTACCTAAAATACGTAAAACAAAGGCTTGAAGAGCTAAAATAGCAGGAAAGATTCCGCTATATACGCTAGCTTCTTAAGGCAACTAGCTTAGCCACGTATTTTCCGATAATATCAAATTCCAAGTTAACATGGCTTCCTACGTTGACGGTATGAAGGGAAGTGTGTTCATACGTATAAGGAATAATGGCTACTGAAAAATGATCAGCGCCGGAATTTACAACGGTTAAACTGATGCCGTTAACGGCAATAGATCCCTTTTCAACCGTTATATTGCCAAGAGAGGAATCATATTGAAAAGTGAATATCCAACTGCCATTTTCGTCTGTTATATCAGTGCATACAGCTACTTGATCTACATGTCCCTGAACAATGTGGCCATCCAATCGTTCTCCAGCTATTGTACACCGTTCTAAATTCACTTTGTCACCCACTTTTAATTCACCGAGATTACTTTTTAGCAAGGTTTCTTGTATAGCAGTAACGGTATGATGGCCGGGATCCAGCGCAACTACCGTTAAACAAACGCCATTATGGGCTACGCTTTGATCGATCGCTAATGTATCGGAAATGGAAGAAGCTATTGTGAAATGAATATTGCTTTGCTCTTGTGTTATATGCGTTACGGTACCTAACGTTTCAATGATTCCAGTAAACATGCTTTTGCCTATTTCGTGTAAAGTTACGTTTCAAGCGCTAAGAAACGAAATGGAATTTGACTAATTGTAATATGTACACTATTCAATCAACAAAAAGGTAAAGTCGTAAAACAGCCTTTTTGCTATTGATGAGCATGTTTTTGAACTTGTTCTATAAAAGAGGATTGAAATTGTTAATTAATTTTCAGTCAATTATTTGTATTAATATCTTGAAACGTGTATTTTGTGCCACACTTTTTAACATTTTAGAAGTGAAGTACTGAAATAAATCCTTATTTTAGAGGGAAGACTAAAAAAATAAATTGATATTAAACACTATTAACTAAAACCAATAACATGATCATTATTGCAGATGGCGGCTCGACCAAAACGAATTGGTGCCTGATCAATGACTCCGGTAAAAAAATTTACTTCAACACAGAAGGATATAATCCTTATTTTGTTTCCAGTGATTATATTGTAAGCTCATTGAAAAAGGGACTCCCAAAAGATTTGCCTTTCAGTGAAGTCAAAGAAGTTAATTATTATGGAGCTGGAGTTCATAATGAGGAAAAAGCTGCCATTGTGGCTATGGCTATCAGACAGGTTTTCAATCAATCGGAAGTGTTTGTTGGGCATGATTTATTAGCTGCCGCACGTGCTTTGTTAAAGGATAAAGCAGGATTTGCAGCTATCTTGGGTACTGGAACCAATACCTGTATTTACGATGGAAAAGATATTGTAAAAAATATTGATTCAGCGGCTTATATTTTAGGAGATGAGGGAAGTGGCTGTTACATCGGAAAAAAATTACTGACAGATTATGTGCGAGGATATATGCCTGAAGATGTACGCGAGGTTTTTTGGGAAACATTTAAGTTAACACCTGATGATGTGATGGATGCTGTGTATACGAAACCGCTAGCTAATCGTTTTTGCGCAAGTTTTAGCAAATTCGTGTATGATATCACTGTGAATTTAGAATATTCAAGAGGCTTGGTGAAAAGTTCTTTTGAAGACTTTTTTAAAAACTTGGTTACACACTATCCGGATTACCAAAAATATTCGTTTAATTGTATCGGATCCGTCGCTTACAATTTTAGAAATGTGCTAGAAGAAACCGCCCAGGAGTACGCAATGGAATTTGGGCGCATAGTACGTTCTCCCATAGATGATTTAGTTAAATTTCATCAGGAAAGGATTAATGCGTAAAGCTTTTAATAGGCGTGTCCAAAAATTGCCACCCAGCGTGCACTCGATAGGAAGGTATTGGGTGTTTTGGACACGCCTTTAAGCACGATGTGCATTTTGAAAGGCCATTTTCAAGATCACAAGTAAATCACTTAAAACCAAATGTATTAGCTCGTTTCTTTTGATTTAAATTAGGTGTTTTCAGAAGATAGGTTCTAATTACTTAGAAAAGTTCAGTTCATTCTTAAAAATTCTGTTGTACTTCCTCTTGTCGAATTTGTACAATTTTGCTGCACGATAAGATACTCCTTTTTGCTTTTCGTCTAACTCTTTTAATACATTGTATTTCAACATCTTTTTTCTGAAATTCCGTTTGTCCAATTTTTTGTCCCAAATGGCCTCGTAAAGCTGCTGTAATTGGGTTAATGTAAATTTCTCCGGCAATAATTCAAATGCAATTGGACTGTGGCTTACTTTCCGCCTGATCTTATCGATGCTTTTATCAATAATGTTTTTGTGGTCAAAAGCCAGTTCAGGAAGATTATTTAACGGGTGCCATTGCGCTTTTCTAACATAAGTGGATAACGGCTTTAAATTAATATTTGCCGATTCCAATCGTAACATGGCATAATAAGCTACTGTAATAATCCTTCCTTGTGGATGTCGTTGAAGATCCCCAAAGGTATAAAGTTGCTCCATGTAAATGCCCTTTAATCCCGTATATTCCAACAGAATGCGTTTTACCGCATCATCGATCGTTTCATTATGCTCGACAAAGAATCCTGGAAGACCCCACCAGTCTTTAAAAGGATATTCATTCCGTTCAATTAATAATACTTTGAGTTCGCCTTCGTTGAAGCCAAAGATTACACAGTCTGCTGTAAATATAGATTGTAAATGTGGTAAGTTTGATTGCAAAATTCCTATCCTTTAATGATGTTAAAACTCAATTACTATATAAAGCCAATTCGCATGAAGATTTAGGGTTTGGTGTTACCTAATTTATGCGGTCATGACGAATATCTTCAAAATTATGGAAGAAAACAATAAAAGCAAAACTTCTTATCACGTAAATGGTTTTAGCACTCAATCATAAAGAATTTGTTTTTTACGCCTAAATAGCATTTAATAAAATAAAAAAATACAATTAAATAGCAATAGTGTAAGAAATACACCCTATATTCGTAGTGAATAAATGCTAAAATGTATTACCTTTGAGGTAACGAGAGATAATTCAAGTGAAACCTATATAGATATTTTACAGTGAACAATTCAATCAAACGTATAGGCGTATTTACTTCGGGCGGAGATGCTCCAGGGATGAACGCATGTATTCGTGCTGTGGTTAGAACAGCCATTTACGAAGGGAAAAAAGTCAGTGGTATTTTGCATGGCTATCAAGGCATGATCGATAAAAACATTATTGATATGAATAGTCGGTCAGTAAGCAATATCCTTCAATTAGGTGGTACAATTTTGAAAACAGCACGTTGTTTAGACTTCAGAAGCCCAGAAGGACGTCAAAAGGCGTATCATAATATAAAAGCAGAGGGGATCGATGCATTGGTAGCCATTGGAGGAGATGGTACGTTTACTGGTGCTGAAGTCTTTTCCAGAGAATTTGACATTCCGGTAGTCGGTATACCAGGAACCATCGATAATGATTTATATGGTTCGGATTTTACATTGGGCTACGATACCGCTAACAATACTGTAATCGACGCAATAGATAAAATCAGAGATACTGCTGCCTCCCATGATCGTTTGTTCTTTATTGAGGTAATGGGAAGGGATTCTGGTTGTATTGCTTTAAATTGTGGCATAGCTGGAGGGGCTGAGGCGATCTTATTACCAGAGAAGGAAACAGGAATAGACGAATTAATTGCAAAATTAGAAAATGCAGCCAAAGATAAGAAGACATCGACCATCGTTATTGTTGCAGAAGGTGACAAAAATGGAGGAGCGTATAACGTAGCTAAAAGGGTACAAGAAAAATTTGATTTTTACGATGCAAAAGTGACGATTCTTGGTCATTTGCAACGGGGCGGTTCGCCAAGTAGTTTTGACCGAGTTCTTGCCAGCCGTTTAGGCTTTGCCGCTGTTAAAAACTTATTAAGAGGAGAAACACGGATTATGGTCGGATTAAGAGGAAACGAAATTGTTACAACACCACTGGAAGAAGCTTTGCGTAGCAAAGAATTCAAATTAGCTGAAGATATGATCGAAATGACTAACGTATTGGCTATTTAATTGAAACGATGATTGCTGTAGTATATAGTGGATCAAGATTTGCGGATTGGAGGCTTGCAGAAAAGAATAAAATTGTTGCTGGCTTTAAAACTATGGGGATAAATCCATACCATAATGACGAACGGTATATTACGCAGGTTTTTAATAAGAATAATAGCTTGATCAATTATGCAGAAAAGCTAAAGAAAATATATTTTTTCGGTGCTGGTGCTTCGTCCGAAGAGCGTAAACAAACGGTATACCACGCGTTTAAAAGCTTTTTTAAATATAGTAGGATTTTTATCGAGCACGATATGCTGGCTGCTGCACTTGCTACAGGAGGGAATGAACCGTCACTGGTTGGTATTTTGGGTAGCGGATCCAATGCGGCATTTTATGATGGAAAGAAAATTGAAGAAACAAATTATGGACTGGGCTACATTTTAGCCGATGAAGGTTCTGCAAACTGGATGGGTAGATATTTATTAAGGAATTATCTGTCAGAAACATTACCCGCTGATTTGGAGAATAAATTTGTTGGATATTACCCATTAGACCGTAAGCAGATCATGGATAAGGTGTACCGAAATCCTAATGCGGCGTTGTTTTTGAGTTCTTTTGCCGATTTTGTTGCAGAACAAAAAGATCATGAATTCGTTCATAATATGGTACAGGAAGGTTTTAATAGTTTATTTGAAACCTATTTTGTACCCTTAAGAAATAAACATAATTTTAACAGCATAAATTTTACCGGAAGTGTGGCCGCCGGTTATGAAACATGGTTGCGACAAACTGCGAAACATTATGGAATGGAAGTAGGCGTTGTGATTAAAGAGCCTATTCATAATCTTTTAAATTATTATTTAAATAAAAATTAGTTAAAATGAAAATTGGAATCAATGGATTTGGACGTATCGGACGTCTTGCATTTAGGGCAGCGATAAACCGTGAAGGTATAGAAGTTGTTGGTATTAACGATTTAGTTGACCCTGAATACATGGCTTATATGCTGAAGTACGATTCGACTCATGGTAAGTTTGACGGTACAGTAGAGGCCAAGGACGGCAATTTAGTGGTAAACGGAAAAACAATCCGTGTAACTGCAGAAAAAGATCCAGCTAACTTAAAGTGGAATGAAGTGGGAGCGGAAGTAGTAGTTGAATCTACAGGCCTATTCCTTACACAAGAAACGGCACAAAAACATATTGATGCTGGTGCTAAAAAAGTAGTGATGTCTGCACCTGCGAAAGATGATACACCTACTTTTGTTATGGGGGTTAATCATAAAGAATTAAAAGCGGATCAGCATATCGTTTCAAACGCATCTTGTACAACCAATTGTTTGGCACCTATTGTCAAGGTTTTAAATGATAAATATGGTATTATAGAAGGTTTAATGAGTACTGTACATGCGGTAACCGCTACACAGAAAACAGTAGATGGTCCTTCTGTAAAAGACTGGAGAGGTGGTCGTGGTGCTTATCAAAACATCATCCCATCATCAACTGGTGCTGCTAAGGCTGTTGGTTTGGTTATTCCTGCTATTAAAGGCAAGCTTACCGGAATGTCTTTCCGCGTACCTGTACCGGATGTTTCCGTAGTTGACTTAACGGTTCGTTTGGAAAAACCAGCTACTTATGAGGAAATTAAACAAGCGTTCAAAGATGCTGCTGAAGGTGAGTTGAAAGGTATCCTTGGTTATACAGAAGATGATGTAGTTTCCGAAGATTTCAAAGGTGATGCCAGAACATCTATTTTTGATGCTAAAGCAGGTATTGCGTTGAATGATAACTTCGTAAAAGTAGTATCTTGGTATGACAATGAATGGGGATACTCCAATAAATTGATCGATTTAGTACAAGAAATCGGTAAACTGTAATGAGAATTAGCCAATTAGCTAATTGGCTAATTGGCTAATTTTTCAATACCTCAACGATTCTCCGGATTTTTTCTTCATCACTTACTTCTACCAAATCCCCCATGTTGGAGATTGCTGGATTATGATAATTCATGTTACTTTTTAGAAGTACCTTTGCTGACGTATGGAATTCTGTTGCCCCCGTTTTTAGCAATTCACGTATATTATATTCGTTTATGCCAGATCCCGGCATAATCGATAAACGTTTCCCAGCAGTTTGTACCAGTTTTTTTAGAAAATCAGCTCCTTCAGGAGCGGTATTCTTCATGCCCGACGTGAGAATGCGTTCGCATCCGCAATCGATAATGACTTCTAAAGCTTGCAAGCCATCGGTAGAGCAATCAAACGCCCGATGAAAGGTTACACCCATTGGAGCGGCTAAGGCTACCAATTGCTTTGTTCGCTTACGGTCTACATGCCCATTGTTGTCTAATAAACCAATCACTACACCATCACATCCTATTTGTTTACATAACAGGATATCTTCCTTTATGATTTCAAACTCGTCATCCGTGTAATAGAAATCTCCTGCTCTCGGCCTAATTAGTACATATACCTCTATTTTTAATCGTTCCCTCACTTTCTTAATAGTGCCATAAGAAGGGGTAGTTCCACCTTCATTTAAGTTTTCGCAAAGTTCTATCCGATTAGCACCTCCCGCTTCTGCGGCTAACGCTGACGCTAAAGAATTGGCACATATTTCAAGTATCATTTTAGTTGTTTGTTAACAGTTGTTCGTTACTAATTGTTAATTGCCGCATAGCGAGCAACCAATAACGAATAGCTAGTAAATACTTTTCCCTTTAATTAATAAATCTTGTTTTTCAGCATTGCATACCGCAAAAGAAAAACCTTTCTGTAAGGCATAAGCACCATATTCGCCCTTTTTATTGACGGCTAAAAAGCCAACTTGTATCTCCTTAGCTGTCTCGGGTTTCTTTTTAATAATTCGTTGTACAGCCTCTTTACAAGCTGCCTCCGGCGAATAACCTTGACGCATGAGTTCGACAACTAAAAAACTCCCAACGGTTCGGATTACTTCTTCCCCAACTCCAGTAGAGGTAGCACCACCTACCTCATTATCCACGTATAAACCAGCGCCAATAATCGGACTGTCTCCTACGCGTCCATGCATCTTAAAGGCCATTCCACTCGTTGTACAGGCGCCGCTCAGATTACCCTGGCTATCGATGGCTAGCATACCAATAGTATCATGATTATATTGATTACCCGGCAGTTTGTTTGGAGAAAAATGTTGATTTTCAATGTTCATAATAGGACTATACTCCGCTTTTTTTAACCATTCCTTCCAAGCCCTCTCGGATTCTTCCGTGAGCAAGTTTTCTTTTTGAAATCCATTTTCTAACGCAAATTGCAATGCTCCTTCACCGGCAAGCATAACGTGCGGTGTTTTTTCCATAACCAATCGTGCTACAGAAACGGCGTGGGTAATATGTTCTAAGGCTAAAACAGAACCACAATTTCCGTTTTCGTCCATAATACAGGCATCTAAGGTGACATGGCCATCTCGGTCTGGGTAACCACCTTTACCCACTGTCGTGTTTTTCAAATCTGCTTCAGGTACTTTTACACCTGCTTCCACCGCATCTAAAGCCCGGCCGTTTCGCTTTAATATGTCCCAAGCCGCTAAATTTGCTGCTATGCCAAAATCCCAGGTAGATATAACTAAGGCTTTACTCGTTGATTGGTTTTCGTTTTTGGTTTCCGCATCAAGATAGTGTTTTGGCAAAAGGGCTAAAGAAGCTGTTCCAATTACTCCTTTTTGAATAAATGTTCGTCGATTGATCATTTTATTTTCTGCTAATAGGTACAAACATAAAAAACTCTTCTCACTAAAGGTGGATAAAACAAGGTAAAAATGAAGCCAGTTCGTTAATCACCCCATTAGCTTAACTAAGATTTCTACTAAAAATAAATAGTTTGCATTATTTTGCAGTTTCATTGTCTGAAAATGCAAAAATATTTTGCTTTTACCCTTTATAAAAGATACTTTAGATTAAAATTAGCGCTTCTCCTTCATTATGAAAAAAATACTCGTGCATTTTTTGTCTGTTTTTGCCTTCCATTCATTTGCTTTTTCGCAGATTGATTCTTCATCTTACAAAAAAGTAATGCTTTTAGCCGAAAGCATTAAAGACAGTTACCATATGGACAAAAGAACGTCTGTATTTGACCTTTCGATGGATTCTTTGGGGAGCTATATTTTGGAATATACCAATAAAGAGGCAGCTCATGATTTCGTTATCCAATATAAAAAAGAAGGAATATCAGCTCCATTGCAGATATGTGGTTTACCTGATGAGAGTTTGGGGGATAAGGTTTATGGTTTAGTCACGGTTTCGGTGGGAAATATCCGCTCACAACCCAGAAATAGTGCAGAAATGGTAACGCAAGCTCTCTTGGGCTGGCCAGTAGATTTGCTGAAACAACAGAAGGGGTATTATTTGGTCCGTACGCCCGATGGTTACATCAGCTGGTTGGATGCCGCGGCTGTCAGTTTGAAAAGCCGAGCCGAAATACGAGAATGGGGGCAAGGAAAGCGAATCATCTTTACCGACGATTACGGACATGCCTACGAAGCTCCGGATAGAAGCGCTATGCGGGTTTCTGATTTGGTTATGGGAAATATATTGAATGTGTTGGAAAAAGGCCAATTATTTTCAAAAGTAGTTTTCCCGGATGGGAGGGTGGCTTACGTTTCTAACGAACAGACTGAAGATTATGATCAATGGAAGAGCAACACACATCTTACTGCAGAAAACTTGTTCGTCATCGCAAAGCGGATGATTGGTGTTCCCTATTTATGGGGCGGCACCTCCATTAAGGGAGTGGATTGTAGCGGATTCACTAAAACGGCTTATCTAATGAATGGTGTTGTTATTCCACGGGACGCCTCTCAGCAGGTATTGGTTGGTGAACCCATCGAAATTCTTACCAACAATAAACTAGACACGGCCAAGGCGCTTAAGAACTTACAAGCGGGTGACCTGCTTTTCTTCGCTGCAGGTAAACACAAAAGTCCGCAAGCACGCGTTACGCACGTGGCGCTTTATATGGGTAATGGCCAATTTATTCAATCTGCAGGAAAAGTTCGTATTAATAGCATGCTACCTAGTGCACCTAATTATGATGACTTTCAAACCCGAACGGTAGTTGCTGCGCGTAGATATCTTGGGCATATTGGTGAAATTGGTTTGAAAAAAGTGGAATGACATAATCCAACACAAATAACGGATGATCAATCGTAGAGATTTTTTAAAAACGGGAACATTAGCGGCCGTATTGACATTAACTCCAGGCGTAAAGCTTTTGGCTAGCGGACCGTCGTATGTGCGCAAACTTGGACCATTTACATTAAGGTTTAGGCCTTATACGCTAGAATTAAAACACGTTTTTACCTTGGCCGCCGGTTCAAGAAGTACTACTCCGGTGGTGCTGACCGAATTGGAATTTAATGGTATGGTAGGTTATGGAGAAGCGTCAATGCCACCTTATCTCGGTGAATCGCATCAATCTGTCCTCTCTTTTTTACAGCGAATAGACTTATCGGATTTTACTGATCCTTTTCAAGTAGACGATATATTACAGTATATTGATGGACTTGCATCGAAGAACACGGCAGCGAAAGCCGCTGTCGATATCGCCTTGCATGACCTTTTGGGAAAGATTATGCAGCAACCCTGGTATAAAATATGGGGTTTTAATGCTACCCACACACCCAATACTTCTTATACCATTGGCATTGATAAAGCTGACGTAGTGAGGCAAAAAGTACAGGAAGCAGAACCGTATAAAATACTGAAGGTAAAATTAGGACTGGATAGCGATAAAATGATGATTGAGACCATTCGTGAAGTTACTGACAAACCGCTTTGCGTAGATATCAATCAAGGGTGGAAAAAGAAAGAATTTGCCTTGGAAATGGCACACTGGTTAGCAGAACGAGGGGTTGTATTTTTAGAACAAGCGATGCCTAAAGAGCAGGTAGATGATAACGCTTGGCTTACGGAACGGAGTCCGATTCCAACAATAGGAGATGAAGCGGTCCAGCGATTGACCGATATTCCAAATGCACACGGCGTTTATAGTGGTATCAATATTAAATTAATGAAATGCACAGGAATGCGCGAAGCACATAAAATGGCAGAATTAGCTCGAGCGCTGAACATGAAAGTGATGTTGGGCTGTATGACGGAAACCTCCTGTGCCATTTCGGCCGCTTCACAATTGGCACCGATAGTTGATTGGGCAGATTTGGATGGTGCCTTATTGATTGGTAACGATGTATATAAGGGGATGCAGGTAATCGATGGAAAAGTAAGTTTACCTCAAGAACCAGGAATAGGCGTCATTAAATTGGCATGACCAAAACAAAAACAATCCATCATAATCAAAATCAAACAATCAATTACCATGAAGAAATCGCTACTCATCTTGTGCGGTATGCTACTCAGTGTAGTGGCTTATGCACAGTCACAGCGGAGGGTGACGGGTACTGTTAAAACAAAAGATGGTACTGCTGTTATAGCTAGTATCAAAGTGAAAGGTACTAGCCAGGGAACAGCCTCTCGAAATGACGGAACGTATGTATTAGAACAAGTACCCGCGAATGCAGTGCTTATCTGCTCATCAGTAGGCTATAAGTCCGTCGAAATCCCTATTTCCGGAAAAACAACGGTTGATGTTGTACTCGAACCAGATAATCAGTCTTTAGATGAAGTCATGGTGGTCGCTTATGGCACTGCTAAAAAAGGCACCTATACGGGTTCAGCTGCAGTAATCAGAAACGATGAAATTAAAGATCCTCCTGTTACCAGTTTTCAAAATGCATTAAATGGTAAAGCTCCAGGTATACAGGTAACCAATTCATCCGGACAAGCAGGATCGGCTCCTAGTGTACGTATCCGTGGGGTTGGATCGATGAATGCATCTAACGAACCATTATATGTCATTGATGGAGTACCTATGGTGTCAGGCGATCTCGGACAAATGGGCGGTTACCTATATAATTCCAATAACGTGATGAATTCCATTAATCCAGCTGATATTGAATCGATTACCATTTTGAAAGATGCGGCGGCTTCTGCTTTATACGGCTCTCGAGCAGCAAATGGTGTGATTGTCATCAATACCAAGCGAGGACAGGAAGGAAAACCACTCATCAACCTAAAATCATCGGTAGCAATAACACCTAGTTTTGCCACGGATAATTACGAGGTAGCGAGCCTTCAAGATCAAGTGAATATGCTGTATCAAGTATTCTATGATTATCGCACGGCGAATGGCGATAGCGAAGCTGAGGCAAATGGCGTAGCATTGGGTATGTTAGACGACCGTTTTAATCAACATGGTTATTATTTTGAAACGAATGGTACCGGTCTTTATGAAAACGTTCAAATCAAGGGTATGACGGACGGATTGGTGAATAGGGAAGGCAATTATTTTGATTGGGATAAAGTTTTATTTCGGACAGCGGTGTACCAAACAAATGATTTGTCAGTAAGTGGTGGAAATAGCGCCACCAAATATTACTCGTCCCTCTCGTATACTAAAGATCAGAGCAGGATAGCGATAAATAATCTGGATCGAATCACAGGTCGGGTTAATTTATCCCAAAAGGTCGGTAAATATGTCGATTTTTTGTCCAATGTGGGCATATCTCACGATAAAACAACCGGTTTTAATGATACACGGAATACGTCCAGTAATTATTTCTTTGAAGCTCGGAACTTGTTGTGGCCATTATACTGGCCTACCGATTATAAGACAGGGGAACCTTGGACTGATCGTTACGGAAGTTACGCGTATAACGCAGAATATTACAATAAGGAATGGGAGAACGGAGCCAATACCACCCGTATTTCTGCCAATGAAACGGTGACGATACATATTCTTCCAGAATTGAATGTGAAATCAGTTTTTTCATATGATAATACGGATATTAAAGAGCATCTCTATTACAGTGCCAACCATTTTGAAGGCTCCACTTCTAACGGATCAGTTGATGAAATGAATACCAATGTCAAAAAATTAGTCTCTTCCACAACAATCAATTATGATAAAACTTTCGGTTTGCATTCACTGGGTTTACTAGTTGGTTTTGAAGCAGAAAAAAACCAAACGGATTTTATGCGGGCATCGGGTATTGACCTTCCTGCTAGCTCTTTGCACACGGTGGCTACTGCCGGTGAAACAAACGCTAGCGCCTATAGATGGGGAAATAACATGCAATCTATTCTGTCACGGGTTGAATATAATTATAATCAACGTTATTACCTGTCGGCTTCTTTTCGTAGAGATGGTTCTTCTAAATTAGCCCCTAACAACCGTTGGGGTAATTTTTGGTCCGTAGCGGGCTCTTGGCGCATTAGCGAAGAGGCATTTATGAAAGACATGACCGCCCTAAGTAATCTGCGGGTAAGGGCTTCTTACGGCGTCAATGGAACATTTCCCATTGATAATTATGGTTGGCGTACGTTGACCGGTTATGCAGCTAACTTCGACGAACAGACCGGTGGTAAATATATGGAACAATCTGGTGGTGCAATTATACAGGCAGGCAATCCAGACCTGACTTGGGAGAGTAATTACACAACTAACTTAGCTGTTGAATTTGGCTTATTCGACCAACGGCTATACGGTACAGTCGAATATTTTAATCGTAATTCAAAAGATCTCCTACAAGACGTCCGTACTTCTATGGTCACCGGCTTTGGGTCAATATTAAAGAATGTTGGAGAGATAAATAACCGTGGTTTTGAAATAGACCTAGGTTATGATATTATTCGGTCGGGCGACTGGCGTTGGAATGCTGGTGTTAATGCTTCCTTTATTCAGTCAAAGGTAACAAAACTGTATAAAAACCCAGGGGAAGAAAAAGTACAAGATATCATCTGGAAAGATCCCACTGGAGGTGATGATCGGGCTCAATATATTTACCGGGAAGGAGAATCAACATATAGTTTTTATGGTTATGAATCGGCTGGCGTAAATCCGGAAAATGGCCGACAAGTTTGGTATGTAAATGATCCAGACGATCCGACGGTTGGTGATTTTATCTATAATGGCCGTCCCGCTACTTACGACTATTCTAATGCGTATTATACCATACTGGGTTCGGCATTACCAAAGGTGTACGGTGGATTAAATACCAATGTGGAATATAAAGGTATATCCCTTGGTCTCGGTTTTATTTATAAACTGGGTGGTTATTTGTATGACGGTGCCTTTAAAGATGTGGCCGACGACGGCTATTATTGGGAACGTATTCGTGCCGAATATTACCAGGAAAATCGTTGGACACCGAGCCATACCAATGGTACGCTGCCCAAAATTGAAGGGGTAGATTTGACCGATGCGATTCAATATAGCAGTAGGCAAATGCACAGTGCAAGTTTTTTAAGACTCAAAAATATTAATTTGGCTTATCGTATCCCTACACAACTAACTAACAAAATAGGTATAGCTAATGCCCGGATTTATGTGAACGGAACAAATCTGTTGACTTTCTCGAAGTATAAAATTGCCGATCCTGAAGTTAATAATTATGGAACAAGAGGCTGGGAATTACCTATCGGGAAAACATACACTTTTGGAGTAGAACTAACTTTCTAATGATTTAAAGCGATTTAATGCCATGAATACAATAAAAAATATAGGAATGCTGCTATTGTTATTTGGATGTTATTCCTGCAAAGATTTCCTAGAGGTAGAACCTACGAATTCGGGAGACTCCGAAACAGCTATCCAAACGGCAGCTGATGCCGAAGTGATGATCAACGGACTGATGCGTCAAATGACTAGTGTTGAATATTACGGAAGGAATTTTATAATGTATGGAGACGTAAAAGGAGGAGATCTTACGATTTATATGCAGGGAAGAGGATTGGACGCCTTGTATACTTTTAACCATACCGTGACGACTAATAGTTATTCAGGCTTTTGGTCGTCTATTTATAACGGTATTCTACAAGCCAATAATTTATTAGAAGGGATAGATAAATTGGAAGCGAATGGTACCACGGAAGACTTCGATACGTATAAAGGACAGGCCCTAACGGCACGGGCGATGATGTATTTCGACTTGGTACGTTTATATGGAAAAGCCTACACCGATGATAAAACTGCTTACGGTGTGCCGAATATTACGTCTACATTGGAGCCTTATGCGCAACCTTTAAGAGCCACTGTTGAGGAGAACTATCAACAGATAGTTAATGATCTGACAGCCGCTTCACCACTGTTATCTAAATCTAAAACAGATGGCTATTTGAATTATTATGCTAATAAGGCTTTGCAGGCTAGGGTATATCTCTATATGGAAAACTATCCAGCAGCTTTAGCTGCCGCTGAAGAGATCATTAACAGTGATGTGTATACCTTGTACAGTAATGCCCAATGGGTAGATTCCTGGAAGCAACAGTTTGGTTCAGAATCCATTTTCGAATTAGGTATATTCCCCAATGAATCTGATCTGGGAACAAGTTCATTGGGATTTTACCTTAGACGTAAAAGTGATGGTTCTTCGAGTGCAGCAGGGTGGTTTATGGCGAGTGATTATTACTTGACTCGTTTAGGTCAAGATGATCAGGATGTGCGATGGGGCATCATGAGCTATGATGAAACGTCCAAAACAAGATTGGGCGCTTGTTATAAATACTCCGGTAGTATTGATAAGGTAGGTGATGGGAAATCTACCCCTACTGCCGTTAATATCAAAGTGATTCGTTTATCGGAAGTATACTTGATTGCAGCCGAAGCGGCTTTGCAAAGCGATAAAGCCTTAGCAGCGACTTACCTAAATGCTATTCGGAAACGATCACCCAATTTACCGGAGACTACCGCGGCTAACATTACCTTGGATATGGTGCTAGATGAACGGAGTAAGGAACTCTTTGGAGAAGGGCAGCGTTTCTTTGATATGATACGATTGAATAAATCCATCACATTTAATGACGAATTTGGGAATATACCTGTCGCTCAAAGAGAAAAAACGATCGACAGAACTTTTTATAAAACGATTTTGCCTATTTCACAGGATGAAATCAATGCTAATCCGGGTATCGGAGAGCAGCAAAACCCAAAATACTAAAAATGACTATTGGATAAATAAAACAGAAGGCATAAATACGCCATCCCGATTACATTGCAGCTGTTATCTAAGAACCAGAATACAAATAAGTTAACAAGTAAACTATTTCAACCCAAGAGGTAGTTTACTTGTTTAACCGTTTTATTTTTGCGTGCATACACTTATCCATTGTTGGAATGCTTATGGATGAATATAATTCCTAAATTCCTCGTCGGGACTTTTGGCTAAATCAATCAAATAACCATTCACGATTGCGTAGACAGGTTGACCATCTTTGGCTAAGAAGAAATTGGCTTGACTGCCTAATGTCGGACTGTTTCCATAAATCAGTCCGTTACCACTAAGTAAAACAGGTAAACTATAATGTCTATTAGCAGCGATATTTCTTAACTGAATGGCAAAATATCCTTGCCTTAGAAGATCCATTACCTTGCTCGAATTGAGCTCGTCTACCGTATTATAAGGTGTTGGATAAAGCTTTCCCTTCATGAATGTTAAACCCTTTGCATCTAATTCCTGATAGCCAAATGATTCTTTCAAATCACCCACATCGTCGATTCGGCCACGAACGTAGAAGACACTATCCGGCGCCGTGATTTCATCCCTTTTTATAGCCAAATCTACAGGATAGGTAACCGAATCTCTTTCTGCCGTAATGTTTTTAATCAATAGATCGCATAATTTCGAAGCATTTTCAGGAATAGCTTGATAATCGTCTCGATGGTATTGTTCATAACTTCCTTTCGCTATTTCGATTAACGCATTTAATAGGATCATAAAGTTCAACTTGCGGATATATTGTTTTTCCGGATCACCTTTATATCCGCCAGACTCAATGAGTACCGTACTGGCACCCCACTTTTGAAAATTATCTCCAAAACCCCTCGGTTCATGCGTATCATCATATTTGGCTACGCCGTTGGGAATATAGTGCTGTAAGAGCTGGTTCATACCTACAATTAACTGCATGGCCCTTCCCCGAACATCGTTGATATCTTTCTCGTAATTATAGGCCGGAGCCAGAAAAGAAATGGTAGCAGGATTACCCGTGCCCGGTACATTATAATAAATGTGCTGATCATGCAGATTAAAACCAAAATCAGGTTTGTTAGCTTCTGCGGCTGCTTTAAGAATCTTTGACTCTGGGCTGGCCGTTGCCCGTGCATCTCGATTTAAATCAATATCCAAAGCATTTCTGCGATTAAAAATTTCTGCACCATCGGGATTAATCATAGGCAAAAAAAACAAACTGGTCTTTTCGTTCAATAAGTTTCTAATCGAATCATAGCTATCGTTTTCGCCCTCCAGGAAATTCAAAAGATCAAATAAGGCCATGGTCGCTGTGCTTTCATTTCCATGCATTTGAGACCATAGCATGACTTTTTTGCTTCCTTTTCCATAGTGTAGCTGATAAAGCGTGCGTTTCTGTACCGAATGCCCTAATGTACTAACTTGAAATAAAGGACTATCTTTTCTTTTTAAAATCAGCGGTTCAATAACCTGGTGATTAAAACGTCGTTGAGAAAGACGGGGTTCTTTAAATGTCTCAAAAGCTTTTGAGAGCATGAGTGTATCTGGGCTATACATAACCTTGTCTTCTCCTTTTTTTTGTTGACAGGAAATCATCGTTGTTAGCAATAATAATAAACTGATGGTTAATCCTTTCATAACGGCTGTGTTTAAGAGCCGAACTTTTTCCGGCTTAATTCATGTGTTAACGAAACACTTTTTCTGCCACAACAAATGTGCCTGTATTGGCATTCATTGCAATTGTTGCCCCTACGGGTAATATAAATTGATTACTTATATGGCCAATCATAGCTCCTTGATAAGCAGGTATTTGTAGGGGTTTGATGTATTCTTCTAAGATTTGATCCAGGTTTTGTGATCCATATCCGCCTGCCGGATTACAATCGGTACATTGCCCAAAGATAAAGCCCTTAATCTTTGTTAACGCACCCGTTAGCCTTAATTGGCAGAACATACGTTCTATCCGATACAACTCTTCCGATACCTCTTCTAAGAATAAAATACTATCTGTAAAATCTGGAAAATAAGCTGAACCAGCGATACTAGTCAATACCGATAAGTTTCCACCTAATAATTTACCACTTGCAGTACCTGATGTGATCGTCTGTATCCTATTTTGTGTAGGAATAAGGTTATTTCCTTTGTCTAAAGGATTTTCATACCGTGTAGGTTTTCCAACAATAAACAGCTGCTCAAATTGCTTGGCCAAGCTAACTGTCCAAGAACTAATGCCCACAGCCCCATGGAAGGTAATCAGGCCGGTCTGACTATGGATAGCAGCATGCAGGGAAGTGATGTCACTATACCCCAGGAAAATTTTTGGATGTCGCCGGATTAGCTGGTAATCAATTTTATCCAACAATCGAGCAGCACCGGAACCACCCCTCATGCATATAATAGCTTTTATTTCATCGTCTTCAAACATCTGATGTAAATCAGCCAATCTAGCTTGATCCGTTCCTGCCAAATGCCCAAGACGTTCATGTACGTGATCTCCCCACTTTACGTTAAAACCAAGGGCTTCAAACGTTTCCTGAGCTAACATAAAGGATAACTGATCATCAATGGCGCCGGAAGGGCAGATGATACCTACCGTATCTCCCTTCTTTAATAACTTAGGATAAATAGGGGCCATATGGTAATTACCTTCAGCACCCCAAATTAATTGCGGGGATAAGGTGGCCGTGCAGGCTAATCCGGTTCCGAGCGTCCGAAGAAAATTTCTTTTATCCATTTTTAGCTTCTAAAAATTTGCTACTATCATATCAGGCGTAGCATCTTATTCGTCATCCCGAGCATGGTCGAAGGATTTGTTTGTTGGATAGATCCCTCCATTGCGTGCGAAATGACGAATGTAAACAATACCTTAATCCCGTTCAAATAACAGTCGTTTTCCTGGCTCATTATTTACTATATGACCATTTTCAAAAGCTAGATTGCCTGAAACAATGGTATGGGTAATGGATGAACGGAAAGTATGTCCTTCAAATGGAGACCAGCCACACTTGGATAAAATATTAGCTTTATTTACCGTATAGGGTTTGTTCAAATCGACTAGTACAAGATCGGCAGCATATCCTTCCCGAATGTAACCTCTATTTGCTATCTGAAAACAGATTGCGGTATTATGAGCTGTTTTTTGGACGATTTGTTCCAAACTGATCTTACCTTCATGGTAGCAATCAAGTAAAGCCTGTAAGGCATGTTGTACTAACGGACCACCAGAGGGAGCAGTTGCATAAGGCCGCGATTTTTCGGCAATTGTATGTGGTGCATGATCGGTAGCGATCACATCAATATGCCCATCTCGCACGGCTTGGAAGATAGCTTCTTGGTCTTGTTTTGTCTTTACCGCCGGATTCCATTTGATAAAATTTCCCTTGGTTTTGTAATCTGCATCAGAAAACCATAAATGATGAATACAGGCCTCTGCCGTAATTTTCTTTTCATTTAACGGAAGATCATTACGAAATAAGCTGATCTCTTTAGCAGTAGAAATATGTAAAATATGTAAACGCGTACCAAACTTTTGGGCTAAGGAAACCGCATGCGATGATGACCGATAACAAGCTTCTGCAGAACGAATTAGTGGATGCATAGCTATCGTTAATTCATCATTTTCTTCTTGGAAACGCTTTACATTTGCTCGGATGGTTGCTTCGTCTTCACAATGGGTAGCGATTAACAACGGAACTTCTTTGAAAATTCCTTCTAAGGTCTGTTCATTATCAACTAACATGTTGCCTGTAGATGAACCCATAAATACTTTGACGCCACAAACCCGTTTAGGATCGGTTTTAAGTACTTCTTCCAAGTTATCATTCGCCGCACCCATATAAAAGGAATAATTGGCTAGTGAATTTTTGGCAGCGATCTGATATTTATCTTCCAATAAATCCTGTGTAAGTGTATTGGGAATGGTATTAGGCATCTCCATAAAGCTTGTCGTTCCACCGGCTACAGCCGCTCTGCTTTCGTGCCATATGTCTGCTTTGTCTGTTAAGCCCGGTTCTCTAAAATGAACTTGGTCATCAATCAGGCCTGGTAATAAGTAAAGGCCTTCTGCTTGGATGACCCGATCGGCTGGGTGGTTGATTTCATGGGCAATCATTTCAATGATTCCGTGATTCAAATATAAATCGGCTCGATAGATTTTTCCTTCATTAACGATGGTAGCGGCTTTAATTAATATAGACGACATAGTGGATGCTTTTATAATATATTGCATCAAACTTAGATAAACTTTCTTTCTTTCACAAGTTCCTATCTATTCGCTATATTTGTGGGCTATGAACAAATCCTTTGATGCGTTTAAGTTCAATAAGCAGTTGTTAAATGCAATAAGCGATGCGGGTTATACGACGCCTACACCGATACAGCAAAAGGCGATACCCCCCATATTAGCAGGTCAGGATGTGATGGGTATTGCCCAAACAGGTACCGGAAAAACAGCGGCTTACGTGCTGCCGATGTTGATGAAACTTAAATATGCACAGGGAAATGATCCACGTGCCCTCATCTTATCGCCAACACGGGAACTAGCCATGCAAATAGCGGAAAATATCGAACTATTTGCGAAATATACTGACTTGCGTACCGTAGTATTATATGGTGGGTTAGGTCCTAAAACACAGATTGAAGCGCTTAAAAAGGGAGTAGATATTATAGTAGCAACCCCTGGACGTTTTTTGGATCTTTACTTGGCACAACATATCCAACCAAAATTAATAAAGTTTCTCGTTCTCGATGAAGCGGATAAAATGATGGATATGGGCTTTATTGGAAAAATCCACCGCATTTTAGAAGTCGTCCCCCGAAAACGGCAAAATTTACTCTTTTCGGCAACGATGAGTGAGCTGGTGCACAAGATAGCTGGAGATTTTCTTGCTTTTCCAACAGTTATTGAAGTGGCCCCTCAGGCTACTCCAGCGCATACCGTTACGCAGCAAATCTATCTTGTTCCAAATCTTAAAACCAAAATTAATTTGTTGCAATATTTGCTGCAAGATGATCAAGATTATCACCGTTTGATCATTTTTTGCAAAACCAAAACAACGGCAGATAATGTGTACCACTTTCTTCACAGAAAATATGGAGAAGATGCTGTTCGTGTTATTCATGCCAATAAAGGCCAAAATACACGGATAAATTCCATTACTGCTTTTAAAGAAGGGAAAATTAGAATTTTGGTGGCCACAGATGTTGCTGCACGTGGACTTGACGTTACGGATGTAAGTCATGTCATTAATTTTGATATACCGATCGTAATTGAAGATTATGTCCATCGTATTGGCCGGACAGGCCGCGCTTATAAAAGTGGCGTAGCCATTAGTTTTTGTAATCCTGCCGAACAATATTACGTTCGCAAAATTGAACAACTGATTAGGCAAACGATACCTGTTGAAGAAATCCCTGCAGCCGTCACTGTGGAAAAAACGGGCTTTGAAGAACAACAAGCTATTGCCAGAGAAATTGATGCGCAGAAACGAAAAGACAATCCCGATTTTAAGGGTGCATTTCATGAAAAAAAGGCAACAAACCTTAAAACAAATAAGCACAAAAAGGAAAATACGAGGAAGAAGACGAATCATCCGAAACGTTACCGATGAGAAATTTACGCATAACACCCCTTAATATCGTTTGTGCTGTTTGGTTAGCGTGGCTATTCGGACAAGTACTTTTGAGCTCGTTGGAATGGAAAGTTGGATTAATGAGTTTCTTATTGGTCATGGTGATGGTGGTAGCTGATCAATTTTTTCGATTTTTTTTCAGAACAATGAAGCGGGTTTGGCTAACAGAAATAGGTTTCGTCGCATTTACCCTGCTAATCATTTGGGTAATCGGACTAATGTGATAAATTTAAGGTTTCTAGGGAGCACTACCATTGTAGCAAAATCTACGGCGGGAGTTTATGCATAAAATGGTTGTTTTTAAGGTATCTATGAGCTCGTCGCAAGCTTCTCGGTTTTTATTTCTTTTTACGGAAAAAAAAGAAAAGAAAGTAAATTATTATTTTTAATATAATTACCCTGTGCTAAATTAGCCCGATATAATTTTTAAGAAATGAGAACAGCAGAAATTAAACTAACAATAGACCTAGACGATGCTAATATCCCTCAACAGATAACGTGGGAATCGACGGAGGGAGATAATAAAGAGGCTTTACCAAGTAAAGCCTTCTTTTTAGCCTTATGGGACCATCATTATAAGAATGCCTTACGTATTGATCTATGGACAAAAGATATGCCATTGGATGAAATGAAGCGATTTTTCTATGAAACCCTTCAAACCATGGGCGATTCTTTTCTACGAGCTGCAGGAAGCGATCCATTAGCAGAAGCTGTTATTGGAGATTTGCGGGATTATTGCGCACACTTCGCAGAGAAAATGGAGGTTACACAACCACAAAAATAATTTCAAAAGGCTTATTCCAGTTTAATGGTAAGCTATTCGTCAAAAATGTTTAATTTGGCTTCATTATAGACCTGGTGGTTTTTATATGCAAAGAAAAATAAACGTAGCGGTAATAGGCGGTGGTAGTTGGGCAACGGCCCTGGTGAAAATGTTAAGTGATAATGATCAGGAAAAAAGTATTTTTTGGTGGATGCGTAATAAAGATGCCATAAACTATATTCGGCAATATCACCACAATCCCAATTATTTAAGTGCAATAGAGGTTAAAATCCCTTCTGCACAAATAACGGATGATCTTGTACACGTGATTGCATCTTGTGATGTAATAATATGGAGTATTCCAGCAGCATTTTTAAAAAATACTTTAGAAAGTATAGCTTCCGAGCAATTGGCAGGCAAACGTATGATTAGTGCCATCAAGGGAATTATTCCAGAAGAAAATCAATTAGTTGGAGATTACCTGCAAACTGTCTTCGATGTTCCATTGGCTCATATTGCCGTAATTAGTGGGCCTTGTCACGCAGAAGAAGTATCGCTTGAAAAGCTATCCTACTTAACCATAGCTTCAGCAGCAACAGATACGGCTACTTTATTTGCCGATTTACTATGTACCAGGTATATTAAAACTATTTTGTCTGACGATATTTATGGGACAGAGTATGGTGCTGTTCTTAAAAACATCTATGCAGTTGCTAGTGGAATATGCCATGGTATCGGTTATGGCGATAATTTTCAAGCCGTATTAATTTCAAATGCTATACGCGAAATGGCACGATTCGTGGCTAAAGTGCATCCAATTGGCCGAGACATTAATGAGTCTGCTTACTTAGGCGATCTGCTGGTAACAGCTTATTCCCAATTTAGTAGGAATAGAACCTTTGGAAATATGATTGGTAAGGGGTATACTGTAAAATCTGCACAATTAGAAATGAATATGATTGCTGAAGGTTATTATGCTTCAAAATGCATTCATGAGATTAATAAAACGTATAGGGTTGATATACCAATATGTAGAGCGGTTTATGCAATTTTATATGAAAAGCATTCTCCTCATGTGGAGATAAAATTACTTGCTGAACAGTTAACTTGAAGAAACCTAATGATTAACCTCTAATGATACGCTTATGAATAGGATTTCGCGGTATATCAATAAGAAAAGCAGTATTTTGCTTGTTGGGCTTTTCCTCTGTTTACGTGTCGATTGCTACGCGCAAACGATACCCGAATATCGAAATGGTATGGTTGTTTCTGCACATCCATTAGCTTCGAAGGTTGGTTTGAAAATCCTAAAAAAAGGCGGCAATGCGGTGGATGCAGCCATTGCTGTGCAATTTGCGTTAGCAGTAGTTTATCCAAATGCCGGTAATATAGGAGGGGGTGGATTTATGGTCTACCGATCGGGCAATAATGAATTGGCCGCACTTGACTTTCGGGAAACAGCTCCACGTAACGCAGATCGCGATATGTACTTAGATACAGAAGGCAATCCCATTGAACGTCTAAGTCTAGATGGACAATTATCGGTGGGTGTACCTGGTGTTGTTGATGGCATGGTTAAAGCGCACGAAAAATATGCTAAGTTGTCGTGGGGTGAATTGCTACAACCAGCCATAGATTTAGCTAGAAAAGGCTTCCCGATAACTGCCATGCAAGCAGAAGAATTGAATTTGCGTAAAGAGACTTTTCAACGTTTTAACCCATCTGGCACAGCCTTAATTAAAAAGAAAGGGGAATGGAAGGAAGGTGATTTATTGGTACAAAAAGATCTTGCTCATACCTTGAAACTTATAAAAGACAAAGGTAGGGCAGGCTTTTATGAGGGAAGAACCGCCTTTTTGCTGTTGGAAGAGATGAAGCGTGGTAACGGCATCGTTAGCTATGATGATTTAAAAAATTATCAATCGATATGGCGTAAGCCCATTATCGGTGATTATCGTGGTTATCAGGTGATATCCATGCCACCTTCTTCCAGCGGAGGAATAGCAGTGGTGTCTTTATTGAAAGCAGTAGAACCGTATCCTTTAGCCAAATGGGGATTTCAAACAGACTCTACTGTTCAATTAATGGTAGAGGCCGAAAGGAGGGTCTATGCAGATCGAGCCGAGCATTTAGGTGATCCCGATTTTTATGCAGTGCCTGTACGAGGCTTATTAGATACCGCCTATCAGCGTGAACGTATGAGCGATATGAATTTTGATCGTGCAACACCAAGCAGCGAAGTGAAGGCAGGTCATCCAAAAACCGATGAAAGTGAACAAACCACTCATTTTTCAATCGTTGATAAAGATGGCAATGCGGTAGCGATCACCACGACATTAAATAATTCCTATGGATCTCAAGTAGTGGTACAAGGTGCCGGATTTTTGCTGAATGATGAAATGGATGATTTTTCCATAAAACCTGGCGTACCCAATTTATACGGCTTGTTGGGAGGAAAGGCTAACGAAATAGCGCCTGGAAAACGGATGTTAAGCGCCATGAGCCCTACCATTTTAATGAAAGATAATAAACTTTTTATGGTACTGGGCACTCCTGGAGGATCAACCATTATTACTTCCGTTTTTCAAACGATAATCAACGTTATTGATTTCAAGATGGATATCCAATCGGCCGTGAATGCGGCTCGATTCCATCATCAATGGATGCCGGACGAAATTTTTGTAGAAGATAAGGCAATAGCTCCTGCTGTTCGGGAACGCCTTACAGGAAAGGGACATACCATTACGCCAAGGGCGAGCATTGGAAGAGTTGATGCGATATTGGTGAATTCGAACAATAAGTTAACGGGAGGAGCAGATATTCGGGGGGATGATACCGCTGTGGGGTACTGATATCAAACCCAAATAGTTGTTTTAGCTTTCCTTTGTCATCTTCCAAATAAAAAAAGGCTTCTATATAAATAAGAAGCCTTTTTTATTACGAAATGGTACGAACTACCATCTTTTTTTCTCACTTTTTCGTTCACGGCGTTTGCCAGAGAAGTCACGGAATCCACTTCCATTTCCTCCCTCAGTTCTTCCTCTATCGCGACTACGGCTGCTACTGCCTCCTCGGGATGAAGAACGGCTTCTGCCACCACTTCTACCTCCACCACCATCACGGTCGCCCGCCATTTCAACACGTACAGAACGCCCGTTGAAATCGACATGATCAAAACCATGCATAATCTTATCAACTACACCGTTTTCTACTTCAAAGAAAGTATATACGCCTTTTAAATCAATTTTACCAATGGATTTACCGTTAATTTGAGTATGGTTACAGATAAAACCAAGCATGTCTCCGCGTGTAAAATCATCAACAGAACCAAGGTTGATAAATAAACGCGTATAATCTGATTTATATCCATCCCGGCCAAATCGATCATTCCTTCCTCCACGGTCTCCACGAGTTTCATTGGCAGCTACATTTAAATCAGGAGCATTTTCATAGTAATCTAGGAAACGATTAAATTCCAAACTAGCGAAATGCTTAATAACATCTTCTTTGGAAAAATCAGCAAACTCGTCCATGATTCGAGGCAAATATTGCCCAATTTGATCATCGTTTACTTCTACCGATTTAACCTTATGTACAAGGGCAAATAATTGCTTTTCGCATACATCAAAACCATTAGGTATTTCCGCTTTAACAAACTGTTTACCTATCACGCGTTCAATTTGGCGGATTTTACCTAATTCTTTGGAGGTGATCAAGGCAATCGATACACCGGTTTTACCCGCGCGAGCCGTACGGCCGCTACGGTGCGTATAATTCTCTATTTCATCAGGTAATGAAAAATTGATTACGTGGGTAACATCGTTTACGTCAATTCCTCTTGCAGCAACGTCGGTTGCAATCAACAATTGCAAGTTCCGTTCACGATAACGCTTCATCACTTTATCTCGTTGTTGCTGGGAAAGATCGCCATGCAACGAATCAGCATTATAACCGTCTTTTATCAACGCTTCTGCAATCTCCTGCGTTTCAATTTTAGTCCGACAAAAGACGATTCCAAAAATTTCCGGATTAAAATCTACAATACGCTTAAAGGCTGCATATTTATCCCGAGGTCTTACAATGTAATATTCGTGATCAATATTGGCATTACCAGTATTCTTTGTTCCTACGGTGAGTTCAAACGGATCGGTCATGTAATTTTTTGCGATACGCCGAACTTCTGTTGGCATAGTGGCTGAGAATAGCCATGTTTTTTTCTCTTCGGGAGTAGTAGAAAGGATATCATTAATGTCTTCTTGAAAGCCCATGTTGAGCATTTCATCCGCTTCATCCAATACGACATATCGTACTCCCGAAAAATCGATTGCCTTACGACCGATAATGTCAAGCATCCGGCCAGGGGTGGCAACAACCAGTTGCACACCACGACGAATCTGACGTAATTGGTCACTAATATTCGCGCCACCGTATACGGCAACAACATGAACATTAGGGGTATTCTTCGAAAATTTTTTAATGTCATTAGCAATTTGCAAACATAACTCACGAGTTGGACATAATACCAACGCCTGTGGCGTGTTTTGCGAAAAGTCTAATAATTCTAACAACGGCAGGCCAAATGCTGCGGTTTTACCGGTTCCTGTTTGGGCTAATCCGACAAAATCGCTGCTGCCTGTAAGAAGCGCCGGAATGGCTTGCTCCTGGATGGGGGTAGGTTTTTCAAAACCTAACTCTGTAATGGCATTAACAATATCATGACGGATTCCCAATTGACTAAATGGGTTCATGAAATTCAAAAAACGTTAGACTTCATTGTCTAAAGAAGGTGCAAAGGTAAAATTAATAAGTTAAAAAAACAAATTTTATTTATTGTCCATAAAAAAGCCGCCCAAGGGGAGGGCGGCAGTCCATCTGTTGGGAAGTGATGGACATCAATCAACCTAATCGTGTTTGAGAATAAAAGCGTTCAACTTTTGTGCTTCTACCTCTGTATCCATAAGGCCTGCCGCCATTATGGTATAATATTGTCCTTGCTTTGGCTTAAAAGTAGTCTTGTGAAGCGGTGATCCTGTTGCATGATTAACAATGGTTATATCATAACTTGTATTATCGTCTGCTTTGATATCGCCAAAGGTGGTGTTTTGTTTAAATTTTTTCTGGCTGGCCAAAAGGGTATCAATATCGTTTGCTTTTAGATCTAATGATACGGAGTCTGGACAAAGATTAATAAAACGCACTTTTGCAAATCCATCTTTAGGAACGTCGTTGACATAAAAATCTTTTACCCCAAGTAATTGAATGGTGTCTAGCCGATCAACAGCAAAGATGGAATAACATGCACCGCCCTCCAAATTCCAGTTTTTAGCATCTAATTTTTTATTGCTGGAAGCATCGTTTATCTGAAACTGATTGCCTCCGGGATAAACATATTGATAAATAATACGATCGCCAAATTTGAATGATTGTGTGTTCACCTGATAGCCATTAACGCCAACAATTAGTTCTCCAGCATCGGGTGATGAATGCACAAAGGAAACCAATGCAGCGGGGATATCTCCATTCTCTCCATCATTATCCTTGAGGCAGGAGCTTAAGAATAATGTAGCAATGATTACGCTAAATAAATAAATCCACTTGTTTTTTTTCTTTTTTAATAAACCGGTTATGTCCATGCTAGTTGATAAAACGTATACCAATAAATCTTTATTCATATTTAACGTTTATAAAACGATAAATGCTACATTCGCTTTTGGAAATTTTATAGCAGGCGGTGATTTTACGTCCAAAAAAATCCATAAGTTTGTACCAAAGAATTTTGCTTTAATGTCTTTACAAGGAAATCAATTCAGATCTAATACCATAAAAGGCGAAGGAAGGGCCCGTAATACCAACGGTTCCAGGACTTCCCGTAGCGAACCGTCAATTAAACGGAGTAAAGTATCTAAAAAATTTAATTTTGAACATAGCAAAGCAGTGAAGATTGCTGGTTTGTTTTTTTTGGTTTTATCCCTCTACTTTTTAATAGCCTTCACATCTTATTTATTCACTTGGCAAAATGATCAAAGCTATGTTTCCGATGCCAATGGAGGATGGGGTACTTTATTCAAAACCCGCGAAGAATTGGAAAGCCTAGGTTTCAAAGAGGTAGTAGTTGAAAATTGGTTGGGTAAATTAGGGGCACTTCTAGCTAATCAGTTCATCTTTGAATGGTTTGGAATTTCGTCTTTTTTGTTCATTGGTGTTTTTTTTATCATTGGTTATAGGCTATTGTTTAAGGTAAAATTACTGCCATTAGACAAAGTTTTTGGTTATGGTTTTTTTCTTTTATTGTTTATTTCGGTTACTATTGGTTATTTTCATGGCTTTATAATTGATTATCCACATTTTCTGGAGGGATCGTTCGGTTTCTGGTCAAATAAAATCCTACAGGCCCAAGTAGGATCTGCGGGAGTGGGCGCCCTACTTTTATTTATTGGATTAACAGCGCTAATCATTGCGTTTAATATTGATTTTAAGATTCCGGAACGGAAAAAGAAAACAATATTATCCAATGGGGATGATGACTTTTTTGCAACTGGGGAAGAGGAATTAGATGAAGAAGATGATGATGACGGTGTAACGGAGAATACAATCATTCCAGCTAACCAACGGAATTCGTTGAGAAATGATAGCCAGCGATCAAATGATCAAAATACCGAACGACTTGCACAAAATTTAGAGGTTAAGGCTAAAAGAAGTACGGATGATGCTCGTCCAGCCAATGGACCGGCTTTTGAGTTGCAACCGTTACCGAATCAAGAACAGCCCCCCAAAGAAGAACATGCGGTTAATTCATTAAAGGAATCGCCAACTGTGCCAACACCAAATCTAACGGTAGAAAAGGTGAAAGAAGAGAAAACGCTAAGTCCGGCAGATGCCTTAGTTGAGCAGTTTGGGCAATATGATCCGAAGCTCGATTTGTCTGGTTATCAGTACCCTCATTTAGAGTTGCTTAAGGATTATGGCTCTGGAAAAATTGTCGTAAATAATGAAGAGCTTGAAGCCAATAAAGATAAAATTGTCGAAACATTAAGCAATTATAATATCGAGATTGACAAAATTAAGGCAACCATTGGTCCAACAGTAACACTCTATGAAATTATTCCTAAACCGGGAGTCCGAATTTCAAAAATCAAGAATCTCGAGGATGATATCGCTTTAAGTCTTGCTGCACTAGGTATCCGGATTATCGCACCAATGCCAGGTAAGGGAACTATTGGTATTGAAGTACCGAATACTAAGCCAGAAATGGTCGCTATGCGTGGAGTGATTGCTACAGAACGTTTCCAGCATACAGACATGGATTTACCCATCGCATTGGGAAAAACGATTTCAAATGAGGTATACATTGCTGATTTGGCCAAAATGCCTCACTTATTGGTGGCTGGTGCGACCGGACAAGGTAAATCAGTCGGTATTAATGCTATTATTACCTCCCTGCTTTATAAAAAACATCCCGCGGAATTGAAATTTGTCATGGTTGACCCTAAAAAAGTGGAATTATCGTTGTTTAAAACGATCGAACGACATTTTTTAGCAAAACTACCGGGTGAAGAAGAGGCGATTATTACCGATACCAAAAAGGTGATCAATACCTTAAATTCCTTATGTATCGAAATGGACCAGCGCTATGATTTACTAAAGAATGCGCAGGTCCGTAATTTGAGAGAATATAATAATAAGTTTATTAACAGAAGGCTTAACCCTGAGGAAGGACATCGTTTTATGCCTTTCATCGTGTTGATTGTGGATGAATTTGCCGATTTAATGATGACTGCCGGTAAGGAGGTGGAGACACCGATTGCACGTCTGGCTCAATTGGCACGTGCAGTTGGTATACATTTGGTAATTGCTACCCAGCGTCCTTCTGTAAATATTATTACGGGTACCATAAAAGCCAATTTCCCGGCACGACTAGCTTTCCGGGTATTATCTAAAGTGGACTCACGTACGATATTAGATACCGGTGGTGCTGATCAATTGATCGGTCGTGGAGATATGTTGCTGGCCACAGGGAGCGATCTTATTCGTATACAATGTGCGTTTGTTGATACACCAGAGGTAGAAGAAATATCTGAATTTATTGGTTCTCAACGGGGATATCCTTCAGCTTTTTTACTTCCCGAATATGTTGATGAAAGTGGTGATGGTAGTGGTTTAAGCGATATTGACCTTATAAATGATCGTGACGCATTGTTTGAAGAAGCTGCTCGTTTGATTGTATTACATCAACAGGGTTCTACTTCCCTTATTCAACGTAAGTTAAAATTAGGTTACAATAGAGCTGGCCGAATTATCGATCAATTAGAAGCTGCTGGTATCGTTGGTCCGTTTGAGGGTAGTAAAGCTCGGGAGGTATTGTATCCGGATGAATATTCATTGGAACAGTTTTTGGATACATTAGATAAGAAAGATTAATAGCTCGAATGAAACCTGCAATAAAAAGGTTCATGTAAGTTTCATTGCCATTAAAAATAATTTATTCTAATGAAAAAACGGACGTTATTATTAATAGGAATCTTATGCTCAGGTTTAGGTGTTTTGGCTCAAGATGACCCAGCAGCACAGAAGTTACTCCAGAGCGTAAGCCAGAAATACCAATCTTATCGCACTGCGAAGATTGACTTTTCCCTAAGGGCTACCAATCAGCAACAGCAAACAACGGTAAATCAACATGGAGCGTTAATTGTAGCGCCTAAATCAAATAAATACCGCATAACGACGGAGGATCAGGTATTGATTTCCGATGGCAAGCAACAATGGAATATCCTTAAAGAAGAACAGGAAGTACAGCTAACAGATGCTGCTGGAGGAGGAGAAACCGAAACCATAACACCAGCTACTATTTTTACGTTTTACACTAAAGGTTTTACGTATGGAGCTGCTCGGGATGAAACAGTCTCTGGTAAACGATTAGCGGTAATTGATTTAAGTCCGGAAGATAACCGAAAGTCTTTTTCTAAAGTACGTTTAAGAATCGATAAAAATGCACAGCAAATTTATGACATAACTGTTTTCGATAAAGGAGGAAGTCAAAATCAGTATAGCATTCAAAAATTTACACCCAATGTGGAAGTTACCACAAAAACCTTTACCTTTGATAAAGCGGATTTTCCTCATATGGAAATGGTGGATTTGCGATAATCATTCATTTTAATAACATTAACCGTGTTACCATTTACACCCCATAGTTTGGAGAAATTGGAATCTCTTTTTAAGGGAATGGGATATAAGGTACGTTATGAAAAGGGAACATTTAAAACGGGTTCTTGCCTTTTGCAGAATAATAAAGTTATCGTGATTAACCGTTTTTCCAACATTGAAGTGAAAATCAATGCTTTATTAGAATTATTACAGCAGATAGAACCTGATGTAACGAAATTGGATGATAAACAAAAACAACTGCTGTTTACGATCAAACAAACTAAATTAACGCTTTGACGATTAGATTCTTAGGTACTGGAACTTCACAAGGGGTTCCTGTAATTGCTTGCGATTGCCGCGTTTGTACTTCTGTTGATCCTCGAGACAAACGTCTTCGCTCTTCAGTGTTGGTAACGGAAAATGGTAAAAATATAGTTATTGATACCGGACCAGATTTCCGCTATCAAATGTTAAGAGAAAATATAAAGCATTTAGAAGCGGTTTTGTACACCCATGCGCATAAAGACCATATCGCAGGTTTAGATGATATTCGGGCTTTCAATTATTTTCAAGGCGTTGCCATTGATGTATATGCTGATCAACGTGTTCAAGATGAATTAAAAAGAGAGTTTTATTATATGTTTAATGAACATAAGTATCCTGGTATTCCACGTATTAATCTCCATGATGTTAACCAAGAAACAATCTATTTACATGATATTGCCATTGAGCCTATTGAGGTTATGCATCATGAGCTTCCTATAAAAGGATATCGATTTGGCGATTTTACGTATCTTACTGATGTGAAAACAGTATCCCCTTTAGCGATTGATAAGATTAAAGGAACAAAGATTTTAGTCATTAACGCACTGCAGCGAGAACCCCACATTTCTCATTTCAATTTGGAAGAAGCCTTAGCCTTTGCCCATACGATAGGAGCGGAGCAAACATATCTTACACATATTAGTCATCGCCTTGGCCGATATCAAGAAGTTTCACAAGAGCTTCCCGATGGCGTCTACTTGGCTTACGACGGTTTGATGTTAACACTTTAATACTTTTTCCCTGATCGTTGTTTTAAAATTTGTTCTAATACGCTGTCCCATAATTAAATACGTAATTTAAGCGCTTTGATAATTGCATTTTCAGCTGTTTTCCAATATGCAAGATCGTCGCCACACAATTTAGCTGTCATTTGCAGTGCTAAATGACGATGATGATCACCATCGACTTCGATATGCCTTTCTAAATAATAGTTAAATAGACTTATATTGTCTGGAAACTGTTTGGCTAAATCATTAACCATGGTGATAAACATGCTAGGAATGAGATCTTCGCGACTAAACGTAAATACCGCTGCCTGACTGTGTATTGGCTCTTCAGTAATAACCTGAAAAGTGCCCGCTACAAAATCTTTTATTGCATAGGCTGTGTTAACGGCCACTAAACTTTCTTGAATACTTTTTCCTTGTAAAAGGAAGTGTAAGAAGTCTTGGATAGCAGATAAATCTGCACCACATTGTAGCATTGCTTCCAAATATAATTCATAATGACTTTTCCTATGTCCGTTAGGGTCAATATCCGATTCTTCTCCAGTTACAATCTCATTAATGAGGTACCTGATATCGGGATCGCCAGTTGGAAACCAGGGTACTCGAGTACACGTTAACTGCTGTTGAAGTGATTTTAATAAAGACATGAAATCCCAAACAGCAAAAATATGGTGTTCCATAAAAATTCTTAAATCATCTATTGTGTGAATTGCCTCATATACAGGATGATTAATAATTTGTTGCTTGTAGGGATGTATAGTGGCTTCTAATGCTGCTATTGCGGAAGATTGTACGATCATATAAAACAAAAATGGTTGTGAAGGTAAGTAAAACAATGGAATTTTACCAACATTAATTGAGCAGGGCTACGATTCGTTTTATGATATTTTAATGATTTCAAACTTTGCGTAAAATTTGCTGTTGTCAACAAAATCTATTACTTTAGTATACTTTATAAAAATTAAAAGGAGGATCAATAATGAGTTTACAATTAGGAGATGTTGCACCAAATTTCGATGCGGTAACAACGGAAGGTAATATTAATTTCTATGATTATGTTGGCGATAGTTGGGTAGTGTTATATTCGCATCCCTCAGATTATACCCCTGTGTGCACAACGGAGTTGGGAAGAACAGCTTCCTTAAAGCACGAATTTGATAAACGTAATGTTAAAGTGTTGGCATTAAGTGTGGATAGCGTAGAAGATCACCATGGATGGGTAAAAGATATTAATGAAACGCAAAATGTGGAGGTCAATTTTCCAATTATAGCGGATAAAGATAGAAAGATAGCTGAAGCTTATGGAATGATTCATCCAAACGCTTCGGCTACAGCAACGGTACGCTCGGTATACGTGATCGATCCGCAGAAAAAGGTCCGCTTAACAATTACTTATCCGGCATCTACGGGTAGAAATTTCCAGGAAATTCTTCGGGTCATCGATTCTTTACAGCTGACAGAAAATTACAGTGTAGCAACACCAGCAGATTGGAAAGATGGGGAAGATGTGATTGTTGTGCCCGCTATTAAGACAGAAGATATACCGGCAAAATTTCCTAAAGGTTACCAAGAAATAAAGCCTTACTTACGCACGACACCTCAACCTAACAAATAAAAATGAGTAAATAAAGTAAAATGAGGTTTGCAAAGAATTTAAATAAAGCTTATTGAATTTTTTTGTTAAATCATTGAAAAATTAAAAATTTTATAGTAGGTTTGAGATAGTTTAAATGAATACTGTTCGGATTTCTGCCATAGCGGTGTTGTTGGAACTGTTTTTTAAGCAATTTACTGAGAATTAACCTGTGTTTCCTAAGTGATGATGCGTCAGTAACTATAGGTTCCACAACAATCGTACAATACAAATATTTTAATTGATGAAAACCGGAAAAGTAAAATGGTTCAATGCGCAAAAGGGATTTGGGTTTATTATCCAAGAGGATGGAACCGACATTTTTGTTCATTTTAAAGATGTGAATGGTGGTATTGGTGCCATCAAAGATAATGATACTGTAGAATTTGAAGTTGCCGAAGGCAGAAAAGGTCAACAGGCTGTGAATGTTAAAAAAATTTAAAGCATATTGACCGTAAATTTAGGATTTAGGAAAAAATAATAGTCCAAGAGATTATATTCTTGGACTATTTTATTATATGACTACTAACAAAGCGCTTTCCTTACAATCGTTAACATTTCTTGTACGAGACTTTATCAATGATAAGCTTCAGGGTTAACAAGGTATGGTAATCGCTCGCCTTTTGATGCTGCAATTATATTTTTTGCAGCAATCGTTGCCATTCCATCTCTTGCCTCTCGAGTAGCCGAACCGATATGAGGAAAAACAGCGACCGTTGGCATTGCCAGTAGCGGATTATCTTTGTCCATAGGTTCGGGATCCGTAACATCTAAACCGGCTCCCCATATTTGTCCGGTTTGGATGGCGTGGATCAAATCCGGTTCATGATGTACACTACCTCTGGATGCATTGATAAAAATAGCCGACGGTTTCATCTTGGCAAAAACAGACGCATTAAATTTATGCCTAGTTTCAGCCGTTAAGGTTGAAAATGCCGCTAAAACATCACTTTGACTCACCAACTCTTCAAAGGATACCCGTTTTGCACCAAGCTCCTGCTCAGCTTTTTGATTAGAGGAGCGGTTGTGGTAGATAATGGGCATATTAAACGCTACCTTAGCTTTCCTGGCTAATTCGTATCCAATATTTCCTAGTCCAAATATACCCAATGTCTTTCCTGTCAGGGAGAAACCTAGGTCATCAGTCGGCTGACTGAATCCCCATTTCCCTTCGATAATCTTTTTATGTAAGAAAAGTGCTTTTCTCGACACCGCCAGCATGAGCAAAAATGCAGTATCAGCAGTGGCCTCACTTAATACATCGGGTGTATTGCCCACCGGTATTTTTAAGCGGGTAGCTTCTTGTATGTCAATGCGATCGTATCCAACAGAATGAAGTGCGATCACTTTTAGGTGTTTACATGCTTGTAAAAACTCTTGGTCTAATGGGCCCCAACCGGCAGTTAATAATGCATCATGCGCCTGGCATTTTTCGATAAGAGCGGCTTTACTTAGTTCATTATTTGCCGTGTGCTGTTCGTATGGAATTCCAGCCTCCTCAAGTAAATCTAAACCGATTTGTGGAATAATTCGATCAATAAATACAGTCATGCAGGATAAATTAAAATTAAAAAGAAAAAGTAAACGGTTACAATCTCCTAACGCCCTAATGGGCAAAGCCAAAAAATACACTGAAGCAGATAATGCCTATTACCAGTAACGTAATACCAACATAAAGATAGTCTTTTTCGATGAAGAAAGCGACGAGTGAAAAGATTAGCCTAAGAATAGGTGTCAGAAAAAGCAGCATGACGCCCAATAAAATGATACTATGCCCGTAACCCTGAAAAACACCATTGAGCATGTGCTTGATAACGTCAAAGATATTATCATCATGTTCTACAAATGTCTGGTAGTTAACAAACTCGCGATCATGACGAAATAAATAGATAATACCGCCTAGGGTCGCTACTGTTAAGGCGGTCCATACACCATAGCGCAATAAATTACCGATAATCAATTGAATATCCCTGTCACCTAAATTTGACTGTTTCATGTTATGTAACTAAATATTTCCAACAACGCCATTATAAACCATATTAAGCGCAAGCATAATGATAATTACCGCAAAGAATAGGCGTAATTTTCTTGGGTTTGCCTTAATAAGTATCCTTGCGCCGGTCATTGCTCCTAAAAGCACTCCGATTACTGCCGGCATACAAATGACCGGTTCGATATAGCCCTTCTGAAGATAAATGACCGCACTAGCAGTGGCCGTTACCCCCATCATAAAATTGCTAGTAGTAGTCGATACTTTGAAGGGAATTTTCATAATATTATCCATCGCAATTACCTTAAAAGCACCAGAGCCAATGCCCAATAATCCAGAAAGCATACCCGCAAGACCCATCATACTAAATCCTCCAATCACGTTTTTCGTGCCATAAGCTATTCTAGTTTTACCCTCAGGGTAAGTAGAAGGAAGTTTTAACAAAATGGCTAGTTTACTGGAAGTTTTTACTGCATGCTCCTGCTTTTTACGAAGCGAATTGATCGATGAGAAAATAAGTGTACAGCCAAAAAGAACAGCAATAAAACTGGTTGGTGCAATAGTCGACATTAAGGCGCCTCCTATGGCGCCAGCAGTTGTTGCTATTTCAAGAAACATACCCAAACGCATATTGGTTATTCCCTCTTTAACATAGGCTGCTGCAGAGCCAGACGATGTTGCAATAACCGAAACCAAGGCAGCGCCTATTGCATAGTGTATATCTACATGTAACACGGTTGTTAGCAAAGGAATAATGACGACACCGCCACCAAGTCCAGAAAGTGAACCAATAAAACCTGCTGCATACGCTCCCAATAAAAGGATAAGCGTAAAAGTTAATACTGTCATTAATGTATGGTTTTGCGCCAAACTTAGCCAAATTGTTTGATAATATTGCATATTAAAAAAATCTATGCTTTACTTTTCCCCCCCCTTTTTTTCCACGAAAAAATGTAACAAAACCGAAGAGCAAAGCGATGAGCTCATGAATACCATTGACAGCAAATACGAATGAATAATGCCCTAAAGTAAAAATCATTTTATTCATAAAAACTCTCGCGGTAGAGCATTGCTATAGCAAAAGCATCCTCCATGTAAACCGCAATTCGTTACGACGGACCTTTAGCAGAACGGAGATTCTCCGCCAAACATGTGGAAAGCATAATAGGATTGTAGGCTATAAAGAAAAAGTTGTTAGGACATTTCCATGTGTAACCATCAACTCTTGATATTTCCGTTCAGATTCAATACAATTCTTTAATAAATAGGATACTTTAGTGTAGTAAATTTCCGTTTATAATTTATAATGTTTATAATGCATAACGATGAAATTACTGCATACAGCCGATTGGCATTTAGGTAAGAAATTAGATCGATATACACGTTTAGAAGAGCAGAAGATTGTTTTAGAAGAGATGATTGCAATAGCTGATGAAGCTGCTGTAGACGTTGTTTTGGTAGCAGGAGATCTATTTGATGCATTTAACCCTGCTGCAGAGGCGGTCGAATTATTATATAAAAGTTTAAAAAGACTTGCTCGAAACGGCGAACGTGTGGTTATCGCCATTGCAGGTAATCACGATTCGCCAGATCGGATTGACTCTCCGGATGCGCTTGCTCGAGATTGTGGAATTATATTTGCCGGATACCCTCATATAGAAGTAGCTACCGGAGAAATTTCCGGTGGAGCACGAATAACAAAAAGTGAACCCGGTTTTCTTGAGTTACAATTACCCAAATATGCCTATCCATTACGCGTACTGTTAACACCCTATGCCAATGAATATCGTATGCGAACATTTCTTGGGACAGTGCAGGTAGAAGATGAGCTACGAAAATTAGTACAGAATCATTGGCAAAGATTAGCCGATAAATATTGCGATGCAAGGGGAGTGAATATACTGGTGGCTCATCTTTTTGTAATGAAAAAGGGAGAAATACCACCAGAAGAGCCCATTGATGAAAAACCAATTCTTCATTTAGGTGGTGCACAGGCAATTTACAGCGAAAATATTCCGCACGGTCTTCACTATGTTGCCTTAGGGCATTTGCATCGCTATCAGGAAATCGATAAACAACGTATGCCCATTATCTACAGTAGTAGTCCGTTAAGTTACAGCTTTGGCGAAGCCGGACAGCAAAAATACGTCGTCTTAATTGATGCCGAACCAGGGCGTATAGCTGAGTTCGAACGAATAGCGTTACGGAGTGGGCGTCCGCTACATCGAAAGCGTTTTGAAGCCATAGAAGAAGCATTAACATGGTTAATGGCAAACCCCGAAACCTGGGTAGAGTTGACGATAGTAAGTGACGATTATTTAGGTACAGAAGATCGACGCCTCTTATTGCAAGCGCATGATGGCATCGTAGCAATCATACCGGAAATAAAAAATAAGTTAACGGATCAAAACAAAGGCCACACGATTGACCTTAGTCAAAGTATCGACGACTTGTTTTTACAGTATTTCGCGTACCGTAACGGACAGCAACCCAATGAGGAGTTAATTAAGTTATTTAAGGAAATAAGAGCTGAACAAATAGACGAATGATTCCAGTTTCATTAACCATCAAAGGATTATTTTCTTATCAAAAAGAACAAACTATTTATTTTGATAAACTGCTGGAAGGGCAGCTATTTGGCATTTTTGGATCTGTTGGTTCAGGAAAATCTTCCATTCTTGAAGCTATTGCCTTTGCACTATATGGAGAAATTGAACGCCTGCATCTAAGAGACGATCGTAATTACAATATGATGAATCTCAAATCCGATGAGTTGTTGATCGATTTCGTTTTTTCCAATTTCGATGAACAATGCTATCGATTTGTTGTGCGGGGAAAAAGACATGGTAAAAAATTTGATAAGGTAAACACATTTGAACGTTCCGCTTATTTACAAGAAAATGGGCATTGGAAACCGTTAGCTGTAACAACTGCCGAACAGATTTTGGGCTTGAGTTATGAAAATTTCAGGCGTACGATTATTATCCCTCAAGGGAAATTTCAAGAATTTCTACAGCTGACGGATAAGGCACGTACAGACATGCTTAAAGATATTTTTCAGTTAGATAAGTTTGAGTTTTTTCAACAAACGACTTCTCTTGAACGGAAAAATAGCGAAGCAATGCAACGACTAGCGGGTCGATTAGCAGCCTTTGAGGAAGTCAATACACCTATAATCGATCAGGCGAAAGAAACGCTAAAGGCAGAAGAACTACAATTAAAAGCTCTGTCTGATGAGCTCATACGCAAAGAGCAGTCGATCAAAACGTTAGAGCAACTCAAGCAGTTGTTTGAAGAAAGGCATGTTGCCGCAGCTTACGTCGAAAAGTTGCAAGATAAAGAGCAGGAATATCAGATTATACGGGATCGATTAGGTGATTATGAATTTTGTCTACGACATTTTAAGGCAGATTTACAGCGATTGGATGAATTGGCGTTGGGGATTCAAAAAAGAGAGGATAGTTTAAACGACTATCAACATCGATTGAAGATTTGCGATACCCAGCTGATGGAGCAACAGCAAGAGTTTGCGACGGTTACCGCTAAATATCAGACTATCGATACCCTTATTCAGAAAAAACAGGATTATCAAATTGGGATCCAATTATTAGCATTAAAAGAGGCAATTAAGCACTTAACCAATAGAATTGCAAAGGGTAAAGATTTTGTAGATCGTGCGCAAAAAGACCGGATACATCGGGAGAAAATAGGTTTAACCTTAAAAGAAAAAGTAAAAAAGAAAAAAGATGCCAAGCCAGACATTACCGTGCTTTCGGCCATAAAAAGTTGGTTTATTCAAACCGAAATGCTCGAGAAAAACGCGGAAAACAGTTTGTCAGCGTTAAATCAAGCGGACGATGCATTAACACATATCGATCAATTACGTGATGAAATGCTTTCCCAAGAACATATTAACAGTGATACTCCATATCATGAAGAGTTGGAAAAGCGCGAAGCAGCTCTGGAGAGCCAGTTGGAATTGTTGACACAGGAAATGAATCATGCTCAATTGCAGACTAAATTAGGTGACCTTGTTGCCGCTTTACATGATGGTGAAGCCTGTCCGCTGTGCGGTTCAACCACACATCCAAAGATGATGATTTTAGAAGATGTGGAGCAACAGGTGAAAACATTAAAAGAGAAAGAAAATAAAACAAGAGAGGCACTGAAGGCTTTGCAATCGCTAAGGCGGCAATTGGATATCCTAGAAGTAGAACGCTCGTCTGTCGAAAAAAATAAAGTGGGATTGACCGAGAAGTATCAGACTGATAAGGAATCCTTACAACAACAGTTAGCCAGTTTTTCATGGGAAGGATACGATAGCAAAAATAGTACGCTCATTGATGAACAATTGAATAACTACAAATTAATAGAAGATGAAATTGATTTATTGGAAGAAGAAATAAATGCAAATGACGAGCTGCTTAAAAAAACAACAGCAGATCGCGATCAGTATGAAGCCGCCGTTCGAAAGATTATAGAAGAAGAGCGATCAAAGGCAGGTTCACTTCAGTTATTGCTTGGACAATTGAAAGTGATACCTATAGCTGAAATAGAGTCAATTGATTTTAAGCAATTGGAAGAAAAGATCTTAAGCATTGATAATGAATGTTCTGCAATCAACCACCGATACGAAGTTTTACAACAAGAACTGTTGGAACAGCAACAGCTTAAACTGGCCTTAGAAACACGCTTTCAGGCCGTCATCGAAAGTCTTTCCGCTGAAAAGGAACGCTTAGCTTTTATGAAAGAACAAGTTCAACGAACACTTAATAATTCTAAGTTCGCTAGCTTAAAAGAAGTGACCGATTTATTAGCATTGGATATTCAAGTAGAGGAAACACGTAATAATATGGAACGTTTCTTTCAACAATTGTATAATGCTAAAGATCAATATAACAAGTTAAAGGATAAAACGGCTGGATTGGTATTTGAAGAGGAAACGTTTATTCGGCAACTGGAAGATTACCAACAATTCAGGGAAATCGTGGCACAGGCGCAGGAGACTTATGTTGCCTCAAAAAGTAACCTGGAACGCATGATAAACCAATTAGAACAGAAACAACAATTGCAAAAAGATTTGCAGCAATTGCAACAACGAGCTAATAATCTAAATACATTAAAGAATTTATTTAAAGGAAGTGGTTTTGTGAGTTACATTTCATCTGTTTATCTACAACAACTTTGTGAAATCGCGAATAGACGATTTTATAAATTAACACAACAACAATTGAGGTTGGAAGTAACGGATAAAAACGAATTTCAAGTACGTGATTATCTCAATGATGGTAAAACACGGCTAGCCAAAACCTTATCGGGAGGACAAATCTTTCAAGCATCGCTATCTTTGGCTTTAGCCTTAGCTGAATCAATACAACAACAGCATAAAGCAAAACAGAATTTCTTCTTTTTGGATGAAGGTTTTGGCTCCCTAGATAAAGAATCTCTCGCTGTAGCTTTTGATACCCTAAAGACCTTACGAAACGAACACCGGATAGTTGGTATAATTTCCCATGTTGAAGAATTGCAGCAGGAAATAGACGTTTTTTTACAGGTAAAAAACGACCCTCTGCATGGTACGAAAATTAAAGGAAATTGGGAATCCTATTGAGTGCTCGGGTTCGGTTTTTACTTTTTACTTTTAAATAAACATCTCCTCTTATTGTTTGTTAATCAAATAGATGAAAAACAGGAGTTTATTATGGCAAAGTATTCAAAAAAGGCAGGTGAAAAGGTAGAAGAAACCATGCATGAAATGAAAGAAGGAAAGCTTAAAAGCGGAAAAAGTGGTAAGAAGGTAACCTCTAAGAAGCAAGCGGTAGCCATTGGTTTATCGGAAGCGCGGAAAGAAGGTGCAAAGGTGCCAAAAAAGAAATCCTAAAGGTATTAAAACTTTCCTGAGGATGTCTCAATAGTATTATTCATCATTTAGGTTATGGTAAGGTTTCTAAACGCTTCCTTATGAGCATTCGAGATCATCATCCGCTCAAAATGACGAGCCTTTTGAGACATCCTACTATTTTTTTCGAAGCGCTATTGTTCGATCCTTGGCTTCCAATAGACAGTTCTTTAGAAATTTTTCCAGTGGCTCACGCTCTTTTAACTTATCGGGATGTACAATGGCTATGGTTTCAAAATATTCGTTCGCAACATGTCCATTGATATGTAATTCAATATAACCATCAGACAGCTTTTTTTGATCATATTGCACATTGGTGATCGGTGGTGTATGTGTACTGCCTTCCATGACAAAATGTATTAAACCTGTATTTTGCTTAACAAATTTTGCACCTAATTGTTGCATGCAATAACTTTATAAGTTTAGAAACATCTATGATTAAGCATTTTCTAAATTCGGTGTATCTACTGGCTTAGATTCTGGAGACCCTTTCTGCCGCAGAAAAATAGTTAAAATAACGATAGACGCAACCGACAAAAATTCACTTTGCCAATTTTGAAAGCTTTCAAACCAAAAGGTAGGTTCTTGTAAAAAGCTGGTAAGGTCTACCATCGGTTCGTGCTTTAGCTGCTGTTCAATATTATAAGCGCGGTAGCTTCCTATGAGATGGCCAACCCAGCTAAATACAAATAATAAAACGAAGGCAATAGACAGGGAATTTTCATAAACTTTTAGGCGCCATCCTCCTTGGTTAACAGGTTTTGGAGCATGTGGTCCTGGCATTGGTTCGCGATCTACTTCTTCCTTTTTATACAGATCCTTTGACTCCGAAGAGCCTATTTGCCTCAAGGTAATGGTTAAAATAACATACATAGCCATCTGTAAGAATTCGCTTTCAAAATTTTCGAAGGTGGCCGACAGAAAATGGCCGCTGCTGAGATAGGATAGAAAAGTTAAGGCAGCGGCACCATATTCTTGCAGCTCCTGATTATGCTCCCTCCAACCAAAGTACGCTTGGGCGGCTAATGCGAAGCAGAAAAAACTTAAGAAAATAATCGATAAACTGTTTCGATAAAAGAAAGAAGGTTTTTTTTGACGTTCCATATAGGTCATTTATAGGAATAAACCTTTATCCATGATCAAATGTTTGGAAGTAAACATCGGTCAAAAAGAAAAACCGCCATTGTCTCCCGACAACGACGGCACAAACACACATAAGATTATTATTATTTACCAACGCGACTTTTTTCATCGCTATCCAAGTCGCGTTGCTTGACTTTTAATTTTTGATTGCCAAAATTGTACGTTAACGTAAATCGTGCTACACGGCTTTCCCATGTGTTATGAACACGTATATTCAAGTTAGCATAGTCGGTTGTTACCTTATTGGGTCGGGTATTAAAAATGTCGGAAACAGCTAACTTCAACTGTAGTTTTTTATCCATAAAAGATTTATTCACGCCCATATCCAAAGACCAATAGGATCCAATTCGATAAATACTCCAGCGCAATGGCGATTGATATTGAAAGGTGGTTTCTAAGCGAAAACTTGGTGTAATAGCAAATGTATGATTACTGTTCGCCTGAAGGCCAAACTGTCCAAAGTCAATGGGATCGGTAGGAAGGTCGGCTTTGTATCCCAAATGCATGGCATTAATGTTTGTATTGCTACTCCATACTTTTCCTACTGCTAAGGGTAAATTAACGTTGACAAAATACACTTGCTCACTAGCAATATTCTCATTAGTAACATAGGCAACATTCGTTTCGTCATTTTGATACATCATTTCGCCAACCATATCTTTTGTTTTCTGATAGCCAGCAGTTAGCGTATATTTTTTTAATAAGGTATAATTCAATTCATAGGAATTGGTATAAGATGGATCCAGAAATGGATTTCCCTGCTGGTAACTATAAGGGTCAACATAGTATAAAAACGGATTTAAATTACCGTAATTCGGTCTATTGATCCTTCGGCTGTAGGAAATACCTATATTATTTTTTTCCGACAACTGTTGATTCAGGCTAACATTAGGGAAAAAACTGAAATAGTCGCGTTTATTCCGTTGATTTAACGTTACAGAGTTGCCGTCAGAATAGGTATGTTCTAGACGTAACCCCGCTTTAATTTCTGTTTTATGAACCGTTTGACTATAAATCGCATAAGCTGCACTTACTCTTTCTGTATAAATAAAATGGTTGGAGCGCTGTGTATTGTCTTCCCAATGGCCATTTATCTGATCAAAAAATCCCATGTCATTGTCACTTTTTACGGAACTATATTTGGCTCCTGCCTCGATCTTACTTTTGCTGGTCAGTGGGTGTGTATAGTCTGCCTTCACTGTTTGAATATGAATTTCAGAAGGCATATCGTTCAAAATGTATTCCGGATCGCGCAGATAGTCGCCGTTGGCTAAGTAAAAATAATTCGTATAATTGCTATTGGTATGATCTTCAAATGTGGAAATGTCAGCTTCTACAACAAGTTTTCTTCCACTGGTGTCAATAGTAAAGGTATTATTAACATTAAAGGATAAATTATGGTAACGGTTTTTGCCGTTATTTAAAGTAGTCAATGTAGAATCGATAGGACTGTTTAAATCAGAAATTTTATTATTGCTGGTTGAATGATCATTTCCTTTCAGAAAAAATCCAGAGAATAAAGCACTGATGGTATTCCGTTTAGAACTTTGATAGTCAATTCCAGCACGTACGTTACTGCTACTGCGTTTATTTTTAAAATTTGCTAATTGATCAAATACTTTGGCCGATTGGCCTTGTCCAATAATTCGATACAATTCCAAATCATTGTTAAAGGCATTGTTTACATAGCTATAATTGCCGAATAAATTAATTTTTCCAACTTTGTGATTTACCTGCAATGAACTGTTGGATTTATGCGATTTGCCATAACCTGCACTTAAACTCAATGTGCCATTTGTTCCTTCTAACTCATTCTTTTTCAATTTGATATTAATAATACCTGCAGTGCCAGCGGCATCATATTTCGCTGATGGATTGGTGTTGAGTTCAATAGACTGCACATTATTACCGTCCATTGATTTAAGCATATTGGCCAGCTGTTCAGCAGAAAGATAGGTTTGCTTACCATCAATCATTACCGTCACTCCCTGTCGTCCCATCAAACTGATGTTGCCATCCTTATCTACGGCTACGCCCGGTGAACGTTGAAGAATATCCAAAGCCGTATTCCCCGCAGCTAAAGCAGAATTGGCAACATTGACGACTAAGGCACCGTCTTTCCGTTCTACACTAGGCAAGGTAGCCGTTACAGCGACCTCTTTCAACGCATTCATTTCAGGAACTAAGGTTATCGTAGCTACACGCAGGTGTTGCGATGATGCATTTACGGTGATGGGATGATAGTCTTTTCGATAACCGATAAGAGAGGTCGCTAAGAGGTATCGGCCGCCTTTAACGGCCGGAATGGTGTAAGCTCCTTGTTCATTGCTAAAAACGGAACGAATATAGGACGAGTCAGCGGCATTTAACAAGACAATGGTTGCTAAATCAATAGGTGCTCTAGCGGTATCTCTCACTTCTCCACTAATAGTTGTCATTTGGTCTTGGGCCCAACTGGTGCTCATGGTAATAAGGCAATATAACGTTGCCAAAATAGCGGCGAAGGAAAGATGTTTACTTATTCGTGTGTCTGTAGGTAATGTGCTCATTATATCTGGTTCTGATACTGATCAAAAGTATGGGGCATAATTGATGTTTAAAACGAGATTTAGGTAAACTCATTTGATTTTTCGGTGAACGACCTGTTTTTATAGGTGAAATGATTCATATAGTTAAAAAAGACGTTAGTGGTGGAAAGAAGGTTGCAGCAATAAGGTGTTAATTGGCAAATCCAAGGAAAAAAGAATTATTCTAGGACAATCGCATTAAAAAAGAACCTTTATTATATACTTTCTTTTTTTTCATAAGTGTTTACTTCCAAAGGCATCCAAGCTTTTTCATTTCATGAAAAGGTCCGAAAAAAAAAGTATCAAAGAACCGACCGTAGAGAGCCTCACGAACATCTTGAAAGATAAACACATTGTGGGTAAACCTCGCATTCAAGCTACTTCGTGGTCTGCGGAAGAAAGTGGAATTAATTTTAAAAATTATCGTCTAAAACATCTAAAACAAAGGTTCTTTAAACACCAATATTGACGTTATGATCTATCTTCTATCCATTTTCTAGCATTTACAAAAGCGGTCATCCACGGAGACACTTCATCATGTCTATCTTTTGGATAATTGGCCCAATGCCATTGAAAAAGTGAACGTTCGATGTGCGGCATCATGACTAAGTGTCTGCCTGTAGTGTCACAAAGCATGGCTGTATTGTAAGACGAGCCATTCGGATTGGCAGGATAAGTATCATAAGCATATTTGGCAACAATATGGTATTGATCTTCTGAATAAGGCAACTGAAACTTTCCTTCACCATGTGAAATCCAAACACCTAGGGTACATCCAGCTAAGTTAGAAAGCATTACGGAATGATTTTTCTGAATGGTTAGGGAAGTGAAACCGCTTTCATGCTTATGGCTATCATTGTGCAACATGTGCGGTTTTTCCTGATGATCAGGATTGATAAGCCCCAATTCGACAAAAAGCTGACAACCATTGCAAATTCCAACAGACAATGTATCTGGACGGTTGAAAAAGTTTTCTAAAGCGATGCGTGCCTTTTCATTGTACATAAATGCTCCTGCCCAACCTTTGGCTGATCCCAGAACATCTGAATTAGAAAAGCCGCCAACAGCACCGATGAATTGGATGTCCTCCAGCGTCTCTCGCCCTGAAATTAAATCCGTCATATGTACATCTTTAACATCAAAGCCGGCTAAATACAGTGCATTGGCTAATTCACGTTCAGAGTTACTTCCCTTTTCCCGAATGACAGCAGCTTTAGGGCGTGGTTTCGATGAATCGATACGTGGTCTTTTTCCATCAAAGTCAGCAGGAAAGACATATGTCAATACATGGTTTTTATAATGTTCAAAACGTTCTTTCGCTTTTTGTTTACCGCTTTGCTGTTGATCGAGTAAATAGGAAGTCTTAAACCAAGTGTCACGGAGGGAATCAATGGCAAGCTCCCAGTGATCTTCACCATTCTTTAGAACTAAAGACGCATTTGGAGTAACTTGGCCTATTTTATGAAAATGAATACCTTTTGCCATGAGCTTGTTCTCAATTGCCGGATCTGCCTGAAATACCAAACCTATATTTTCCGCAAATAGGACTTTAATACTGTCTTTTTCATTTAATGCCGTTAGATCGATGGAAGCACCTAGGTTGCGGTCTGCAAAACATAATTCCAATAAAGTGGTAATCAATCCACCGCTACCAATGTCGTGTCCAGCTTGAATTTGCCCTGCCTGGATGAGTTCTTGAATGGCAGCAAAAGTCTGTTTAAATTGTTCCGCATTCAATACATCAGGAGCCTCAGTACCGATCTTATTTCGGATTTGGGCAAAGGAAGACCCGCCTAATTTATAATCATCGCCAGAAAGATTAATGTAATAAATCGCTCCACCATCCTTTTGCAATACCGGTTCAACAACTTTCGTTATATCATTGCAATGGCCTGCAGCAGAAATAATGACCGTACCTGGTGCGATGACTTCTCCATTGGGGTATTTTTGTTTCATGGAAAGCGAATCCTTACCTGTTGGGATATTAATGCCTAAATCCAGCACAAAATCCGAACAGGCTTTAACCGCTTCATAAAGACGCGCATCTTCGCCCTCATTTTTACAAGGCCACATCCAGTTAGCGGATAAAGATACACTCGTTAGTCCATCTTGCAAGGGAGCCCAAATGAGATTGGACAACGCTTCGGCAACTGCGTTCCTGCTACCTGCGGCGGCATTAATTAAAGCTGTTAAGGGTGAATGTCCAATAGATGTCGCAACACCATCTTTACCTTGATAATCGAGCGCCATAACACCACAATTATTCAATGGAAGTTGTAAAGGGCCAGCACATTGTTGTTTAGCCACTCTTCCGCCAACGCAGCGATCCACCTTATTTGTCAACCAGTCTTTACAAGCAACGGCTTCTAATTGTAGCACCTGATCTAAATAGTCAGGTAATTTGGTGGTTTCATAGGTGATCGCTTGATAGTCACGTGCAATGGTCTTGTCTTCCATAACCATTTTTGGCGAACTGCCAAACATATCTTTCAACGCTAAATCCATAGGTTTAGCGCCGGTAGTTTCGGATATAAAAGTAAATCGGTGATCGCCTGTAACATCACCAACTTGATATAACGGTGAACGCTCTCTATCGGCAATTTTTTTCAAGGTGTCCAGGTGTTCTTCAGCAATGACTAAGCCCATACGTTCCTGCGATTCATTTCCGATAATTTCTTTGGCCGATAGGGTAGGATCTCCGATAGGAAGTTTGTCCAAGTCTATTTTTCCACCCGTATCTTCTACCAACTCAGACAAGCAATTTAAATGGCCGCCAGCTCCGTGATCATGGATAGATATGATGGTGTTATGATCGCTTTCTACCATCCCACGTACCGCATTGGCAGCCCTCTTTTGCATTTCCGGATTGGATCGCTGAACAGCATTTAGTTCAATACCTGAACCAAAAGCACCCGTATCTGCTGAAGACACTGCCGCTCCACCCATTCCGATACGGTAATTTTCTCCGCCTAAAACAACGATTTTATCACCTGCTTTTGGCTCCTGTTTTTTGGATTGATCGGCTTTTCCATAGCCTACGCCTCCAGCAAGCATAATCACTTTATCGAAACCAAGTTTTCTAGCATCTTCTTCATGTTCAAAGGTAAGTACAGATCCTGCTATTAAGGGTTGTCCAAACTTATTCCCAAAGTCTGAAGCACCATTTGAAGCTTTAATCAGTATATCCATGGGGGTTTGGTATAACCATTCTCGTTCGTCCATGGCTTGCTCCCAAGGCCTGTTTGCTTCTAACCGGGAAAAAGCGGTCATATATACGGCTGTTCCGGCGAGCGGCAGGGAGCCTTGACCACCAGCCAGGCGATCGCGTATTTCACCACCAGAGCCTGTTGCTGCACCATTGAAAGGTTCTACGGTAGTGGGGAAATTGTGTGTTTCGGCTTTTAAGGAGATAACCGACTCAAATTCCTTGATGGCGTAAAATTCGGGTATATCAGCTCTCAAAGGTGCAAACTGCTGTAATTTTGGTCCTTTTATAAAAGCGACATTGTCCTTATAAGCTGAAACAATGCCATTGGGATGTGTTTCTGATGTTTTACGGATTAACTTAAATAGGGAAGAGGTCTGCTCTTTTCCGTCAATAATGAATGTCCCATTAAAAATCTTATGACGACAATGCTCAGAATTTACTTGTGAAAAACCAAATACTTCAGAGTCAGTCAGATTCCTGCCTAATCTTTTTGCCAACTGATCCAAATAATTTACCTCCTCGTCACTCAAGGATAGCCCTTCTTGCTTGTTATAGGCTGCAATATCGCTAATCTCCAAAATAGGCTCGGGTTCAATGGCGATGGTAAATAGTTCCTGATTTAGCTCTTCATATCTTTGCATCAACATACGGTCAAACGAGGTGAAGTTGGCGTCAACAGCCTTAAATTCTTCTATTCGGATAATATCCGATATGCCCATGTTCTGGGTAATTTCTACTGCATTGGTACTCCAGGGAGTAATCATCGTAACCCGCGGACCGATATAAGTACCTTTGATCGTTTTTTCTTCGACTAAGGTAGTACCGCCAAATAGCCAATTTAGTTTGGCAATGTCTTTAGTGGTGAGGTCGCGTGATGTTTGTAGAGCAAAAAGGGTGGTATGTTGATGGTTTTTGAAGAAGTAAATCATGTTGTTTCTTAAGAAGAGCAAAGATAACGAAAATTGAATGGATATACAATGAGCTTTCCTGATGTTCTATTCACATGTTATCCACCTATGCATCATATGATCTACGCACTAAGAAAAGGCAAGGAAATATGGGAGAAAGTAGGAGGACAGTAAAAGGAAAGGTGGATAAAAGGTGGACTTGAGGTGGATTTCACGTGGATTTGAATAATTTATTTTTAGCGAAAATTGTTGAGATTTTGCTAGTAGCAATAGTATAAGGGTGGTTGATTTTGTAGATACAAAAGTAGCAAAAAAATCGTTGGTTTCAAATGCAATTGGCTTAAAATAATAACAGCGACAAATCCTTAAAAAAAGAAAAAATTAATACAAAATAGTTGATATTTTTTTTATCTTTGAAGAACAAGCCAAACTACATGCTATATTTACCGTTCAAGCGGGATATGGAATAAAGGAGTATTAAAGGAAGCATTTTTCTTGGTGTTTCCAGAATAGCTGATCTTCTTCTAATCAATTAGTAAAAAATTAATGGTGTCATTATGGAAAGCTTATTATTTAAGACAGAGATTCCTACCTCCACCTTTAAAGGTGAATTATTCCATGTATTGGAAAATGTTAAGGGGTTAACAAGCTGGAAATTTGATGTTGATTCCATCTATAAACCGTTGCGGGTTAACGGTATTGGGATCAATTATTTGGATATTATCCGGGAACTGGAAAAGATTGGCATTAAGGCTACTCGTTTATACGAAGAGTAATGTCCGCTAGCTATTTTCTTTTGACCAAAACAGTCTGTAATCTAGTAAATGTATGTTAAGCTGCATTTGCTATACGTCAATTTTTTGCCCGGTTTTACAGGCTTTATAAATCGCATCGATTAATTTTAAATCTTTTATCGCTTCGTTACCATCCACCGCGATGATGGGTTTATGACCATCTAATATAATCCCGGCCATTTCTTCCATTTGCTTGGTCTGATGGGTGGTATGGGGCTGTGTAAGCGGACCGAGATGCGTGCGGCCTTCAATAGGGCCATATCCTGTTGATGGCTGTAATTCTGCAAAACCTTTTTCGCCGTTTAAAAAGAAGCGATCCAGGTTATTCATGTTGTATGTTGAAAGACATGATGCTACCGCTCCGCTAGGAAATCCCAACTGGAATTGTATTGTTTCATCCACGCCTTCTTTAAACTTCTGCGGGTCGGTTTTTGTTTCCTGAGCAGTCAGCCAAACAGGCTCTTCGCCTACCATGTAGCGGGCACCATTTAGGGCATAAATGCCGATATCCATTAATGAACCCCCACCAGCCAACGCTTTATTCAAACGCCATTGATTTGGATCACCAATACGAAAACCGCATAGCCCCTGAAAAAACATAATCTTTCCAAACGCCCCTGTCTCTCGTAGGCGGACGACCTCCAAGGTTTTTGCCTCAAAATGCATGCGATAACCGACTAACAGTTTTACTCCCGCAGCTTGACATGCATCAACCATTTCTTGTCCTTCACGAGCGTTTAATGCCATTGGTTTTTCACAAATGACATGTTTACCAGCCTTAGCTACCCGGATAGTTTCATCATGATGTAAGGCATTTGGTGTGGTGATATACACAACATCAATATCGTTGTTGTTTTTGATTTGATCAAAGTTTTCGTAGTTATAACAGTTTTTTTCGAGTATACCGTATTTATTTTGCCAATTTTTGATCTTGGCAGGAGTACCACTGATAACGCCCACCAATTTTGCCCGTTTACAGGCCTGCATAGCATCAGCAACACGTGTACCGTATCCACCTAAACCCATAATAGCTACTCGGAGTATACGATCGTCAGAAAAGGATAGACCGTCCTTTGAATTTTCGGCCTCTGCAGCGGCCAGATAGGATGGCATAAAGGGAATGGCTGCACCCGTTAACATTAGCTTTTGGATGAAATTACGGCGTGATTGCATAGCATGGAAATAATTAGTTCGTCTCCTCAATAAACAATATCAGGCATAAAAAGTTTAAATCGCTGCTTTTTTCTAATAAATATATGATAAATTAAGGAATGAGTGGCTACCTAGGTTAAATGTCATTACCCTAAATAAATTGTTCTAGCGATACAAAAAATGAAAAAATAGCTTATACTTGCAAGTAAATGTGCATTATAAACCTGTTGGATGCAATAACAGTTTAACAAGATAGATATATGATTTCTTACGCTACGCGAATCGCTTTAATAGCCGCATTAGGCGGTTTTTTATTTGGTTTTGAAACCGCCGTCATTTCTGGCGCCGAAGGGACTATACAACATGTTTGGAGCTTAGATTCTTTTTGGTTGGGTTTCACCGTTGCTTCCAGTTTGATAGGAACCGTTATAGGATCGTTGATTATTGGCGGTATCACCCAGCTTAACGGAAGAAGAACAGTTTTATTGGGTATTGCTATTGTGTATTTATTGTCGGCTATAGGTTGCGCGGTTACTTCACAGTGGATTATCTTTGTTTTATTTCGCTTTCTCGGAGGTCTTGCTGTGGGGGCTTCTTCGGTTGTCGGACCAATGTATATCTCCGAAATTTCGCCTGCAGAAAGCAGGGGAAGATTAGCAGGTTTATTTCAATTGAATATTGTTGGTGGTATACTAGTCGCCTATTTAACCAATTATTTATTATCCGGATTTGGTGGTGAAGACTCATGGAGGTATATGCTAGGCATTATGGCTGTGCCCGCTTTAATTTTTGCTGTGCTGCTTAATTTTATACCGGAAAGTCCGCGTTGGTTAGTGTTAAAGGGTAGGGATCAAGAAGCAACGAAAATATTTCATAAACTGGGTCAAATGGGAGCTGTCGAATTGATTAAGGAAGAGCATGAACTCGCTATGAATGGTGTTAAAGAACGTTTGTTTAATGGAAAATACAATAAACCTATTTTTTATGCCATCTTATTAGCGATGTTCAATCAGCTTTCAGGTATCAATGCGATCCTGTATTATGCACCTCGGATTTTTGAGATGGCAGGCTTTGACAAAGCGGATGCCTTTCAGCAATCTGTCTATGTAGGTTTGGCAAATTTTATTTTTACAGCGCTAGCGATGACGGTGATTGACAAGTTTGGACGTAAAAAATTATTATTAATAGGCGCTGCTGGAATGGTTTTGTTCTTATCATTAACGGCATTCTCTTTCAGTGATCCGCTGGTGGCTGATCGGAAGGTTATTTATTACCTGATTGGTTTTATTGCTTTTTTTGCTTTTTCTCAGGGAGCCGTTATTTGGGTGTTTATTTCGGAAATCTTTCCTAATGCTGTTCGTTCGCAGGGTGGTTCACTGGGAAGTTTCACCCATTGGATAATGGCTGCGATTATCTCATGGGTATTTCCGGTCATTGTTGAGGGGAATGTATTGGGTGGATATTACTCGTTTATATTTTATGCGGTCATGATGTTTTTATCTTTTCTATTTATTTGGCGCGTTATGCCAGAAACGAAAGGGAAAACCTTGGAGCAGATTCAGAAAGAACTGGGTATAAAATAAAAAAGAAAAAGCTGTCTGAAACATCATTTCAGACAGCTTTTTTAAGTGTTCGTTCAAAATTATTTAACAACTGTAATTTCTACTCTACGGTTTAACGAACGACCTTCTTCATTGTCATTTGTTGCAACGGGTTTTGTTGCTCCATAGCCCTTGGTGGTCAAATTTCCTGAATTTATCCCTGCATTTACTAAGTATAATTTTACTGCGTTCGCACGATCAACGGATAAGGCCATATTGTGTTCGGGACTACCTTCAATGGATGCATGCCCATTAATTAAAAATTTAGCTGATAAATCTTTCTTCATTTCGCGAACGATTTGATCTAAAACAGCATATGATTCGGTTTTTAAGACGCCTGAATCAAATTCAAAAAGAATGTTTTTAAAGTTGTAATTTGGCTTTTCAACCACTGGAGCGGGCTCTTCCTTTTTTTCAACCACTGGTTCGGGTTCTTTTTCTTTAACCGGCTCTTCCTTTTTTGTTTCAATAACAGCGCTAGGTTGTACCGTCATTTTTTTTGACTTACAAGCTTGCATAGCAAAAGCCAATAATGCTATGCTACAAATCAACGGATAGGTTTTTTTTATGTTCATTTTTGATAAAAAGTTTTGGTAAACATAAACAATATCTCACACATTTTGAATATCGTTTCATGTGCGATTTTACTTTATACACCACAACGAAAGCAAAAACAGTGCCTGTGCATAAATGTTTATTTATTTCATAAGCTGTTCATGAAGAAAAACGGCTATTGGTGGCGACTGAATTTGCTTTTCAACAGAATATTAATTTCTTCTGTATTGGCTTTTTTAGTCGACTTATAATACGCCGATAGGATATGCTGATAAGATAAAACTCCCATGAGTTCTTGTTGTTGCGATACTACCGGAAGTACGTCTACATTCTCACTAATCATTTTGTCGATAGCTAAACGTAACGTGTCGTATTCGGCTAACGAAATGGGTTTACGTTTAATTAACGAGGCCACAGAAGCATTAAGGTCATGATGGTGGGAGTAGAGGTTAGAAGCACTAATAATGCCGCTATAGTTATTGTCTTGAGTCACAATGATCATGTAATTTACATGAACGCTGGCAATCGTTTCACCAAACCAGCTTCTGGCCTGAGCAATTGTCATTTGCTCCTCCAAAATAGCGTTGGATGATTCTAATGCATCTTTTACCAAGATCTGTGCTAATAAGTCAGGTTCATAAGTATGGGGTGTTTGCACACCCCTTCTCGCTATTTTCTCTGTCATAATAGTATGACGCATAAACAAAAAAGAAGTTGTGTAAGATGCTACACATGCTCCCAATAAAGGAAGTAATGCATTAAATTGACCGGTTGTTTCTAAAGCAAAGATAATAGAGGTAATTAAAGCGCGAGAAGAACCAGCAAACATAGCAGACATGCCAACAACAGCCATGAGGGAAGGCGTAATACCGCAGTTGGGGAAAAAATATAAGGTAAGTGTACCTAAAAGAATACCGGTAGCTGCACCAATGGTTAGTAAAGGGGCTAACGTACCACCCGATGTGCCGCTACCCAAAGCGATGACCCACGAGAGAAATTTCAATATACATAGAGTAAGTACAAATTTTAGGGGCATATTACCAGAAAGAAGGTCTGTAATGTTTTCATAGCCTACTCCGAGTGTTCGCGGTGCGAAATAGCCAATAATACCAACAGCTAAACCGCCGATAGCTGGCCACCACATCCAATGAATAGGTAAACGCTCAAAGCTATCTTCTACTGCATATACGGCCTTGGTAATCCCAATCGATAAGACACCAATAATAACACCGATGATGCTATAAGAAAAAATAGCTGCATTACTTGGCGTTGATATGGTGTTGCTAATATAAAATACAGGCTCCGTTCCAAATAGAATATGATGACCGGCAGCACCCGTTATGCAGGCTAGTGACACGGCAATGATCGCCCGTGGAGAAAATTCGAATAAAAGCAACTCAATCGCCAAAAAAATAGCGGCAATTGGCGTTCCGAAAATAGCAGTCATACCAGCTACAGCACCAGATGCCAATAGGATTTTACGCTCATTATGCGTGATTTTTAATAATTGGCCTAAGGTTGAACCCAGGGCTCCTCCCGTTGCAATGATCGGTCCTTCCGCACCAAAAGGTCCGCCGGTACCGATAGCAATAGCCGATGATAGTGGCTTCAAATAGGTAATGGCTGGATTAATTTTGCTTTGGTTGGTTAAAATTTGTTCCATAGCTTCTGGAATACCATGTCCGCGAATGGCTTTAGAGCCATATAACGCCATCAAACCAACAATAAAACCACCAATTGTGGGTACTAAAATGACCCATAGCCCCAATTGATTCTCCGAAGGATGATGTTCATGAATGGTGAAAAGACCAAAGAAGGAAAGGTTGGTTACCGCATTGATTAGAAAGATGAGCACTTTCGCAATGCAACTAATACATGCTGCTACGAGGATAGCGTATACCGCTATTAAGACGACTCGCTTTTTATCTTTTGTTTCCTGCGGGTGCATATCGGCTGATTGCAAGGTTGGGTTTAAAGACACCGATATAGGAATACTGTCTGTTTTGATAGTCATGTATAGTAATTTTATGGCAAAAATATGATTTATATCATATTTTTTATAAACAAATTCATTTTATTTGCTCAATAAAGCGAGTACTTTTGTGTGCTAAATGTTAAGACATGAAACCAAAAGATAGTTCGTGTGATTTAAGTGACTGCTTCATGTGTCGACATAGCTCCAAGGGGTGGCTGCCTGCTATAGTAGAGGAGCGTAAAATAAAGATTTTTAAAAGGGGAGAAGTCATTTTTAAGGAAGGGGAAAAGGCCGAGGGAATTTATTTTCTACTACAAGGGATTGTAAAGGTGCATAAACAATGGGGAGAAGATAGGGAACTAATTTTACATTTTAGCAAAGCAGGTGAATTATTTGGTTACCGAGGTTTAAGCGATGATACCGTTTATCCGGTAACAGCAACAGTTCTAGAGGACTGTAAAACCTGTTATGTAAGCATCGATTTTTTTAACAAGACCTTACAGGCAAATCATGAGCTGACACTACAGTTTCTAAAATTTCATTTAAATGAATTAAGACGAGCGGAAAAAAGAATGCGTAACCTGGCATTAATGGAGGTAAAAGGTAGAATAGCGGATATGCTTTTGATGTTACATAAGCAATTTGGTATAGGGGATGATGGTTATATTCGATTGCAACTAAAAAGACAAGATATGGCTGCTTACGCTGGAACGACTTATGAAACGTTTTTTAGAATGGTTAACGAATTGGTAAAAGAAGGTGCCATTCTTGTAAAGAGTAAGCAATTTAAGATAATAGACAAGAAAAAGCTCGAACATTACGATAACATAGAAAGCACTATTAACTCTTGATAAATGCTTAATGTGTGCTAAGATGATCGTTATGAAACAGTTTCTGATTTAAATAAAAAGCCGATAAACTTAAATTGTTGTCAACTCCAATCTTCCGCATAATAGATTTTCTGATTTCCTCAATTTTTCTTTTGGTTGTAAAAAGTTGGTAAGCAATATCCCTATTGGCATGCCCACCCATAATGAGCTCTAATACATCTCGCTCTTTTTGGTTTAATAGTTCCATTTTAGAAGAAAAGAGTGTTGAAGAACCTAAATTACCCAACTTTTCTATAAACTGTAAAGAGATTTTAGGGGCAACATATTGATTTCCTTTGGTGATATATTCAATAGCAAACAATAACTCATCGGCGGTTGCATTGTCTAAAATTATTCCGGCAATACGTTTCCCTAAGGCTTGAGTCACTAAGGATAAATCATTTGATGACAATATGGCTAAATTTCGTGATCGTAACGATATAGAATCAATTTGATCCAAATACCGTAGATCATCTTCATTATTTAATTCGAATAGACAAACGTCTGCAAGTTCATCATACGATTCATCCCGCAACACTACAATGCCATTTTCTTTCTTTAGAAGTGCTTGCAAACCTGTTTTTAACAGTGGATTTTGAATTTTTAACTTGATATTAGCATTCATATGTTAAGCATAAGGTAGTATGTCTTTTAAATTTTTAACAAATCCATTTGCCAAAAGTTTCTTAGAAGTATCACTTATTTGTAACCTTTATTTTTCGACAATGATATAAAGCCGCTATTTTTTTCCCGGACATCGCTAATTTTTCTTTTTGTTGTTGAATAAGAAATTGAGTATTGGTCGGTAGCTCTTGCAATTTACTGGCTTCTGTGTAAGCGTCATGGATAGCATTTTCACCCTCTATGCAACTTTCAAGTACAGACTGCCGATCGGAACCGGTAAAAATTGCCTTAATATCCATCCAACTTCTAAAGAGTTTTCCTTCAGTAGTTGTTTCATCTACCTCGGCTTTTCCTCCAGTATCTTCTACAGCCTCCTTCAATTCTGCTATGAAGGCATAACTTTGTACGATTTGATCGTGAAAAACCGTTTTTAAATCCGTAGTATTTTCGTTTAACGCTTGTATTGCCTTTTCATATCCGGCAATCCGATCATTGTTCAAGCGGATTAAATCATTTAATACCGTTGTTTTTGATTCTAAATTTTCCATACAGCTTTAATTATTTTTTCAAACCTAATCATCGGCGACTAGCTGATCCATTTACCATTTTCTAACCTTACCTAATCTTACCATTAAATGAAACTATTTGTTTGGATAATTTTTGTTTAGCTAAAAATAGGCATGCTTACTGAACAATAGAGATTTAAATACAAAGGATAAAAGGATAATAGAATGAAAAGCGTTAAGGCAATAATGAAAAACAAACCATAAAGCAAGTAACGATGGACTGAAAGCCATCTAAAAATAAAAGGATAAGACTTCCCAGTAGTCCAAATGCTGTTCACGCAACTAACATTCAGCAGTTAGAGAAGAAAATGGGCGAATTCTTCGATTAAAAAGAATGAGTATAATTACTCATTCTTTTTTTTCTTTTGATTTGATAATAATTTCCTGCTGATCAATTGAATGTGAAAGATGGATATCATTTTCTTTCTTGGTTTTTGCTGCTAATTTTTCATAAAATTGATGTAAGAGATCTAATTCTTCTTCGGTAAAATCCTCCACATCCACCATGCGATTGCTGGCCTTTTGGTTAGCAGCGACTAATTCGTTTAACTTGAGTTGGATAGCTTTTGAATCTTTATTCTGTGCTTTTTGAATTAAAAAGACCATCAAAAAGGTGACAATGGTTGTACTCGTATTAATGACCAGTTGCCAGGTATCAGAATAATTAAAAACAGGGCCAGATACTGCCCACCCAATAACGACGCCTAAAGCAATTCCAAATGCAGTAGAGCTTCCAGTCCAACTGGTTATTTTGTTGGAAAAACGTTCAAAAAAATTACCTCTTGACATATAGTGTTTTATTGTTTGTTTAATTTATAAGCAAATAGAGTGCAAAAAATGGTTCGATACATGTAAGTAATATGTATAAGTAAGTAATTAATGGTATAACATTAACAAATAAATGATCATGGTTAAGCATCTAGTTTTCGTTGGAAGTGCTTTACTTTTGGCAGCGGCTTGCAGTCAAAATGAGCGAAATAACTATCGTAAAGAACCCTTAAGTGCTGTCGATTCGGCAGCAGAAAAAGTAGTAGCAGACTCTGGTAAATTAGTTGATCGAGACAGTGAATTTGTTACAGCAGTAGCAATCTCTGGTATGGTAGAAATAAAGGCCGGCGAACTTGCGAAAAAACGATCAACCGATACGGCTATTCAAAACTTTGGAGCGTTGTTAATCAAGCAGCACCAACAATTAGCCAAAGACTTGAAAGCGACATTAAGCCTTCGCCATTTTACGTTGCCTGAACAGCTTGATACAAACCAACAACAACGCTTAAATGAGCTTGCAACAAAGTCAAGTCAAGTTTTTGATCAGGCATTTCTGCAATGGATGATTGAAGATCATCAGAAGATGGTCGACTGGTTCAGTCTACAAGGTAGCCATGCTAAAGATGTTCAAATTCAATCGTTTGCAAATAAAAATTTACCCATACTTAAAAACCATTTATTGATAGCTAAAGAATTGCGTAAACAGAAATAGTTGTTTAGTTAGGTTACGCTTATCTACTTTTATAAACAGCACTATATTTTTTTTAGGACAGTTTGAAAACTAGACCAGTTTTAGCGTTTTCTTTTTTTTGGAGAATGGCATAACCGGTAAGTAGCTGTTTCTCTAATTAAAAGTTTATTTTCTTCCCTATAAATTTTCGTTCATTATTTATTAAGGCGATTGGGGTATGTCTCTTGTGATTTATTAATGAAACACACGAAAATGTTTTAATTATTAGTATTTGTCTATGAGCAGTCAATAGCTTAAAAGAAAAAAGATCAGGAATGGTCAAAGATAACACAAGGGAAAGATTTATTAAGCGAATAACATGATGAAGAAGAAGATTGCATTTATTAGTGAACATGCCTCGCCCTTAGCCATTTTAGGAGGGATAGATAGTGGGGGTCAAAATGTTTATGTGGCAGAGCTAGCTAAACAGTTAGCAAAAAGGGGATATGAAATTGATATTTTTACGCGCAAAGACCATAAGCGATTGCCCAAGATGGTTCAACTATTTCCAGGCGTGCGCGTGATTCATGTCAAAGCTGGTCCGCCTATCCCCATGCCAAAAGAAAAACTTTTAGACTATATGGACGAATTTCGTCAAGATATGATAAACTTTATGGATCAGCAACAGCTGGTTTATCAATTGGTCCATGCTAATTTCTGGATGTCGGCAATGGTTGGGCTAGCCATAAAAATGGATTATGGCATTCCATTGGTCGTCACCTTTCACGCATTAGGTAAGGTAAGACGTCACTATTTAAAGCAACAAGACAATTTTCCAGATGAGCGATTAATGATCGAAGAAAATATCGCACGTCATGCAGATTGTATCATTGCAGAATGCCCGCAAGACAAGCACGATTTAATGACACTATATGGAGCCGACACCAAGCGCATAGTGATTGTACCTTGTGGATTTAACCCTAAAGAATTTTATCCCATCGCGCAGCAACAAGCCAGAAAACGCCTGAAATTAAAGGACGATGAGAAAATTATTTTGCAATTAGGGCGTATGGTGCCTCGAAAAGGAATTGATAATGTTATTCGCGCCTTAAAATATATCAAGAACGACTTTAAGGTGAGGCTAGTTGTAGTGGGAGGAGATGGAGATGAGGCTCATTTTTTAGCTAGTCCGGAATTACAGCGCTTAAAGAAAATTGCCCAAGCATTAGGAAAGGACGCTCATGTAGATTTCGTCGGACCTAAAAAACGGAAGGAGTTAAAATATTATTATAATGCTGCCGACGTATTCGTCTCTACTCCATGGTATGAACCTTTTGGGATCACCCCTTTGGAAGCGATGGCTTGTGGAACACCCGTTATTGGATCAAATGTTGGCGGGATTAAATATAGCGTATGTGATGGCGTAACAGGCTATCTCGTAGAACCCAAAAAGCCAAAAGCATTAGCACAAAAGTTACATCAACTTTTTAGTACCAATGATCAAAAAATGGGTGTGCATGCTGTCGAACGGGTAAATACCCTGTTTACATGGGAAAAAATCAGTTACTCCATAGAACAGGTTTATGAAAGATATATACAAGCCAATCGGCTATTGGACGATGTTCAGCTTAAACAATTATTACCCGAAGCTCAACACCAATTAAAATATAATCGTTTAACTATTCACCAATTAAGGGAGCAGCACCATGCAAGTTAAAAAAGCAATCTTTTTAGATAAAGACGGAACATTAATTCCCAATATACCCTATAACGTGGATCCAGATAAAATTCACTTAGAAAGTGGGGTGGTCGAAGGTTTAAAATTGCTTGTACAGCAAGGGTTTGATTTGTATGTCGTTACCAATCAATCTGGAATAGCAAAAGGATATTTTTCGGAAGACGACATTTTTGTGGTTAGAGACGCCTTGAAACAGCTGTTCGAAATAAATGGCTTACCTCCGTTTAAAGCATTTTATTTCTGTCCACATCATCCCAATGGCATTGTCTCACGCTTGGCTTGTACGTGTAACTGCAGGAAACCAATGCCAGGATTATTGCAAATGGCTGCTTTTGATCATCAACTGTCGCTAACTCATTCCTGGATGATTGGTGATATTTTAAATGATATTGAAGCCGGAAATCGCGCCGGATGTAAGAGTGTACTTATTAACAATGGAAATGAAACCCTTTGGGAATCGGGCCCCTACAGAACGCCTTATTCTATTGCGTCAGATTTTCTGAATGCAGCAGAAAGTATTGTTTCACATTTAACGAATGAACAGCATGGATACGGGAATATTGGATATAGTACTGCAATTTAACCAAAAGAAAATATTGGTTTTAGGAGATTTGATTGTCGACCGTTTTATACATGGCGAAAGTAGTCGGATTTCTCCAGAGGCGCCTGTGCCTGTTCTTGATGTACAATACGAAAACGAGCAATTAGGTGGGGCTGGAAATGTAGCCGCTAATTTAACTGCATTAGGAGCAACGGTATACCTGTGCACGGTTGTCGGTGAAGATTTATTTGAAACGCAGGTCAAACCGCTACTTGCTGAACACCGTATACAAGCAAACTATTTGGTCCGTGATGATTCTCGGAAAACGGAAATTAAAACACGTTTAGTTGCGCAACAGCAAACAGTAGTTCGTTTTGATGTAGGAGATAAAAACGCTATTTCCGAAGCGTCAGAAGGCTTATTGATTGATCTTTTAGAAGAAGCGTATTTAACAGCAGATGCCGTACTTATTGCCGATTACGAAAAAGGCGTTATTACAGCTCATGTAATTGGTGCACTCCAACAATTGCACGAAAAACACCCTAAATTTATTGCCATAGATTCGAAACGATTAGAAGCGTTTAAGGCTTTACAGCCCACTTTGGTCAAACCCAATTACCGGCAAGCATTAGAATTGTTAAAAGTCAATGCCAATGCCGAAACCAATCGCGTGAAGCAATTTATGTCCATTGGAAACCGCCTGTTCAACAAAACAAACGCAGCGATAGTGGCGCTAACTTTGGATGCAGATGGCGCCCTTTGGTTAGAAAGGAATAAAGAACCCTTATTAATGCCTGCAAAATCGGTTACTCATGCATGTGTTTGTGGTGCAGGGGATACCTATATCAGCACAGCAACCTTAGCTTTAATCGCAGGAGCAACTAAGCCTCAAGCGGCACGCTTGGCAACTATTGCTGCTGGCTGCGTTGTAGAAAAAGAAGGTACCGCTACTTGTACGCGTTCTGAAATTATTGCCAACGCCAATAGCGAAATGAAGGCAATAGATGCTGTCAGTATACTGAGTGACTTGATTGATCAATTGAAGACCGCTGGAAAACGGATTGTCTTCACGAATGGCTGCTTCGACATCTTACATTGTGGGCATACCTATTATTTACAGCAAGCCAAAAAATTAGGTGATGTGCTTATTGTGGGTATAAATACCGATAAAAGTGTTAGACGGTTAAAAGGAAATAGCCGACCCATCAATACCTTGAAAGACCGGACAGAAGTTCTAGCAGCATTCTCTTCGGTAGATTATATTATCAGTTTTGGCGATGGTTTAGCAGGCGACAATCCTTCTGAACTTATAAAATCGCTTAAGCCGGATATCGTAGTAAAAGGAGAAAACTACCAGCAGGAGGACTTACCTGAAGCAAAAGTTATTCAAGAAATTGGCGCTGAATTAATATTATTGCCTTTTACCCATGGCCAATCAACTTCTACGATTATTCGGCGTATACAAGGGAGATCTTCTACTAAAAACCCAGCAAAAATGAAAGCATTATGACCGCTTGGACATCTTGTAAATCGATATTAGTTATCCGCGCAGACAATATGGGTGATGTACTCATGTCCTCACCAGCGATCAGGGCATTGAAAAATACATTCAATGCCAAAATCACATTACTTGCATCTAACGAAGTAAGACCAATAGCCGACTTATTACCCGAAATTGATGACGTGATTACAGCAAGTTTACCCTGGGTAAAACGAAGTGAGGTGAGTACATCTAGTGAAATGAGGGACTTAATTGAGCAGCTAACAGAAAGGCAATTTGATGCGTGTGTTGTATTCACCGTTTATAGTCAAAGCGCACTTCCTGCGGCCTTATTGGCATGGATGGTGGGTATTCCAAAGCGATTAGCCTATTGTAGGGAAAACCCCTATGAATTGCTTAATTATTGGATATTGGAAAAAGAGCCTTATGAAGTAATTAAACACCAAACCGAACGAGATTTGGACTTGGTAGAACGGGTAGGGGCAGTGGTTGCAGATAAGCGGTTAAAAATATCCCTCAACCCCGATGTCCGTCAAATCTTACGACAGAAGCTTGTCGCTTTGGGTGTCAACCTCGATCGAAATTTATTTATACTACATGCCGGCGTAAGTGAACGCAAAAGGTCTTATCCAATCACGCAGTGGATTCAATTGGGAAAAATACTACAGCGACAATTTAATGCGCAGATTTTACTAACAGGATCAAAGGCTGAACGGCAATTGACTGAGGATTTGCAACACGAGCTGCAAGGGAATGCTTACGCCTTAGGTGGTAAACTCTCTTTAGCCGAATTGGCAGCTTTAATAGCCATGTCAGCGGTTGTAATATCGGTCAATACCATAACTGCTCATTTGGCTTCAGCGGTAGAAACACCACAAGTGGTACTTTACGCACAAACAAATCCTCAGCATCATCCATGGATGTCTACTCACATGGAAATTTTGGAATTTAGCTTACTGGAAAAGGACATCAGTAAAAATGAAATTGTTCGTTTCGTGCATAAAACCCATTATGCCGATTACGTACCCATACCATCTGCAGATCAGGTTATAATTGCAGTACGCAAGTTACTGCAAAAGCCTAAATTAAAAACCAAATCACAGGAAGCTTCAACTTTTTCATAAATTGGTGTTTTCAACCAGTCGATTAGCACATGGCGGTTGTTTTTTGGTGGTCCCCACCGATAAGGTTCGCCATCCATGCTAATGGTAACGGTAGGAATTTCTAACGCATAGGCAAGGTGTGCTACTCCGGTACAATTAGAAACCAAACCTTTGGCTTGTTTTAACAATATGGCTAATTCGTCTAAACTGGTTTTCCCGGCAACAATTATGGGTTTATTATGCATGTATGATGCTACATTAGCAACGAGCTCCTGCTCATCTCTCGTCCCAGTAAACACTGCTCGATAGCCTAATTTCATGCAATGATCAGCCAAATACGCAAAGTGTCTGGGAGGCCATTGCCTCCATTTGCCGCGAGACCCCGCATGAAAACAGATATAAGTTTGAGGTTCAAGTCCTAATTCATCTAATAGAGGTCTACCGGTCATTGCTATTGGAAATTCAAGCGCCGTTTCTTGAATAGGCAATTTCAGATGTTTCATAAGTGCCAAATGACGATCAATTTCATGAAGATGTTCGGGGTAAAGCATAAAACCCCCGTCAGGAGGTTTATAAGACTGATTGGAATAAAAGCCAGCCATTTTATTTGCCTTAAAGAGACTGAGTAAATCATTTACATGTGTGCCATTTCCTTGTAACTGGAGCGCTAGATCAAATCGCCTTCTTTGCATTTCTTGTATAAAATGTAAAATGGCCTCAGGCACGATAGGCTGTTCTGGTAGACCAGGATAGCCGGGAAAAGGGATAAACTCATCGATATAATGGGCAAAACGTTTAGCCAGATGGGCCATATGTGGTAATCCAATCCAAGAAATTATGGCCTTCGGATAAGCCTTGCGCAATGTGCGTATGGCAGGTACGGTGCAAAGAAAATCTCCCAATTGAAGTGCGCGCAAGAAGGCAATTTTTTTTATTTCGGTCATAGCTTATGTTGCATTAGATCATAAAAACCCTAAATTTTATAGCACCATAGATTTTCCAGAAAATAGACAAATAGGGTATAACGATAGAAGTTACAACGATTTCCGTTACATGCCCTAACGATCTGCGCGTTCCGCGTAAACGTAACATGATGAATGCCATCGTAAGGCAAACCCAAAATATGGTGCTATACCATTGTAATAATGGCATACGGACGATAGTGGAATAAATCATAATCAACAATAAGACTAGTAACGTATAATACAAAAGCGATGTTCTGGAGGCTATTTTTGATCGGTACAGGGTAGGGAATTTTTTAAAAAGTAAGGCATTGTAAATTCCTTTTTTCTGTTCTTTTACGCTCACACCCCATTTAGCCCGTCTTACCGGATGAATCACAACAGCCTTTGGTAACTTTATTATTGGAATACGCTGCTGAAGCAATTTGAAATGCAAATCACTATCTTCACGCCAAGCCATTTTGTACCGTTCATCAAAACCGCCCACTTGATATAGTACCTTTTTGGTACAGGCACAATTCGCGGTTATAAACTCCGCCTGCTCCAGTTGCGCCGTATTTTTTTCGTAATCTGTCGGTTTTCTAGCCGTTGGCACGATAACGGTTCCGGAATAAACAAGGTCACTTTTACCGTCATGATGCGTTAAAATCTCCAGTAGCCAACGTTCGTCCGGAATACAATCATCGTCGGTAAATGCAATCAAGGGACTGCTTGAAAATAACCATCCTAAATTACGTGCAGCTGCCGGGCCTTTCCGAACTTCATGATGCAAATACACCAAATGATCTTGAAACAAATGCTGCATTTCATGAACTAGTTTTTTCGTCGCCGCATCAAATCCATCACTCACCACAATAACTTCGTAGTATTTTTTTTCAAGCACTTGTTGATGTAGCGCATGCAGGCATTTTATTAATAGTTGAGGCCTCTTATACGTAGGAATAACGACAGAAATCTTTTTCATCATATCCATATGTTTTAGCTAAGCATTAACTAATTTGTCTTTTAAGGTAACATCGGTTTCCATTTTATGTTGACTGTCTTTCTCAATGAGATAAGATCCCATCACAAGGGCATCGAAAGGTGATGTCCAGAAGCACGCTATTGCATCCCTTGGCGAACAAACAATGGGTTTTCCCAGTGTATTAAAAGAAGTATTGACCAGAACAGGAACGCCAGTTTTTTGTTCAAATGCTTTAATCAATCGGTAATATAGCGGATGTTGCTGCCGATTAACCGTTTGTATTCGAGCCGTACCATCAATATGTTTCACGGCGGGTATCAAATGCGCTTTCTCCGGATTCACGTCATATACAAAAAGCATAAAAGGAGATTGGTCTGCTCCAACAAACCAGTTTTTCGCATCTTCTTCCGTTACTACAGGGGCCACAGGCCGAAAATCTTCCCGGTCTTTTACTTCATTGAGTCGGGGTTGCATTTCTGCATGTAAAGGAGAGGCTAAAATAGATCGGCTGCCCAATGCCCGGGGTCCGTATTCCATATGACCTTGGAACCAACCAATAATTTTATCCTGTGCCAATAACATAGCTGTTTCTTCAGCTATATCCGACATTTTAGTATAACGTATTTTATTGCGGTCAAGCACCTGTTGAATCGCTTGGTCTGTAAACGTCGGACCTAAGTAGACATGGTCCATGGTATAAACTTTTTGCGTAACGTGCCGTTGCTGTACATCGGTTAGCATGGCCGCTCCTAAAGCTGTTCCCGAATCTCCTGCTGCTGGCTGAACCCAAATATGCTTGAATGAACTTTTGTCTCTAATTTTTCCATTTAATACACAATTAAGGAAAATACCTCCTGCTAAGCAAAGATTATCTTCCTTGGTATGGTCATAAAACCAGCTGAGAAGTTCTAAGACTATTTCTTCCAATGCCACTTGCAGCGATCGAGCAATATTAAAATGATGTGCTGTAAAAGGAGCATTACGTAATCGTCTAGGGCCAAACCGTTCTTCTAATCGTAAGGTATCTATGGTATAGGTACCATTAGGGTTCACCTGGATCATTTGCCGAAATTCATGGGCAAAAAGTGGTTCTCCGTAAGATGCCAAAGCCATGACTTTATATTCATCAGACGAGCGGAGAAAACCCAAATAATCGGTTACCTCTTCGTACAGTAGGCCCAGCGAATGAGGCAAGCCTACTTCTTGTACCAGCGTCAAATTATTTTCGTTGGCTACATAATAAGAGGTTGACACCTGTTCACCACGTCCATCCATAGTAAGCACAGCAGCTCTTTCAAAGGGAGAAGGTAAAAACGCACTTGCCGCATGGGCTAAATGATGATTCACATAATGCCATTGCCAATCCTGCATTGAAGATCCGATAAAGGAAGCTTGTAAGTGATGTGGATAGCCATCTACTAACTGTCGGGGAGCATTGATAATGGACGAAAGGAATAAATATTTCCAAGGCTCATTCATTGCCAAATGCGTTGTAGTTTGATGGAAGGGTATGTTCGCCCAAGCCTGTTGACGCTCGTCCTCATTTAATAATACATAAGGATCAAAAGAGTATGCCATGTGATCAATATCCTTCAACATTATTCCCGCCTGTTTCAAACAAAAAGAAATAGCATGATAGGGTAATTCATACGTCGAAAAAGGGATCGGTCTTTTACCATGTTTAATTTGGGTAAATCGTTCATCTTCAGCAGCGGCAAGAAGTTGTCCATCCTGAATTAAGCAAGCAGCTGAGTCGTGAAATACGGCATTAATTCCTAACGTATACATGCGATATAATTTAAAGTACTAAAATGATGTTTACGATGAGTTAGATACCACAATCAGTGCCAGCCTTATTCGCATTAAAAATGGTTTAGTGAGATGGTTGGAAGCACGTTGTCCGCCTTATCCATTAGTTATCTAATAAAATGATTTTTCATTAATGCATACAGTAGTATTTACTATTTAGTACACGATTAAAATGTTGCCAAACTTAAAGAAGGGTTTGTACAGAAACGCCAGTGCAGCCTGCTACAAGATATGAATTTTGGAGGCGGCATTTCCAAAGCCAAAGGTAGGTGCTTTTAACCAGTGTACAATTCTACCTATCTTTCGTTATGGTTTTTATGGCCATATTACGTTTTACAGCTGCTTGGCAAAAAATCTCCGTTCTGCTAAAAAAACGCCTTAGCATTTGCGGTTTATAAAACGGATCATTAATTGCAACGATCATTATCATAAAGGTGCGATTAACGTATCGAACGATATCCAAAAATTATCATACGATACAAATCGAAAATGGTTTAACGATCATGCGGAGTATAAAGAGAAAAGTACCATAAATACATAAAAATTAATCACATGTTTGCCCCAATCATATTCGGAATTGTGTTTGTCGTAGCGATAGGCATTGTTTACTATTTTTATAAAAGGCATTAGCAATAGACTTGCTGTATTACTAATGGGTTAGCTTGCTTAAATTGGAGGCTAATCTAGGTTTGGAATGTGTCCACAGGTCCATCCATCATTTCTAAAAAATTCAACCCTTCATCGTTGATTTGGAGCATTTTGTTATGAAACGGACAGTCGTCATGCATGTCAAAGGTTTGTATAAGCTTTCGGTTAACTAATTCGTTTGCAGCCAACGCTACCGCCTCAGGTGGTAAATGCATTTCCTCCGCAAACTTCCCGATAGATCCTACAGACCATCTCCGTAATAAACGTAGCAGATTTAAGGCTTCTAAACTCAACATAGCTCGTAAATAAAATTCTATATCCGCTAATCGGATAAGGTTAATCCTAGTCTAGAAAAAATGAAGCCAAACATTAGGATGCTGTGTTTTTTATTTTTTGTACCCACTTGTGTTTTGTTTTTGGTTCTGTACCAATTAAATATCCATAAGGTGTGAGGCTAGGTACATGGTCACAAATTATTTTTATTATCCCCAAAACAGGTATTGCCAATACCATTCCAGCTATTCCCCAAATGAGCTCGCCTGCAGTTAAGGCCATGATGGTAAATAAAGGATTAATATTGACTTGGTTCCCTACAACCAATGGTTCCAGAATATACGTCTGAAAGAATTGTACTAAAAGATAAACCGCAATGACACCAATTATCATATCGCTTTTACCACCTTGCGCTACAACTGCTAGAACCGTTGTGGCCGTACCGGTAATGTTTCCAACAAAAGGAATAATTTCTAGAATACCACATAATACGGCAAAAAATAATGCATTTTCAACACCAACAACAGAAAAGCCGATGCCGTAAAGTATCCAAAGCAGCACAATCATACCGGCTAACCCTCCTAGGTATTGCTGAGATACTCTTGCTGCTTGGCTAATAATTTTTTCTGTTTCCTTATAATTTTTAGGTGGCACTAGTTTGAGAATAAATTGCTTGATACGTGAACGATAGAACAGCAATAAATAGATATAAACCAGCACTAAAATGGTGTTGATACCTAAACCTAATGTCTTCGCTGCAAAATTTGTTAACATATTTCTGGTAGAATGTGCCGTAGCATCGCCTTGCTGCTTAATAATGGCACGCTGTTGCTGATCTGTAATGCCCACCGTACTTTCTAGCCAATTTTTAAACTGCTGGAGCAAGGAAAGCATACGTTCCTTCATTTGTTCGATGTTTTCCGAAAAGTTAGTCAACTGCCAACTCAATAAACCAATAATAATAGCGACGGCAAGTATAAAAAGTAAAACGGCTATAAGGGATGATACTCCTCTTTTTAATCCTTTGCGCTCTAATGCATTGCATAGCTGGATGAAAAGCATGGCTAGAACCCCAGCTAAGACTACAGGTATTAGAAAACTGCTCGATAGGTAGAGTATGGCCGTACTCAATACCACAAAAAGAAGGGTATAAACGGCTTGTTGGAGTCTATTCATGTCTGCTGGTTTTTATAGCAAACAAAATAAGGATATAAAGTGTTATTCAAGAAGTAAAAAATTAGTAAAATGTATTACTTAGTTTGCTATCAATTGGAAACCGCTGTAGCGGTTGATGATGACGTAGATTTACAGGATTTAACCAAAAATTGCACAGCCGAGTTAGCACAATTTATTAAAAGGGTTGGGAATTATCCAGTCATCAGAATTGACAAAAAATACCCCAGCTATAGCGCAATAATTGATAACTTCTACATCATTAAGAACCATAGTCGTAAAATACATTAATTTTGAATAAACTCTTTATGCAATCGATAGAGAATTAGGCTCAAATTGTCTTTTGCACCGGTTTTTTCAATTAAATTTTGTCGTAGATTTTCAATATTTCTTTTGGTCGTAAAAAGTCGGTAAGCAATTTCCTTATTTGCATAACCGCAAACCATTAAATCGAGTACTTCATTTTCTTTATCCGATAAGGTGAGATTCATATTTAGATTGCCAATATGATCTTCAAAATCACTTAATTTATTAAAAAGGCGCATGGTTAAGCTAGGATCAACGTATTTCTTTCCCTGCATGACATATTTTATGGCAAAAAGCAATTCTTCCTTTTGCACAGATTGTGTAATATATCCATGCGCACCGGCATAAATAGCCTTGATAGCAGGCTGTAAGCCATGGTCATTATCCAAAATGATAATCTTTAGTTTGCTGGAATACACTTTTAGCTTAGTTATTAAATTTTTGTCTACCGGCACGTTATTACTTGTTCCCCATATTAAAACATCGACCTCTTGTAAATGCTCCTTTAAAATGTCTGGACAATCTTCGGTATGCTTAACTTCTAAGTTTTCTTGCTCAAGAATTGCACCGATGCCATCTCTGCGAATAGGATTATTGTCTGCAATAGCTACGCTAATCTTCATAATTTGTATCCAAAAATAAAAAACCACTTATCCTATTACGAAACTCGAGTTTCGTAATAAACATCTGACATTTACAAAGTTAGGTGCTAGTAGAAACATTTACTACGTATAAATACGCTATTTCTTGTTCGGTAAATACGGGAAATTTAATCCATTATTTAAGTAACTCATTCCGGAAAGCATATTTGATCAATGCCGCCGTATTACGGGCTCCGGTTTTTTCCAGTAAACTTTGACGATAACCTTCTACTGTACGTTTACTGGTAAACAAGCGCTCTGCTATTTCCTGATTGGTAAAGCCATCGGCCGTTAAGGCAAGAACTTCCATTTCGCGATTATTTATTTGTAATTCCTCAATTTTAACCGGTGCTTGCAAAGGGATTACCTTCATCGCTTGATGAAGTAATTTCATACTAATCTCGGAACAGATATAATACTCTCCTTGAGCTACGAAACGAATACTAAATAACAGTTCATCCCTACTGACATTTTTGATCAAAAAAGCATTAGCCCCGGCCTTGAATGCCTGAGCAACGTATTTTTCATGATCCATCATAGATAAGACGATAATATGAATCGATGGATAGGATTTTTTGATGCTTTCGGTTAACGTTATGCCATCAATAGCAGGCATATTGATATCGATAATAATGACGTCAGCTACTTTGCCGGTCTCTATGAAATGAACAAGTTCCTCTTGCTGGTCGGTTTCGCCAATCACCGTGATATCGGTTTCAATTTCCAGAAGTGTTCGGATTCCTTGACGCACGATGTGATGATCATCAACTAAAATAATGTTTATCATAACACTTTGTACTGCTATATTCTCTAATTTTCAATTTCTAGAAGATAATAAGGCGTCTTTTTATTTGCGTTTTTCAGTACCGGTAACGCCACATTAAATACTTTTACCCCTCCAGAGCTGGTACCATCTAATTGACCTGCATGTGCATGACCATGAAAGGCGGCATAGACCTTTCTCCGATGCAACGGGTCTGCTAAACGAGACGAGCCTAGAAAAGGGAAAATCTGTTCCGGTTCTCCAATAACCGTTTCTTTGATAGGAGAGTAGTGTAGAAGAGCTATTTTGGGAATAGCGGGATGCTCCTGTTCAAGCCTGGCCAATGCGCGATCCAATTGCAATGATTCATTCACTGCTTCCTGAACAAAGGCTTTCATGGCATCTTCGCCAAACATCGACAGCATATAACGATCAAAGCCGCCTCCAAAACCTTTTACCCCTGCAAAACCGATGTTATCTATGACAACTGCTTCTCCATCCAGTAGCGTCATATTTGCTTCTTGTAAGATTTGTCGAATGCGTTTTTGCCGCCCTTTCTCATAATCATGGTTTCCCAATACCCCAAGTACTGGTATGGTGCAAGCTTTTAACTCATCTGCTAATACCTGTGCTTCCTCTTCGTCTCCCGTATCGGTTAAATCACCGCAAATAAGTAAGATGTTTGCTCGTTTAGATATTTCCTGAAAGCAATCTGTCCAGCGACCTTTATCACTCATTTTAATATGGATATCTGCTAAAGCAGCCAGAGTTGTTTTTGTTTTTTTAACCATACTTTATATCGTTGTTATCGTGCATGTTTTGTAATTCCAGGATTTAATGTCGATTTGGTACTGCGTTTGGTCAATTAAAGGGCCTCTACACACCTTTTCTTGAGAGGCGGGAAGCTCATATTGTTCTTTTGCGCGTGCCATGAGTTCGTCAAAAAGCCATTTAGGGATGATGCCACGATAATCAGCAGGGTAGACAAATTGGAACGTTAGGATTTGCGCCAATAACAAATGCCAGTGCTGGTCTAAACGGTAAAACAGGTGCTGCCAATCAAGCTGCTTACCATATTTTAATAAGGTATGGTTAATATCTGCATTATCGTTTCGTTCTCGATTTTGCACATAGATTTTACACCAAATAAGCTCTTCTGGAGGAATGAATCGTACAGGTACGCCAACAAATTCTCCCACACCAGCCCGTTCATACCAAGTCTCATCAACCGTACAAATATTATTTACCGTGTCAAATATAACATCAATGAAATAGTCACCTTTATAAACTTTCGCTAACCATCGGGCATCAGTAAACTCTATCCGATATCCATGCTTACTAAAATGCTTTAATATTTTAGGACATTCGCTACTTTTGCAAAAAATGTCCAAATCTTTCGTATTTCTAAAAATGCCGGTATAATGAAACATAGCAAAAGCACCACCAAGCATATAAGGTGTACCACTGCTATTTAATAGCGTTAAAGCTTCTTTAAAAAAAGCATTAGATACCTCTTTTTGTTCTTCTGTTTCTATCATAAAATCCTATGGTTATAACAGGATGTATTTATATTTGTTTATTTTCCGATAGTCTATGTACGAGATGAAGAGATGGTAGTAGTACTTTTTTGCGGTAGCGGATTTTCTGCGTTCTTTAGATAATCTTCCAATTTTTTTAATTGCGTACCGCTTTTTACCAGTAGGTCAATCGCTCGTTTGCTATTACCTTGTTTAATAGCGTCTAACACCAGGGATATATAGCTATTCACGGAAGCTAGCGGAGCACCGAATTTAGCGATACTTAATTGTGCAATGGTTCCTTTATTTTCTTCGACCTGTTTCCATATTGTCAATTCTTTCAATAACGTTTGTTCTGATACCCTGAGGCGTGCGTAAGTCTGATGGAGGTGAACCGCATGTCTTAATTTATGATATAGCACCAGTTTGTCAATAGGCTTGATGAAGCAATCCCAAGCCCCAAGCTGATAAAGCTTAGCTAGATCAGCTGCGTTCAAAGGGGTGTCCGAAATAAAGAAAATAGGTACATCTTCTACTTTTTTCAGTCCTTTAATGGTTTCTGCGATTTCTAAACCACTCAGATCAGGCAATTGAATTTTTAATAATAGGAGATTATATGTACAGTTAATGATTTTTTTCAATGCATCATGCCCAGAAAACGCATGATCTGTTTTGAAAGGACTGTTTTCAAAAAGTTCAGCGTATTGGGTCAATTCGTCCGGGCAGTTGTCTATCATCAAAATCATGATCGTTTATCTTATGTGGAGTCAATTTCTCAGCTATACTAAAAAAATATTCCAATATTCATTCCGTAAACTCTTTTTAATCAGTCTGCTATCTTAAATCATTTTAATGAAGCATAAATTATTTCTGCTGAATTTTGGCATGGTTTTGATAGTGTTTACAAAAGAACGCATAAAGTCATGGGTTTACTGTTTCTTGTTTTACGCAATTCCAATCGTATGCCTTCTTCCGTTATATCGGCTTTTGACTTTAATCCAGATCAGCATATTTTAAAAATAAAATTTGTTTCTGGCATGAACTATTCCTATTTTAATGTTCCCGTGTCTGTTTATAAGTCCCTAAAACGTGCCAAATCAAAAGGTAGTTATTTCAATAGACATATTCGGAATAACTATTCTTTTAAAAAACAAGGTTGAATACCTCTGTATCTCTTAGCGGTACAAAAATTTCGGCTTTTGTTCCCTTTCCTTCTTGCGGGGCAATCGTAAATATGCCATCTAACAGCTGAATTCGCTTATTAATGCTCTTTAAACCAAAGCCAGGGTTTTGTTCTGCCTGATATTTCGCCAAATTAATACCTTTTCCGTTATCCAGGATACTTAAGAATATACCATTGCTTTGTTTCAAAAGATTGATGGTTACTGCAGAAGCATGCGCATGTTTCACAATATTATTCAGGAGTTCTTGAAGAATCCTAAAAATGATAATATCCATATATCTCCCTAAAGTACCACCTGGAATAGCTGTCTGGATAGTACAACTTATGTTTTGTGCCTCCAATTTTTTATTAACCATATCTTTTAGCGCACCTTCCAATCCTAAGTCCTGTAAAATCGTTGGCGTTAATTCAAATGCAATGGTACGTACGCGCTTAATGGCTTCCTTGAGTAATTTTTTTGTTTGTGCAAGAGTATTATGATCAATCTGCAAATGGGTAATCGCTAATAATTGCCCCACTTCATTGTGTAAAATTTCTGCTATCCGTATTCTTTCTTCCTCCTGGGCATTTAAAATAGAATGTAGGGTTACGGTTTCCTTTAGCCCTTCCATATTGTGCAGACATATGGTGTATCCGCTTGTTGTATGTTGAAACGTAATATATACCCATTTCTTGATCTGTTCTGCATAGTAACTCCCTTCGGTATCTTTTGTTAAGGCCAGCCCCTGTTTAATAATGCCATAACCTTCATTTAGTATGGGAGGGAACAGGTTCAGTAAATTGTTGCCTACTACAAGGTAATCCTTCAATTCGTTGAAACGCTTTGCACTTAAATTGAAATCCTGTATAATAAATGATTTGTCGACAATGATAATAGCTATACTTGGTGCTCGAAACATGTTTTCTTTAATTGCAATTCAAAAATATCTACTTGGATTTTAAGCAGAAGCGTATTAATACGGGATGACGTTGCGATAAATACGCATGTAAGTGGAATAATTTATGTCAATTAAAAAGACGTACATTAATTACACGATATGATGGCTATTAAGAAAGGTAAACATTTGTCAACGTTGAGTAACAAGGAATTCCAAAGAAAAAGGAATAGGCGTAAGGCCAATTGGTCTTACGAAGGAGGAATAGATCCACAGCAGGATCAGCTGAATGAGGTACCAAAGAATACAGAAGAATGGCAAAATGTCGATCAGGCAAGTAAATTAAATTCATCCAATAAACCAAAAGGTGATGAAACAGACCCAGCGTCGACCTAAATGCTATTCGTATCTAGCGCTGAACCAAGATAAGGTCCTTTTCAGCAGGAAAGGCTTTCTCCTCAATGATAGTATATTCGTTATGACAGTTTCCGACAATTATTAAATAGAAACATGGCGGTAATGTCTTTACTATTTTATAGCAGTTTAACACCCATTAAGGATCTTTGGCGTGGTTTTCTCTACTGTACTAATAATTGGATATGCTGTTGCTTAATCTGGAACTTCCTGTTCATACTTTTTACCTAACCAGATTAAATTTATCTTAATAATTCATCAATAAGGACTTATTTTTCAGCTGGCCTGATTTTTTAACCTAATAATCGAAAATCTTATCATTTTTAATATAAAATAACCAACAATGAAAAAATTAATGTTTACAGCTGTTATAGCAGCAATGGTTTTTGCCGGTTGTAATAACCGACAAAATGGAGATAATACAGATGGTATGGGCGCTGGTGATGGAACAGATACCACCGGAATGTATCAAGAAGACACATCGACAACAACACCTGTCGATACAGCGATTGATACGACAGCCATGCCTTAGTAATGAGCAATGAATGGTTTACAAACATGATAGGGACGAAATTGGCTTTTAAAATAAAATGAAGGCCAATTTTGTAACCCTTTTACTAAAATTATTAAAAAAGTGAAAGATGAGTAATTCCAATCAAATTCAAGAAAATCCACGTGACAAATACCCCATCCCGCCATTCCCTAAACAAGAACAGGAGGTTCCAGGAGTAGAGAAGGAGATGCAACCAAAGGCAGATCATGGCGAAAAGACGTATCGGGGCACAGGGAAACTCCAAGGTAAAAAAGCCATTATAACCGGAGGTGATTCGGGAATTGGTAAAGCTGTTGCGATAGCTTTTGCTCGAGAAGGGGCCGATGTCTTAATTAGCTATTTAGCCGATGTGGAAGATGAAGATGCCCAAGACACCATTCATTGGATTGAAGAAGCTGGCAGGAAAGGCATCGCGATAAAAGGCGATATTAGAAGTGAAGAACATTGTCAAGCCATTATTCGACGTGCAGTAGAAGCATTTGGACAAGTGGATATTTTGGTCAATAATGCTGCTTATCAAATGGCTAGAAACAGTTTACAAGAAATTCCTGCAGGCGAATGGGAGAAAACATTTGCTACGAATACGCATAGTATGTACTATTTGTGTAAGGCGGTAGAACCACATATGAAAGCAGGAAGCAGCATGATTAATACGACGTCTGTAAACGCTTATTCGCCAACGCCTTTATTATTGGCTTACGCTGCTACAAAGGGCGCCATCCAAAACTTTACGGCCAATTTGGCCCAGCTTTTTCTGGAACAGAAAAAGGGTATTCGCGTAAATGCGGTGGCTCCCGGGCCAGTATGGACACCGTTAATACCATCGACAATGCCAGACGCCGATAAATTTGGTGCGAATACACCTATGGGAAGACCCGGACAACCAGCGGAAATGGCTCCGATTCATGTGTTTTTAGCATCAGAAGAAAGCAGTTACATCTCTGGAGCAACTATACCGGCAACAGGTGGAAGGATAACGATATAAAAAAACAACTTAAAGATTTCAATCATGAGCACATCAAAAGAAACGAAAGATCATCAAGTAATTCGGCATTGGGCAGAAGAACGTGGTGGAGTGCCCGCTAAGGTAAAAGATACAGGTACAAGCAATAACGGCGGTATTTTGCGGATTCATTTTCCCAAGCACAGTGAAAACAATGATGAATTGAAAGCAATTTCATGGAATGAATTTTTTGATGAATTTGACAAGCATCAATTAAATTTTCTCTATCAAGACGAAAAATCGGATGGAGAAAAAAGCACCTTTCACAAATTTGTAGATAGCAATTAAATTTATGGCAACATCCACTAAAGAGAAAGAAAAAAAGACAGCGAAGGCAAAGGATTATACCAAGTCTTATAATACCGTTAAGCATTTTGATGGTAAGCAATACACAGGCATGGCTATCGGTAGAGGTCATCATTGGGATTATGATCAAGGAGATTGGAAAGAAACGAAAATTACACCTGATCTTTGGGAGATTTCTTACGCCGTGACCAAACGTAGGAGAGGGCAAGCACCTGAAGGGTCTGGCGTTCCTGTCGGAACAGAATACCATTGGTACATCCTGGCCGATCAAACAGCAAAGAAGTTAAACGCCAACGACTATACAACCGCCATGTCTGGTCTAAAATTTAAACTGGCTCATAAACGGGCAGATAAAGATAAATGGAATGTTAAAGGTCCTACACAACGAAAACACCTTATTAAATTTCTGAAAGAAGTAATTGCTATGCTCGAAAGTGATCCTATTCCACTCGAATTTGATTATAAAGGCAAGTCGTATAAAGGTGAGGGAATTCCTATTTCTGCAACCTGTCAAAAAGGTTTCTGCTACGAATTATCCATTACCTTAAATGACGAAAGTTTGGGGATCATTCGTTGTGCCAAAAGTGGTTGGAAAATGGATGGTGTAGAACAAGGATTAGTAGACGCTATAGGTCAACAAGTTTTTGCATATTTTGATGAAGGGGAAGAAAGTTAAGGTATGAAAACACAGCACGGAAAGATATGGATAGGTACTTCCGGATGGCATTATAAGCATTGGGTTGGCAAATTTTATCCGGATGGAACAAAAGATTCCGAGCAGCTAAGCTACTTCACACAAAAGTTTAAAACGGTGGAATTAAATAATTCGTTTTATCGCTTGCCTTCCGCAGATACATTTACGAATTGGCGCAAAGCTACACCAGACGATTTTGTTTTCGCTGTGAAAGGAAGTCGTTATATTTCTCATTTAAAAAAATTAATACTAGATAAACAAGCTGTTGACGAGTTTTTACATCACGCCGATCATCTCAAAGAGAAACTCGGTCCTATACTTTTTCAATTGCCTCCTCGGTGGGAAATAAACCTCGATCGCTTAGCTACTTTTTTAGCTTATCTCCCTAAAAGGTTCCGCTTTACTTTTGAATTTAGAAATCCTACTTGGTATACCGAAGAAACGTATGAGTTACTCAGAAAACATGGATGTGCTTTTTGTATTTATGAATTGGCAGGACATCAATCTCCTGAAGTGGTAACCGCTGATTTCGTTTATATCCGATTGCATGGTCCAGGTAATAAGTACCAAGGAAGTTATACCGATAAGATACTAAAAGATTGGGCTAAAAAGTGCAAAAATTGGCAACAGGAAGGCAAAGATAGCTACCTATACTTTGATAATGACCAAGCGGGGTATGCTGCTTTTAATGCATTAACCCTTATCCAATTGCTGAAATCCTAAATTGTACCTTGGTTATATTAACAAGCAAGTATTTTCAGCATTTATCGAATAAAAATCCTCACAAAAATGGAAATAAAAAAAGTTTTAATCCCGGGTACCATTGGTACGTCAGCTATGACCATTTTTAGTTACGCCATTGCCGCTGCTAAAGATAGGCGATTGGAAGAACCCATCTTGTTAGCTAAATTAATTAAGCCACTGGTAAAACATCGTTATAAAAATTTAGCACATCCAACCGGTTGGGCAATGCATTATACGATGGGTTGTCTTATGACATCGGCTTTTCAAGAATACTGGAAGCAGAATACAACCATACCAACCGTAAAAGATGGAATCATTTCGGGTGCAGCTGGCGGAATTGCTGGAATCTTAATTTGGAAAGTAGTTTTTAAAATAGCATCCCATACACCACATATTTCGTTTAAAAGATATTATGGTCATCTGTTACTAGCGCATTTCGTTTTCGGTGTAACAGTGGCCCTTACCAGTCGTTTAACTTCCCCTTTTAAAACCTATAAACCAAGCAAGATTGCAGAGGAGACTGTGGCTAAAAGACATAAAAAGCCTTAATTAAACGGTTCGTTTGTTTTACTATGCGGTTATTAGTAAAAATTGGACAGTGAAAAAACCTTGCCAAAAAAATATGTCTGGGTAATTTTTATTTTATTTGGGCAACAGACCTTGATCAAATCGGCATTTAATAGGTTTTTCGGTCCAATTCATAATTAGGATATTGCTTTTTGATCTAAACACAGCTATTAGGCACAAATCCTGATCATATACTGATAGAAATGTATTAATGAAAACTTTGAAAAAGTAGAAATAGACATTTTGTTCAAAATAATCAAATTTTTAAATTATGGCAAATACAGGTAAAAATAACGGAAACATGCCTAATGAGCATCTACACGAATTGTTTGTTGATGAGTTGAGAGACGTTTTAAGTGCAGAAAAGCAATTGTTGAAGGGCTTGAAGAAAATGGCGACAAAAGCGAACAGCGAAACCCTCAAATCTGCTTTTGAAGAGCATCATAAACAAACGGAAGGACACGTTGAACGATTAAAACAAGTATTCGATTCTATTGGTAGTACGGCAAGAGCAAAAAACTGCAAAGCAATGGAAGGTTTGCTTAAAGAAGCGGAAGAAATTATGGAAGAATTTGAAGATGGTGAAGTGCTGGATGCAGCATTAATTGCTGCGGCTCAGAAAGTAGAGCATTACGAAATAGCTAGTTATGGTTGTTTAGTGACTTATGCGAAACTAATGGAACACACGGAAGCTGAAGAACTTTTGAAAACTACGCTTGATGAGGAAAAGGAAACAGATGTTAAATTAACCGACATTGCGATGTCGGAAGCCAATGTTGCTCAGTAGTTTATTTGTTTTTATGTATAGGTAACGGGGGGATGTCTAAAATTTGTCATTTCGACTTCTACTTTTAGACATCCTCCCGTTAACGTTTACACGCACATCATGCTAGCAAATTTGGTCTGCTTTTCATTTCGATTATGTTCATGCGTTTAACCTTTTTAAGCATGACATGATGTAAGTGTTTGGCTTATGGTTTTTTCGGCACTAATCATGCTGATTGCGATCGTTACCTTTGCTCATAATTTTAGGGAATAGTAATCAATAGCTAAACGGTCATTAGGACATCCATTCTAGCTTCTTCATTAAGAATTTCTTATACTTCAGCGTATATAAAATTAATCACATTTTTATGGAACGGTTTTTTACATAAAAAAGCGTATTAAATTATTATTAATTGTGACGGTCGACATTTATAGTAGTTTCGGCAATGTGTATCTTTAGTATAAAAAAGGAATGCCATGCAAACGATCATCATCACCACCGACTTTTCTGAACCATCCCTGAATGCCGCGAAATATGCAGCAGCATTATCAGGTCCACTCCAAATTGAACGTATGGTTCTTTACCACTCTTATGATAATTCTCCAGTGGTAACAGAAATTCCATTAACCGAACCTGACACCTCAAGTGCGCACGAACAAAGTTTACAAGGGCTTGAAGCCTTAGAAAAGGAAGTTCGTTTATCGTTAGGAATGAATACAGCAGTGTCTATAGAACTTATTACGAATGATATGCCCCTGTTATTGGGTGTTGAGCAACTGGCAGAACAGCGTCGTGCAAGTATGGTAGTGGTGGGTGCCACAGGGAAGAGTAATCTGGAGCAGGTATTGGTTGGAAGTAATACGATAAATCTGGCTTCAGAAAGTAAAGTGCCTTTGTTAATTGTACCGAAAAAAGCACGTTTTTCACCGATTGATAAGATTGTGTTTGCTTGTGACCTCAAACGCGTGTCTCGCAGTACACCTGTAAGTATTATTGGCCAATGGTTGAAATATTTAGAGGCTAAATTGTTGGTGCTGAATGTTGCATTGGAAGGGAAACGCTTTAACCCAGATATGATTTCGGAGCAGTATAAAATACATGATTTGTTGGATGAATTTCATCCCGAATATCATTATACCGAAGGTGATGATATTGTGGATGAAATTCAGGATTTTGCGGAAGATCATCTTGCCGGACTGATTATCACAATCCCCAAAGCATATGGTTTTTTTGAGGGATTATTTCATAGAAGTGTTAGCAAACAATTAATTAAGGAATCAGAAATTCCGCTATTGCTCCTGCGAGAAAGAGCGGAATGAGGAGATCATTAAAACCTTCGCTGGTTTCATACATTTATATTTCACTACATAAATCAATTTCTTATGAAAGCACTTATTTTGCTAACGACGCTAAAGAAAGATAGCAGGTCTAATACAGAGACGTTGGTAGAATTTCTCATACCATATTTAAAAGCTGAAAAAATTGAAACCGAAATTGTAAAAACAGTAGTACATACTGTTTTGCCGGGCACCTATACAAATATGGGAGAAGAGGACGAATGGCCGGAGATTTACAAAAAGCTGGTAGCCGCTGATATGATTATTTTTGCTACCCCTATTTGGTGGGGCACCCATTCTTCAGAAACACAGAAAGTAATTGAGCGGCTAGATGAGGTGCATGATATCGTGATGTCTGGTAAAGCGTCACCTTTAGCCGATAAAGTTGTAGGTATTGTCATTACGGGTGATTCTGACGGTTCCCAACATATTATTGGTACCATTTCCAATTTTATCAATGGTATCGGCATGTTTGTCCCTCCATATGGTACCTTAAGCGTGCAAGCTGAAGAACAGGCAAAAGAATCCAATACGCCAAAAGAAGATTTAATGAAAAAATACGAAATGGAATATGCTGATACTGCTCAAACGATGGCTAAACAGCTCGCGCGATTTGCCTCTCTACTGAGCTAACTAGTCAAGTCATCGCGTCAGGCTTTCTTTTTCAATTATATCAAGCTTATTCATTATTTAACCCCTTAACTGCTCTCTCCCAAGCTGCAAAATCCTGAAGCCAACGCTGCATAAACCACCATCTCAGTGGGTTAACAATAGACAGTTCAATCAACTGATAATCAATATACTATTAATTAGTGTATATTCGGTTTTGATACAGGTGCTGTGCTATAATGAACATAACGTATAAATCACGATCAAGGCAGGCCTAGACGGATAACCTAAGGATATGGTAATAATGAAAAATGATATTAAAATCGGTAACCCAAAGCGATGCCAAAAGATCGGTTCCTTACTGAACTTTCAGGTCTATAATCGGCCCAGCGCGGTTGTAAATTGGCTACGCCTTGTTGTATATCTAACGATAAGGAATACTGATTAAATAGGGAATATCCAATCTTGAAATGTGCTCCATAATCCCATGGCTTGGCATAAACATAGGTATTCATATCACCGTAAGAACTATCGTTTTGAAACGCAATGTCTCCCTTTCCATCAATCATGATATCGCCAATGAGTACCGACCCACTCGTGGTCCATTTGCCCCCTGTTCCATAGCCTAGGTACGGACCTGCAGCCAATAAAAGATTGCCTGGGCCAATTCTTGGGCTATATAGGAGATCGATAGGGAGTTCCAAATACGAAACCTTCGCTTCAAAATCACTGCCCCAACCAATATGCGATGAACCCTTCTGTTGAAAGCCTCGTTTTGCGTATACCAACATCGGCTGAAGCGCGAACTGATCGGATAAATGAATTCCTGCACCCAAGCCAAAATAGATGCCGGGTACCGAAGATGTATTTGCCTTATTACCATGCTGGTCTTTGGCCGTAACATTCGCATAATTTAGCCCAGCGTTAACATTCCATTTTACTTGTGCAAAACTATTGGCGCTTATTATCATAATAAGTGCAAGTTGGGAAAGAAATTTGTTCATATCCATAGGGACGAGTATTTAGGATCTTGATTAGTGATGATAACCATTGTTTTTATAGCATACGTTAAAATCACCTCATACGCTACAAGCCTATACACTCACCATAGTAATTCCCTCTGCCGCCAATGCTTGATTCAAATGCGCAATAAGCTGACTCCTAAATATTTCTTCATTGTAAATATGTACAATCCAGGCATTCAATTTCAGCCTTATCGCATTGTCTTCCACACCATTGTACAGCATTTCTATTTCTGAGTTTTCCATAAGGTAGTCTATTTTGCCGGTTACATCATGCAAGACACGCTTAATGACGTCCATGTCCGTATCTTTAGCAACTTTAATGCTCACGCTTGTTCTGCTGTACGATTTGCTCAAAGTCCAGTTAACCAAACGGCCAGAAAGCAAATCACCGTTAGGAATAATTACTTCTGAGCCCTCTTGCGTCAATAACGTACTGGAACGAATACCGATTTCCTGTACACGTCCTTTTTTATCAGCCAGTTCGATAAAGTCTCCTGTACGGAAAGGTTTTTCGAATATCAAGATAATACCGGAAATAAAATTATTGATCACATTTTGTAATCCGAAACCAATACCAACACTAAGAGCACTGATAATGACAGTCAGCTTGTCTAAACCGATTCCCAAAGCACTTACACCGATAAGGAAACCAGCAACGATAATGAGCAGCCGGAAAATCGGCATCAACGAAAGAATGTTACTTCTTTCCGCTGCCTGCGTATAGCCCTTGTCTGCAGTATCACCTAACAAGATGGCAAGGTGTTTTTGTAACCAGTTAGAGATAGCAATGATTACAATACCAACAAGCACATTACCAAAAGTAAACGTAATATTGCCCATATGTCTTGGTTTATCTAATACAGCGAACAACCAGTTGAAAAACTGTTGCACGCTATGTAGATTGATCACCAATACAATAATACTCAGTAAGGCACAGATCAAGGTTAATAATTTCTTGATACTTTGCATGGTTCTTCCTTTATCGAACCGGCTGCTTGCCCCACGTATGCTGACGTAGCGGAATTGTCTTTCGAAAGCCTCCACAACAATATGGTAAAATCCTACTAATGAAATAGATTGGAGAATAGCTACTGCTCCACCGATACTCCAATAGCGAGCATATTCCACATAGCCAAAGATGTTACATAATATTGCGATCACGTGTATAAGGACCAACGCCATAAAAGCATACCTATTAATCTTAAATTTCGTGTACCTACTGCTAGATCCCTTGAGCATCCGATAGCAAATATATAAGGCAGCTAGATTAAGGAATAATGTAAATAAGCGTAAGATCAGGTCAGCATCTACCAATGTATTGGTAAGAATAGTCAATACATAAAATAGTAACAAATAAAATAATGCGCGCTGTTGTGCTTTGCTCATTAATTTATGGAAATCGATCACGAGCAATATAACCACTAACAACTGCGTAAGCTGCACCAACAGGGTAGGGGTAAAAACACTGAAAATGGGTAATAGTGTCAGTAGAAAAACCAATGCTTTTAAAATATCACTGGTATAGCGGTAGTTTGTTCGCCTTTCTGTTGATTGGTGTGCTTGTTTACCTCTCGTATATAACCAGTAAAAGAAAGCTATACTAAGCAGCACTAAAAATATACGGCCCGTCCATTCGGTCTGCTTCACGTATTCGGAAATATCTTTAGATTCTTGATAGCTTGCTTTTAAACTCCCTACTAAATTTTTCTTATCAAATGTGGCTGGTGCCGACCAAATGTTTCTTGCATTTTTTCTCGCTTTTACTACCTGTACTTCATCTTGGCTAGCGGAAAGATCTGTCAGCAATGATTCGTTGTTTAATAATAGTTGCGTCGCATCCCTAACTAATAGGTGTAAAGAATCCAGTTTTTGTGTGGTTTGTATTTCCTTTTGGCGAATTTCTGTATGCAGGTTACTTAGTGCATTGACGTCTATCGAAGTCGGCTGTTGGGAGGTCTCTAAATGAAATAGCGTATCCACAGCCAGCTGTTTCAAGCTATCAGAAACGACTTCCAAGCTAGTCTGATAATTCGCAACAGTAGTTTTAAAGCTACGCAACCTCGAAATGCGCTCTTTTGTAGATTTCCGTAAGAAATCAAGAGTATCCGCTAAGTCCTCAGCATGTAGGCTATCTTTTAGCCGTATAGCTTGGACATGCTGTTGCGCTAAAGTCTGAAGTTCCTTCGCAAGCGACGTTACATTAATGTTCTCCAAAAAGCGGGTATCATATTTACCAAAACGCTGTTTGAGTTGCGTAAGCTTCGTTGTAAAATTAGAGGCTGTATCAACCCTTTTCTCTTGCGCTACCGGCACCAATGTATCCGTATCAAGCACTTCCTGCGCAGATCCGCATATGGAAGTGAACAACAAATAAATGATGAAAAAATAACGTGATAAGATGTGCCCGTATACCTTCATAAATAAATCAGAAATATTTCATAGCTGTAACTGAAATTCCATAACAAACAAATGAATACATTGGTTTTGCTGGTTACCACTTCTACCCAAGAGTCCTGACATTGGTAGCTTACACCAAATCAGCAAACAATATGCTGTCTAAATGGTATATTAACATATGAAACGTGCGTGAATTACGCTGCACAAAAGGATCCGAAGCTGCTAAATGATAACAGCGGATTAATAAACATATTATGCTAATGAAAATCTCAAGAATGTATCCATTCCTGGTTTTGCTTTGCTTCTTATTGTCGATAACAGCATGCCAACATCGCAAACAGCAGGATGATCAAGAAAAGGACAAAAAGCAAGAATATGTTTACACACCCAAAAAGGGTTCGTTGGTAATTACTAGCGAAACGGCCAATCCTGAGGTAGAAAATATTTCCCTATATGGGGATGATGAAAAAGATTCGATAACCTCAGTTGCACCCAAAAACGGAAAGTTTACGCTTGAGGTAAAAGCTATCAAGCTGCATGAAATATATTTTATAAAAGTTGCCGGTAAATCTACAAAACCGGGTACGAGCGGATTAGCGTGGGAAGAGATTGTCCCCGTTTTGGCTATCCCTTCTGTTGAGTTTAAGCTTGTTCAAAAGCCCTTTAACCACGTAGGTTCCATCAGCAAAGTTAACTTCTCTATTCAAGGTGGGGGTGAAGAACAGCAGTTACTCAATAGCTGGCATAGCGCACTGGCAACCCAGGAAGCAGAGGAAGAAGGCCAAACAGAGGAATATGCTATTGGCGGCACAGGTGCATCAAGGTGGCAGGAAAGAAAAAGCTTGCTAAAACCCCAACTGCTATTACCGAAGATTTTATTGGCCAGCATAAGCCTTTGATCAGTTCCCTTTACTTGATATCAAGAGTTGCGAAACAGCGTCGATATGCACCGGAATACCGAAAACTTTTGGAACAAGCATCGGCTACCGTCAAGCAAAGCAAATATGGCGTAGATCTTGCTAAACGCCTAGAACAGATCGAAACAAAGGTAAAGCAATTGGATTTGGAAAAGCAGGTAGTGGCTACAGATACCCGCCTTTCAGAAATTCCATGGGATTCGCTTAAAAATCGTAAATATTTACTTTTATCATTTTGGAATAGTGCAGATCAGGCGTCGGCAAGTACAGTAAAAAAATTAGAAAATGCCGCGCCTGCGTTGGAGAAAAAAGGAATTGAGGTATTGCCCATCTCGATGGAAAGTCAATTCAGTAAATGGAAAAAAAATACGGAGCGTTTAGGTCTCGAATATAATTATCGGATGCGGAATGAAGCACAGCAAGACCTGATCAATATCTTATATCTTTCTGAACTCCCCAGATTGGTCTTAGTGAAGCCTAATGGGGAAGTGATTAATGATGATTTCAGATTGAAACAGCTGGAAGAATTAGAATAAAGATAGTCCTGTATGTGAATAGTTTTTTTAACCATTTTGCAAAGGATAATCGCTATAAATTTAATCAAGATATTATTGAAGTCGCTCAGTAATCTTATATCAATTCAACTGTAATTTCATCATAATATCCGTTTGTTTATCATTACCTAATGTGAAAACATGCTTATCAAAGGTTATAAATCCATTTTTCTTGTAAAACTGTATGGCTCTTTGATTGTCTTCCCAAACACCCAGCCATATATACCTAGTTTTTCTCTGCTTGGCCATAGCTATTGCTTTTTCATAAAGGAGTTGCCCAACTTTCTTTCCGTGAAAATCCTTGATAACATAAATACGAATAAACCACTAACATTGCTCGACATTGATCTTCACCGTGCGGTATAAAGAACAAATGTTTAATTTTTACGTTAAATAATTTAAACAAATACCATGAAGAAAATAAACCTCTTGATTATGATCGCTGTGCTGCTTTCGTTATGCGATTCCTGTAAGAAATCATCCTCGGAAGGTGAGCAGCCGGATGATGCATTGACACTACCACCCCCTCCTGAAACATGGCAGGAGCATTGGTTTGAACATAAACAAGTCGTAAAACGGATATTTTACAATGACCGTATTGCCGTTTATTTTGATGATGATGTAGACACCGTTGCAACGCGGTGGATGTTTCCATTTATTGATAGTGTATGGACGTATACCCGCTCTGTATATGGCGATTTTGGCCCCAGCGATACGACCAACCGCTTATTTGCCATTTTCCATACGGATAAATATGGGGGAGGGCATCCCTTCATGTATTATGACGATAGCCATGATAACCGTAATGGGATCGACATCGGTTCTGGTGCCGATGCCTGGATAAAGCAAACCAATTGGGAAACCAACACCATCATTCACGAAATATCCCACGTGGTAGAATTTATCAGTAAAAATGTGGTAGAGTCGCCTGCCTTTACCGTTTGGGGCGACAGTAAATGGGCGGAAATATTCGTTTACGACGTGTATAAACATCTCAATCGGCCTAAGAAGCTCAACGATGCGTTTAACGATTTTAGTAATGGTACTGACAATTTTCCGCGGGCCAATACGGCTTGGTTCCGGAATTGGTTTTATCCCATCTATACACAGCATGAGGAGGCTAAGGTGCTGAATGGCTTCTTTGAAAAACTAGCCGAAGCATTTCCTAAGAAGGCACATCCAGTGGTAGGCCATGAGTATGAACGGCGCATGAACTTGGGTGAATTTGTGCACTTCTGGAGCGCAGCAGCAGGGGCAAACCTCTCCACTCGAGCGCGATTGGCCTTTGGTTCGGATTGGCTAGACGACTTTGCCAAAGCACAGGCGCAGTTTGGTTCGCTGAAGTATAATAACGAAGATCCCTTTTTTGGAAAAGACCTCTCCGCTGGTGCAAAGGTAACCGTCAGCAAAGAGAACGATAGTGGAGCTTCCGCACCTGAAGGATCTTCGAAGATTTCAGATTTTGACATCCAAACCAAATTTTTTGCCAATGGTTACACAACCGGATTCTGGCTACAGCAGCAGTTCGGCACTGCAGTATCCGCCAATACTTACTTGGTTTCATCGGCTAATGATGCGCCGGATCGTGATCCCACATCATGGGTATTGCAAGGTTCTAAAGACGGGTCGAACTGGACAACATTGGATACGCGTAAAACAGAGAAATTTAATTACCGAAACGAATTCCGCGTCTATACCTTTGACAATGCAAACACCTTTACGCATTACCGACTAAACGTGACAGCCAATGCGGGTAGCCCCGACATCCAGCTAGGCGAATGGCGCCTGATGCAGAAGTAACGTTTACCTACTAACCTTATACTTTCTTCGAAGGTTTTACAGGTATTATACAGGTTATTACCAGATTTTTATCAGGTATACCTGGTGAAAATCTGACGAAACCTGGTGAAAATCTGGTCAATCACCGAAGTAAATACGAAGAAAGTATGAATTACTATAAACATTCGATTGTTTGACCCGTATAAACTGATTTCAGTACGCATCAATAATTTGCTGTTTCCATTGTTCAATGATTTCGGCAGTAGTTCTATCCGCTTGGTCAAAGAAAAAATGTTTTTTGATTTCAAATCCGCAATAGGTATAAATCCCCTTATCCGATGTAAGCGAGAGGGCTACGTCCATGCCGATAGCACGATATTCACCATGGGATTTCCCATGCGTGTTGATGATGACCGCTTGTTTCCCCGTCAACAGTCCCTTTTGCACACCCTGATCATATCGATAAGCAAAGCCGTAACTGAAAACCCGATCGATATATCCTTTCAGGATAGCAGGTAATCCTGTCCACCAAATGGGGTGGATAAATGTCAGGCAATCTGCCCATGCAATGTATTGCTGCTCTATTTCAATCTCGTGGCTCACTTGCCCTTTACGTTGGCCTGCCATGTCTTCCAGGGAAAAAACAGGATCAAATTGAAGCGCATATAAATCTCTGATGACAACATTGTTGCCGTTCTGCTGAAGAAATGTTGCCAAAGTACTTTTAAATTGCCCATTCAGGCTCTCTGGATTGGGGTGGGCATAAATGATTAAATGTTTCATGTTTCCTTAACGTATGTTCGACAGCAAAGGTAATTGGCCGGTATGGGGCAAAATTGTAAGAAAGCGAACTCAGGGTTTGGCTGTACAAATATCCTGTTGAAACTTCAGGTATTTCATCGGACTCATACCGATATAGTACTTGAAATCACGAATGAGCTGGCTTTGGTCATAATAACCACAGTCATCCACAATTTCAAACCAGTTAACACTTCCGTCATGTGAAGCAATCTCCTCTAAGCGCTCAACGGCTATTAAAAACCGATGGTACCTCATCTTTTCTTTAGCAGTGTAGCCAAATTGTCGCTTATATTCCTGTTGGATATGCCGTTCAGTCTGCTGACGCTTGCTCGCTACCACTTTTATGGGGTTCAAGTTTCCGTTGCTGATATGGGTAAGCTGCGTTGCTATAGTCCCTTGCGGATTCAAGTAAGGTTTACAGTATTCAAGAATGAAATCGACCTTTTCGTGCGTATCTTGAATACCATGGAGTACCGTCCATAAGGCGGTAAAACAATTTTCATGAAGCAGTTCATCCGGATGGATAGGTAAATTGACGCCAGCAGCAGCATCGCCAAAGAATCGGTAAAAAGCGTCATCCTTAAAATTAGCCACTAATATTTCGGAGTCTGGGAGTAATGAATAGTCAAACGCCTGTTTTATCGGCCCCAAGACCAAGCACTTTTCTACTATAATTTCAGTGCGCTGCGGAGAATGTATAATCGTAGGGCTTCCAAAATTAAATAACATAATCTTTTGAAAAGAGGGTAGCAGTTTTTTGGTAATCGTGGTTTTCGATTTATTTGCTGCAAAATAAAAGTGCGTGAACACCGCTTCATATGCAGCTGGTACAGGTATCCGGTAATTATGATATTTTAAATCAGTATTCACCATTTTACAGCTATTGTTTTTTATCCATATGTGCTACAATGTCAGCAGTTGCTTGTCTGGTCTGATAAATTCGCCTTAACATCATTATTCATTGTTATTGGTATTAGTGGTGTGGTAAATTTACTTGAATTTATGACCATGTAAAGTTCAGAAAAATTAGTTAAATGACCCCATTTACTTCTTGTGTTTGGTGTTTTCACTATCTTCGTTCATAAACAATCCACCAACATGAATATCAACATTTCTGACACGAAACATATACCCCAAAACCAGATACTGGAGTTGTATAAAGCCAACCGATGGAGCGCTGCTGAAAAGCCCGACCAATTATATCAAGCTTTGCTGCATTCGCATACCCTCATTTCCGCTTGGGATGGTGATCAGTTGCTTGGCTTAGGTAATGCCATTTCCGATGGGTATTTAGTGGTTTACTATCCACATTTATTGATACATCCCACTTATCAAGGGCAGGGCATAGGTCAGCTTATTATGAAAGAAATGAAAGCACGTTATAAAGACTTTCATATGCAAATGCTTACAGCAGATGGAAGGGCTATCGAGTTTTATCAAAAAATGGGTTTTACGAAAGCCGGTGATACCCAATCGATGTGGATTTATGCAGGTAACGAGCATTGAATATTCATGAAATAAACAAACATGAAATTTAAGGTTCTTCAGTATTTTGGATACCATAAAATCTATTTTGGAAACATCAGCCTTATAGCTTCTATAGAACTTTGCATTAGAAAATTAAAACATTCGATATGCAAAAGACAATTTTTATTACAGGAGCTTCTACAGGTTTAGGAAAAGCAACAGCCAAGTTATTTCAGCATAATGGTTGGCATGTCATTGCTACTATGCGTCATCCTGAAAAGGAAACAGCGCTAATACAACTTGACAACGTTACGGTATTACCTTTAGACGTTACCGATTTGGAACAAATTCAGCGTGTCGTCACTCAGGTAACCGCTTCGAACACCATTGATGTCGTATTCAACAATGCTGGCTATGGTCTTATGGGTACTTTAGAAAGTATCAATGATGAAAAACTTGTTCGCCAGATCAATACTAATCTTTTAGGAGTTATCCGAGTCACCAAGGCATTTATTCCTTATTTCCGGGAAAGAAAAAAGGGCTTGTTTATCGCCACGACCTCTATTGGTGGACTTATTGGATTTCCTCTAGGCTCTTCTTACCATGCTACCAAATGGGGATTGGAAGGATGGAGTGAAAGTCTGTCGTTCGAATTGGCGCCGTTTAATATTGGTGTCAAAACGGTAGCACCTGGAGGTATTTATACAGACTTCGCCGGCAGATCGCTCGATATGAATACACATGCCGCATATCAAGAGACAGAAACAAAATTGATGACCAGTTTTGAAGAGATGATGAAGAATGCTTCTACACCTGAACAAATAGCAGAAGTGGTGTATGAGGCAGCTACAGACCAAAAAGATCAAGTTCGTTATATCGCTGGTCAAGATGCGCATGCCCTATATAAGAGACGCTTGGAAATAGGAAATGAGGCCAACCGTAAGGAGATTGGGGAAATATTTCTAGGATCGTAATTAACCAGCATCTGTCCGTCGTTAGGGCGGATGTTTTTTTGTAACTTAGTAGAAAAATGATGTATATCATCCGTTCATTAACTGAATTTCATCGATTGTTAGGTCTGTCGGAACCGCTTCACCCTTTAATAAGTGTGATTCAAGTATTGGATATGAAATTGCAGGAAAATAAAATCTGGGAAAAGTTTACCACAGATTTTTATTGCGTGGCCATTAAAAAAAATATAACCGCAAAAGTAACCTATGGCCGGCAACATTATGACTTTGATAAAGGAGTAATGAACTTTTTTGCACCCAAACAAGTGCAATCCATTGATATTGAGGAAACAATTACGTTTCAACGGGAGTGTGGAGAAGGTTGTATGCTTATTTTTCATCCCGACTTTTTGGCCAAGCATTCGCTTGCTCAAGAGATTAGAAATTATGGATTTTTTTCCTATTCTGTAAATGAAGCTCTGCATCTTTCCGAGCGGGAAGAACAGAGCGTGTTGGATATTTTTCATAAAATAGTGATAGAATATCAGCATATTGATCATCACACGCAACCTATTCTGTTATCGCAAATTGAATTGTTATTAAACTATGGCAACCGTTTTTATGAACGGCAGTTTATTACTAGGAAAGTGGGAAATCATGATATACTGACACGAATGGAAAACCTTCTGAACGACTATTTTGATCGCGAAGAATCACTGAATTACGGACTTCCATCGGTTGAATTTATTGCCAGAAAACTGAATCTTTCTCCTCATTACCTAAGCGATATGCTCCGTTCTATAACAGGCTTGAATGCACAGCAACACATTCATGAAAAAGTCATTGACAAAGCAAAGGAATACTTACTGGCCAGTGAATTGTCTGTAGGAGAAATTGCCTATAAATTAGGGTTCGAATACCCACAATCGTTCCATAAACTATTTCGGAAGAAAACAGAAATGTCTCCTTTGGAATTTAGGGGCGGCGTTAATTGACAGCTTAGGTGTATAGCGCCGATAAATTATCTTGTAAGTTAACAACTTCCCCTATGATGATAATGGCTGGATGTGACAGGACTTGTCTTTACAATATTAGTTTTTGTCTTTCGGTTTTATATGCTTTTCTGTGTTTTGTGCCAATTTCCAGTATAAACGTTCTACATAAGGGATCACCAGCACGATAGCATCCATCAGTCAGGCATTTTTATATTACAGAAAATACAGATTTCAACATATTTATTGTACGATTTCGTACAGTGACTGTCCATAAACGTACATTAATAATGCGGCTAAGATCAATACTGTAGCCAATAAGCCGTTTGGTCCCGATGGCAATGTTCTTGTTGCTTTGATAATAAAATCTTCTGTCTTATGATAAGAAATTATTTTAGGATCGCACTGCGCAACCTTAAAAAAAGTCTGGGATATTCGTTTATTAATATATTGGGTCTAGCTTCAGGCTTAGCTTGTTTTATCCTCATCCTGATTTTTGTGCAGCATGAGCTTTCCTATGATGTATTTCACAAAAATGCAGATCAGCTATATCGCGTGATACAGCGCCGTCCGGGCTCCAATGGAGTAAAATACTGGGCTGCAACTTCGCCCGCTTTAGCCGGCAATATCACACAACAATTTCCAGAAGTGCAGGTTGCCACCTCCGTGTTTCCAACATTTAACCCGCTGCTAAGCTTGGATGATAAACATTTTGCCGAAGAAGGAATTCTTGCTGATGATCATTTTTTTACCGTATTTACGTTTCCTTTTCTACAGGGGAACTCAGCGACAGCACTAAAAGACCCTAACAGCATTGTCCTTACAGCCTCATTAGCGCGAAAGATCTTTGGCGCAAAAAAACCTATTGGTCAGACATTGATGTATCAAGATAAATATCCACATATCGTTACTGGTATTATAGCCGATGTGCCTGAAACTTCTCATCTAACCTTTAGTTATATCCTCCCGGCATCGTCCGATCCGTATTATCAAGACTGTGTCTCCAAAGAACCTTGGTACAATAATGGATTGTATACTTATGTGGTCTTAGCTAAGGGAGTAGATGCCAAACAGGTAGAGAAAGGAATGCGCAGGTATATTGATAAAAACTTAGCTGATTGGAGACCGGAGGACCGCATGACCTTTTTATTCCAGCCCTTGAAAGACATTCACCTTAAATCGCAGCACTTGGCTACTTTTGCATTTGAAAAAAGCGGAAACGACAAATATGTATACCTCTTTTTAGCCATTGGCTTTATCGTGTTATTGCTTGCCTGTGCTAACTATACTAACCTGGCCGTGGCTCGTTCTATTCGACGAGCCCAAGAAGTAGGTATACGAAAGGTAGCTGGGGCATGGCGCTGGCAGCTTATCGGTCAATTTTTGGGAGAATCGCTTATCATGACCTTCTTAGCGCTCATATTAGCCATAGCTATGGTCCATTTCGCGCTACCTTCATTTAGCCAGCTGATGGAACGCCCTATACGAATGGATTACTTAGCCAATCCTTTGCTATTACCCGGTTTACTCGTACTGACTTTGTTGGTAAGTCTTATATCAGGTAGCTATCCAGCTTTACTCATGAGCAGGCTCAAACCAGTCCAGGTACTTAAAGGTAAGCAGGTGGGACTCACCAGCCGTTTTACCCTACAGCGTATATTAACTGTTGGACAATATGCCGTTTCCATCACATTGTTGGTTGGGAGCTTTATTATATATAAACAAATGCAATTTGTGCAGCATCAGCAGTTAGGCTATAATCGCGAGCACGTTCTTACCATAAAAGTTAATGATAAGAATGTTAGCCAGCAATACGCCGCCATCCGTGAAGAGTTATTACGTAATCCACATGTTGTAGCCATGAGTTATTCGCAATCCTTGCCTACCACTGTGATGACCATGCAAAGCATGTCTCGCTGGGAGGGAAGCGGAGATCACCTTCTGCCAACGAATACCACCAGTATTGATTATGATTTTCTTAACGTTTATGGAATCCAACTGGTTGCTGGACGTGGATTTTCCCGCCAGTTCGGAGCGGACACGTTAGGTGCTCCCACTGCGCTTATCAATGAATCGGCAGTAAAAGCATTAGGCTGGACATCAAAAGAGGCTATTGGTAAAGAATTTGATTATTCAGACGGGCGTGGGAGGAGAACCATCATTGGTGTGGTAAAAGACTTTCATTTTAATTCCATCCACCAAGCATTAGGACCACTCGTGCTAACCCTTAATCGAGATCCTAGCGGCTATATTGCTGCAAAAATCCGGCCTGAGAACTTGCAGGGAACCGTAGCACTGTTTGAAAATGCCATTAAGCGCGTTACCCCATATCCTTTTGAATACCAGTTTCTCGATGATAATTTCAATAAGTTGTATAAAAGTGATTTAAGGCTAGGAGAAATGTTTGCCTCATTTACACTGCTGGCCGTTTTTATTGCCTCTTTAGGGCTGTTTGGATTAGCCGCCTATTCCACACAACAGCGTATGAAGGAAATCGGTATACGTAAAGTATTGGGAGCAACCGTTCCGGGAATAGTAGGTCTATTGAGCAAAGATTATATCAAACTGGTATTTATCGGATTTATCATCGCCGTTCCATTAGCTTGGTACATCATGAATTGTTGGTTGCAGGACTTTGCTTACCGAGTTGATATCGCGTGGTGGATCTTTGCCTTAGCAGGTATATTTACCCTAACAATTGCGTTGCTCACTGTAATTTTTCAATCGTTAAAAGCCGCGTGGATGAATCCGGTAAAAACATTGAAAGCTGAGTAATCAGGGTTATTCTTGTTTTTTTTACTCGGCTTATTTATAATTCGTATTTCATTTACTTTTGGCAAAAAACAACTAAAACACAAACTAGGATGAAACGCGTAACAGCCAGAAAAAATCAAGGAATGGTATAACATACATCTTGGTTTAGACACAGATCCTTATGGGGCCAAGTTTGAATGGCCACAAGAAGCAGACTCAACAAAGAAAGGATATACATTATGGACTTCCCGATAAAACCAATTACTTTGAACCCTCATCACAGGACTTTATGATAAATTACCGGGTTGAAAACATGGAGGCCCTTGTAGAAGAGTTAAAAAAGGAGGGAGTAACGGTATTAGATCAAATAGAAACCTACGATTACGGAAAATTCGTTCACATCCTTGATATAGAAGACAACAAAATTGAATTATGGGAAGCTAACGATGAAGAATAGCACCAAACTCATTTAGTACCCGAAGGAACTTGCAATTGTTCCTGAGTTGAAACAGGCGTACCAATATGTGGCGTGCCATCGGTATTCCAACTCATGCGCTGCATACGTGGTGAACGTTTTCCGCCACATCCGTCTCCCGGATGACTATTGGCATGGTAAAGAATCCAATCTTCCGTTCCATCTGGCGATTTAAAAAAGGAGTTATGTCCGGGGCTATATACACCGTTCTCTTTTGAGGTGGCCAATATGGGTAACGGATACTTTTTCCAGTGCCCAGCGTTTAGCAAATTGTCGCCTTGCAGTCTTAAGAGGCCTAATGAATAATGGTCTGTCCAACAGCCACTGGCCGAGTAAACAATAAATAGATCATCACCATGCTGCAAAAACTGTGGGCCTTCATTCACGTATACTTCCGGGCCACCTTTCCATTGCCTTTCCCAATCGAACGTCGGTTTAGATATCCGCACGCGCTCGCCATCTAACGTATACGGATTTTTCATCTTCGCGATATAAATATCTTGTTCACCGTTCTCATCACCTTCCCAGCCCGACCAGATCATGTATAATTGTCCTTTATAACGAAACACATCGCCGTCAATGGCCCATTTATCAGAAGGCGTAGCTAGCTTACCTTTAAATTCCCACTCACCCTCAAATGGATCTTCCGATACGTTTTCAAGCACATACATCCGGTGATGGTTATTGTCGCCATTATCTGCTGCATAATAAGCATACCATTTACCATCAATGTGATGAATTTCAGGGGCCCATAATTCTTTAGAATGCATGGTGTTCGGGGGTGGCATCCAGATAGTTTTAGTCTCCGCATTTTTCAAGTCGGCTAAGCTTTTAGTTTTCTTCAGAATGATACGATCGCCTCCAACACTATTGGTATAATAATAATATCCCTTATAATAGGTACTGTACGGATCTGCACCGGATGGTATTAATGGATTAGTAAAAGCACAACCAGGTGCCTGTGCATGAGCCCATTGAAAAAAAAATAAAAAACAAACGACCAGAACCAGATTTTTTTTCATGCTTACCATGGTTAAAAGAGAAAGGCCAAAAGTACTATTTTACTACTTAAACCACAACGATTGATGAGCATTCATCTTTTAGTTCCTATTACTGGCCTTAGCCTGCCTAGACTGACCTTCACGACCGATCTTATAACTTAGGCTTAGCCGGTAACGGGCACCATTGAATCGGCTCATGCTGGATATAGTGTAGTTCGGAACGGTGACGACACTGCGGTATCGACGGGTGTCAAAGGCATTGGTTACGTCGGCAGTCAGTGCTAACCTATCGTTGAACAACTTTTTATTCAGGCCAAAATCAACTCGATGCATCGCTCTTATACGGCTCTGCATGGTAGCATTTGGCCTATTGTAATAATAACGAGCTTGCAGGCCGATTGCCTCTGGCAACTTAAACTGTGCCGTAAAACGCCCGTTTGAAGTCGTTCCGGTAAAAGCAAAGTCAATATGCTCATAAATGCCGCTTTGTGTGAAACGGTAAATACTGGAGTTGCTACCTTTAGAGCGAGACAGATTTAAGGAGTAATTTTAAATTTGTAGAGATGCATAGAAAATTTGATGATTCGTTTAAGATCATGGCGGTCG